>DGFH01000188.1:4726-23816 GCA_002391565.1 Anaerolineales bacterium UBA3905
GCTGGCGCAGCTTCCACAGCCAGAGCACCAACGCCTGGAAGATGCCGGCGATCGCAATGGCTTCATCGACGCGTGTGCAGATGTCACAGATGCGGAATTCTAATGTAGGGTACTTATGATGTGGCCGGCAGTCCCACCAGATTTTGCTGCCATCGGGGATGCAGCCGGAGCGGGTCAGCGCGCCGATCATGTTGTCCCAGTCTGCCACTGTGCGACAGATTTCCGCCGTGCCCGAACGGGGGAAATCGGCGAAAACTGCCGAACGATAACTTTTCAACCCTGTTTTGCGCCCGATCCAGAAGGGGCTGCTCGTGCTTAAGGCCAACACATGCGGCAGCATGTAGCGTACAACGTTCATCGTGTCGATGGCAAAGGCGCGATCCTCGATGCCAATGTGGACATGCATCCCAAAGATCAGCAGCCGCTGCGCCAGCAACTGCATCTCCTGCAACACACCCTGGTAGCGCGGCAGCGGCGTCACCGACTGGTTAAACCAGTTGCTGAAAGGATGCGTCGCCGCCGCCACCACAGCCAGCCCTTTTTGCGCCGCCAGATCGATGATAAAACGGCGCTGCTTTGCCAGTTCGTCGCGCGCCTGTTCCAACGTATGACAAACCGGCGTACCCAGCTCGACCATGGCCTGATGCAGTTCTGGCTTGATCTCGCGCTCGACCATGATCACACGTTCGCCGTCGAGAAACTGCGTGATGAAAGAGCGCAGTTCGCGCGTCTCCGGATCGATGATCTGATATTCCTCTTCGATGCCGATGGTCAAAGATGGTCGTGCGCTCATGCCAGGTTCTCCGTTTCCGCAATCAGATAATCCACGATGGCGCGCATATCTTCGCCACTGGCGCGCCAGACCGCAAGTTGCCGGTCGGCGGAAGTGCCGCGCTCCAAAATAGTGAAGCACCGCTCTAATTCATGCCAGGAGCTGAGCTTGCGCGCCATCGGTTCGACGCGTTCGATCAATTCGCGGATCAGGTCGCGCGCCGGGAGTTGCTGCTCGATGCCAAAGTCGACCAGGTTCCCGTCCAGCCCATAGCGCACAGCTCGCCACTTATTTTCGGCAATCAAGATGCGATCGTAGAGGCGGAACGACATGTTGCGTTGGCGTAGATCGACCATCCAGGCCACCGTCGCCTGAATGAGCGCCGTGATCGCCAGCACATCGCGATAGGAGGGCGTCATGTCGCAGATGCGAATCACCAGCGTCGGGAAACGATAGTGCGGCATGACATCGTACATGATGCGGCGCGGGTCAGGGATGCTGTTGGTGCGCATGAGTGTGTCGACGTAGCTACGATAGTCGTGATAACTGGCAAATGCGCCCGGAATGCCGGTGCGCGGCAGCGAATCGACCAGCACAGCACGGTAACTCTTCAAGCCGGTGTCGCGACCTTGCCAGAAGGGTGAGCTGGTGCTCAGGCAGAGGATGTGTGGCAACAGATAACGAATAGTGTTCATGACGTCAATCGCCAGGTCGCGATCTTCGACGCCGATGTGGATGCGCAGCCCAAAGGCCAGGATGCGTCGCGCCACCACCTGCGCATCCTCCGCCATCTGGCGGTACTGCGCCAGCATCTCTTCACGGCCTTCCCACCGGCTGAAGGGATGCGTGCCGGCGCCGGCAATCTTGAAGCCGCCGGCAACGCCCAGCTCCAACATCTGCTCGCGCACGCGCAGTAGCTTATCGCGCGCCTCGTTGATATCCACGCAAACAGGTGTTCCTGTCGCCACTGCCCCCTCGCGGATCAGCCGCGCCAGGTCTGCATTGGGCGCGCGCTCGTTGACCACCATCCGTTCGCGCGCCATCGACTGCGTGACGTACCCCAGCAACTCACGCGACGCCGGGTCAATCAGTTGATACTCTTCTTCGATGCCAATGTTGAAGGAAGGGTAATACATGGGTTTGCCCTTGCTCTGAGGAAATTGGAGATTAGAGACGGGAGACCGATTCTCAGGGCAACCATTCCCTAATCGCCAATCTCCAATCTCTACTCGCGTTTATCCACCACAAACGCCGGCACCACCGAGCCGCCGCCAGCCGTTACGTTAAGCAGGGTGACTTTGCTCAACCGCACCAGACAGCCATCCACGGTGTCGCCGTTGAAGATGAAGGGATCAGAATCCACCAGCCGCCGGCTGATGTCAACGGCGCCCCCCGGCGTTAGCGATGGGAATTCCTCATAGGCGATGGTGGCGCGCGCCTGGATGATAGCCGGATCGGTCAGCGCCACCTGCAACGCTGCGTCCCATTCCGCCTGTTCACACTCCCAACCGATCAGCACACCTTTGCCGCCGTATTCGTCATTGGGCTTGAGCACCAGGTCATTTTTGTGTGCAGCAGCCCAGGGCAGCAGGTCGATCGGTTCACCGTCTGGCGCCAGCGTCTTACGCTCCTCCACACTACGCGTCCAGGGAATGTGCTGGCGGATCGCTTCCTGCTCTGTGCGTGTGAAGAGGTAGGCGTTGCGCTCGTCGGAGGCTACAGCAAAGCTGGCTTTCTTGTGCACCAGCTTGCAAGTGAAAGGATTCGCCATGCAGATAGCGCCTGCCCGCAGCGCGTCGATGATGGGATGATCCAACCCGAAGCGTTGTAACAACTCGGTCGTGAGCACGCGCTTGTAGACGTAGTCGACCGCGCGCCCGTCGGCGTAAAGCACACCGTTGTGGAACTCCATCTTGTTCGGATCGCAGATCGTGGCGGTGATGCCGTAGCGGGCAAAATAGTCGACAAAAAGGTGGAACTCTGTGGTGGTTGGCACACCTTCCCAATCAACGATGGCGATGTCGGGCAGCTTGTTGCGGTTGCCACGCCACTGATAGTAGATGCGCAAGAGTGCATCGACAGCGCTGCGCCGCCCCACCGCCAACGGCTCAACATGGTAGCGTTCACCAAAGGCGTGCATGAGCGGCGTTTCCAGAAACAGGTCGGAAAGCACATCGCTGTACGCCATGCTCGCCGGGCTTTCACCGTTCAGTTCCACATAATTGAGGTGATAGGCGCCGTCAGCGTGAACGGTCAGAAAACTGTCGAGGCGAGCGGTGGGGAGAATCGTGTCGAAGCCGGTCGGGAGCTGAATCAGGATTTCTTCTTCGGGCGTGAGATGCACCTGTGTGCGCAATGCAGGATCAGCGCGCAACGCTTCCGCCAGCTTGCGAAAGACGCCGAGGATAACCGTACTGCGCCAGCGCAAGTAATGCCAGTCCATCCCGGTATGCAGGAGTGGGCGCAACACAGTGGTCAACGGGCGGTTGCCAAAGATGAGGCCACGCGCCGACAACCCAGGCAGCAAGGCCTCCCATGTATCCTGCGCCAGCGCGCCGGAAGTGCAAAGATCGTGATAGAAGTCAATCGCAAGTTGTCGTTGGCTCATGATCTAGATTGCCGGTGCTGTGAGTTGGCAGAAAGGTGTAATGTAGATGAACGCTATTATAGCCGTCTCCCTGGGAGATGCAAGCGATGATAAGCAGAAGGCGACATGCAAGCATGTCGCCTTCTGCACACAAAGGAGGAGGAAGAAACACCTGTTATTAAGCCTTTCTTCCTCCCATGATACAGTGAGGAATTGTACAGTTTTTGCGTCTGAATTTTAGAGACTATGCAGAATCGTCGTGAATTTCGATTTCGTTTTGACGCGGCGCGTCTGGCTATGCTATGATCGAAAGAGAATCCAAACCAGTTGCTCAGATTGCTTCCCGGCGAGAACACCAATGCCAGTGATCAAGCGTTATCCTAACCGCAAGCTCTACGATACCGAAGCGAAACGATATGTGACGCTGGAGCATATTGCCGCCTTGATCCAGGCGAATCAAGATGTGCTGGTGATCGATCACGAGACCGGCGAAGACTTGACGACCCTGACGCTCTCGCAGATCATCTTCGAGCAGGAAAAGAAAGGCTCTGGCCTGCTCTCGCGCTCCTTGCTGACCAACCTGATCCGCACTGGCGGCGACACCCTGGAACAGGTGCGACGCGCCTTGACCGCTCCTTTGCACATCGACGCCAAAAACGAACAGACAGCCAACGAATCTTCCCCGTTACAACGGATCGACGAATTATTTCAGGATGTGCTGGCGACGCTCAATGTGCCTACGGCGCGTGATCTGCACAAATTACAGGCTCAGCTGGACGAACTAAACGCCAAGATCAGTGCGTTGCTCGAAGCACAGCAGGCAGACGACGCAGCGGAAAAAACGCCGGCGGAGTCGGATGTAGCAGAAGCACAGTGAGCATCTCATGCGCAAACGCAGTAAAGTCGCGCTTGTCCTGGCCGGTGGTGGTATCACCGGCGCCGTATACGAAGTCGGCGCATTGCGCGCGATCAATGACATCCTGCACGGTCAGACCGTCAATGACTTCGATATTTACGTCGGCACCAGCGCCGGCGCCCTGATTTGCGCGCTCATTGCCAATGGCCTGACCCCAGAAGAAATCATCCAGACCATCGACAACCGTCATCCTGAGATCGGCGGATTTGGCGTGGGCGACATCTTTCAGGCCAACATTCCAGAATACCTGCGCGGCCTGCTGAACCTGCCGCGCACCCTCTGGCAACTGGGCATGGCGTCGCTGTCGCACCCGCTGAATATCGCCATCTCCGACATCCTCTGGGAGCTGGCGGACTTGTTGCCAGCCGGTCTGTATGACAGCAATGCGCTGGAGCGTTATGTGCGGCGCATCCTGGAAATGCCAGGGCGCTGCAACCGCTTCGACTTTCTGGATAAGCAACTCTTCATTGTCGCCACCGAACTGGATAGCGGCAATCGCGCTGTCTTTGGGCAGGGCGGCAAAGGGATCGTGCCGATCAGCCGCGCCGTCGCCGCCAGCAGCGCCATTCCAGTGCTCTATCGCCCGGTGCGCATCTTCGACAAAGATTATGTCGATGGTGGATTGCATGGCACTGCCAGCCTTGATCTTGCCATCGAAGCCGGCGCCAAACTCGTCATCTGCATCAATTCAATGGTGCCGCTCAACGCCGCGCGCGCCTTTCCAGAGCAACACTATATGCGCAACCACGGCATCCAGGCGATCGTCAATCAGACGGTGCGCACTCTGTTGCACTCCACACTGCGCTATCACATCAAAAACCTGAAGGTGAAATATCCAGATGTAGATATCATTCTCATCCAGCCGGAATGGGATGATGAGCGGATGTTCTCGCACAACCCGATGTATTTCAACTCACGTCTGTTGCTGGCGGAGCACGGCTTCACGACCGTGACCAATGGCTTGATGAAAAACATGGACTACTATCAACAGGTGATGGCTCGTCACGGCATTGAGTTGCACACCGATCTGGTGCGGCGCGAGCTGGCCGCCCTGCGAGAACAACCAGGAAGGGAGCACTTCCTGCGCAAAATGTTGACCCGACCCGCCGAACAAAACGGCGACGTATCGAACAATAAGCAAGACAATGCCAATGCGCTATCCCTACAAGCATCACTCAACCGCCTCGAAGCAAACCTCGACCGCCTCAAGCAGTTGATCGAGACAGCGGATTGACTGCGCGCCAACAACTTCCCAAGTCGTATGCTATGACCCCTTATTCCCATCGCCATGTTTGAGCAGCAACCCCAGCATGTGCGGCGCTTTCTCTGGCTCATCGGCGGCGGCGCTCTGCTTTTGGCGCTTGCGCTCCTGAGCGTTGCCGGCAGGCCGCCAGAGTGGACGCCAGCGATCAACCCACTGGACGACACACTCATTCCAGTAGACGACCCGTCGCCGCCCCACTTCACACCAGGCACACTCACCCGGCGCCCGGCCGACGCCATTCAACCTGCCCCCTTGCCTGCGCCCTACACCCTGCGCTGGCGCGCCGGCGTCGGCATCCCGGATGGCGACCCCTCTTACTTCGACTGGCCGGTGGATCGCCCCGGCTGGTATCTCACCTGGAGCACGAACCACCGCACGGAGTCGCTTTTTTGGGGGCTGACCAGCCGCACCGTCATGGACCTGCCGCCCGCTTTTCTGGGGATGGAATTCACGCCGATGGTGCGTATGAAGAACGGGCGCCTCTATCCTGACACACAGACGCTACACGAACTGGCGCGCAACCATCGCGGTCTGACCTGGCTGATCGGCAATGAGCCAGACGTGCGTTGGCAAGACAACACTCCGCCTGAAGTCTACGCCGTCGCCTACCATCGTGCGTACACTGCAATCAAGTCCGCTGACCCCACTGCGCAGATCGCCATTGGCGGCGTTAGCCAGGTGACGCCCCTGCGGCTGGCTTATCTGGATCGCGTCTGGGATTTTTACCAATCGCTCTATGGCGCACCGATGCCGGTCGATGTGTGGAACATGCACGCCTTCGTGCTACGCGAGGAGCGGGGCGGATGGGGCGTCAACATCCCCCCCGGTTTCTATATCGACCATCGCGGCGAGTTGTGGGAGATTGACGAGCATGACAACTTGACGCTGGTCGAGACGCAGGTTCGAGACATGCGCCAGTGGATGGCAGCGCATGGTCAACAAGAGAAACCGCTCTGGATCACCGAATATGGCATCTTGATGCCGGCCACATACGGCTTCGACGCGGCGCGCGTGATTGCCTTTATGGAAGGTAGTTTCGACCTCTTCCAAAGCCTACGCGACCCGACGACAGGTCTGGCTGAAGACGACTATCGGCTGGTGCAACGTTGGAACTGGTACTCCGCCCGCGATAGCCGTTACCCGACCGGCAACCTCTTCGACAACTACGGCCGCTCGACCCCGGTTGGCGACGCATATTGGGCATATTTGCAGAAAGGGGATCCGTAGACCTTCAAGCCGCAATCAGATTCACAATCGACTTCACAATGTCAAACGTGGCGTATGGATGCCCCATTGCCTGCGCCTGCGCCGCCATCATGCGCAGATGGTCGCGCTCCGGGCCGAACCACCGGGCAACGGTGGCGGCGATCTCTGTGGGCGCTTCGACGTACACACCAACATGATTGTCCACCACATAAGGCACATTGCCCTCTTCCTGACCAGGGATGAAGCCGCTCAGCACGATCGGCAGCCCGCAGATCAACGCCTCGGCAATGGTGCCAGGCCCCGCCTTCGTTACGATGCAGTCACATGCCGTCATCCAGTCCGCCATGTTGTCGACAAAGCCATTGATGCGCACCGGTACAGCCCAATCTCGTGCGGCCAGGCGCTCCTGCAGCGTCTTGTTGCGTCCACACACCACAACGATCTGGCCGGCTGGTTTGCCGCCCTGGCTGAGGCTGACATTGCACGCTGCTGCGATCGCTTCCACCGGCCCGATGCCTTCGCCGCCGCCGATCAGCAGCACGGCAGGCAACCCTGGCGCCATCCCTAACTCGGCGCGCAGATCGACTTTGGGGCGTGGAGAACGCGCAAAAGCCGGGCGGATCGGCAGACCCAACAGATGAATCCGCTCTGGCGCCACCCCCGCCTTGATTGCCAGCGCCCGCGTGTTCTCGCTGGCGACGTAAACCGCATCAACATCAGGATGAAACCAGAGCGGGTGCGCAGTCGTGAGATCGGTCACCACCGTGACGAAGGGGATGCGCTGTGGGCGCCGCGCCATCGCCAACATGCTGACAAGCTGCATCAGCGGATGCACGGAGATGATCAGGTCGGGGCGATGCTCGGCGATGGCTCTCTCCACTGCGCCCACCATCAGCCGGCTGATCTGCGCCAGCCCAGTGCTCAGGCTGTGCGTCTGCCCGCCGTAGAGGATTTTCCATAACCAGGGCGCATCGTTCGAGAGAAAGGGATACGCCTTGGGCATCTGGTTGAAGGGCCAGGGCAGGTAGTCTGTGATGAAATCGATAATGTTGATGGTGAAGCGCTCGGGGTACAACTCGTCGAAACCGGCTTTGAGCGCCTGGGCGCTGGCGCGGTGGCCGCCGCCTGTATCGCTCATCAAGATCAGGATACGTTGCATGATGGAGCGTCGTTTCAATAGGCGCCGGTGGCGCGCAACACCGCCGGCACCGAGCGCAATAGGATGCTTATATCGAGGCCAAGCCCCCAATTTTCGACGTAGTAGATGTCGAGCAACACCATCTCGTCGAAAGTCAGATTGCTGCGCCCACTCACCTGCCACAGTCCGGTCAGGCCAGGGCTGACAGAGAGGCGTTTCTTCATCCATTCCTGGTATTGCGCCACTTCTTCGGGCAGGTTGGGGCGCGGACCGATCAGGCTCATCTCCCCGCGCAGCACGTTGAACAACTGCGGCAGTTCGTCCAGGCTATAACGACGGATGAAGCGCCCCACACGCGTCAGACGCGGGTCGTTGCGAATCTTAAAAAGCGGCCCCGTCGATTCGTTCAAATCCGCCACCTGGCTACGCAGCTCGTCGGCATTGTTCACCATCGAACGGAACTTGAAGCAGGCAAATTCCTTGCCGTGTTTGCCCACGCGCACCTGTCGAAACAAAATGGGGCCGGGTGTGTCGAGGCGGATCGCCAGCGCAATCACCACCATGATCGGCAACGCCAACAACGCCATCGTCGTCCCCACGACAAGGTCGAAGGTGCGCTTGAAGATCAAGTTCCAGCCCTGAATCGAGATGGCGCGCGTTGAAATCAACGGAATGCCGTTGAGTTCCTCCACCTTCATCTGGTTCTTGGTCAATTGGAAGAGGTCGGGCACGACAAAGGCTTCCACGCCCGCCTGCTCACATTCGCGCAACAGCCGCTGAATGGTGCGATGCGTCTGCCAGGGTAAACAGATAATCACACGTTGAATGGCATAACTCGCCATAACTTCGGGGGCGCGGTCAACCGCCCCCAGCGCCTTGAAACGCCCCACGTCGGTGCTGCTCTTGGCCGGGTTGTCATCCAGAAAGCCAACCAGCTTCAACCCATAGTCGGGGCGCGCCGCCAATGTGCGCATCACCATCCGCCCCACATCGCCGGCGCCGATCAACAAGACGCGGCGCACGCCAATGTCGTACTGGCGCAGATGGCTGCGCGCCGCCATGATCACCAGCCGGCTGACGCCCAGATAGATCGTGACGAGAATTGCCGTGTACAAAAAGACCAGGCGGCTGTACAGCATCGGGCGAAAAAAGAGATTGACGACGATCAGCAGGATGACGCCGGCCGTGGAGGCGGTGGCGATGCGCCAGGTCTCTTCAACCCAACTGCGCCCAGGCTGGTATGGGTAGACATGCGAGAAACGAAAAGAGATGAGCATAAAGAGGACGACCAGCAGCACCAGCGGCAAGTAACTCACTAGTGGCAACTGGAATGCAGGGTCAACGGCGATGAATAGTTGCAATTGATAACGCAATAGATATGCCGTGACAAACGCTGCAAAGATTAGCAAAGCATCCGATGCGACCAGCAATGGCGCCCACAACCGCGTTGGCACGCGGCGCACCAGGCTCGCCAGCCAGCTTTCCTGGCGGGCGGCAGGCGCCGGTCGCTCTTGCGTCGCCGTGTCGGTCAGTTTCAGGTTGTCTACGCTAGACATACGCATTTTATTGTGCCAGCGATTGCCCCGGCTTACAAGTTAGCATATCCGGCGGTCTACATCACGGTTACAGCAAACGTTTGTACCGCAGGTCACCGCTCCCCCCATGACATAGGCCTGCTATCATGCGCGTGCACACTTCGCACCTGCGCGTAGAAATCTATTCATCGGCTGCAACGATGATAGATCTCCAGCGTCGCTTCGGCGCTGCGCCGCCAGGTGAAGCGCGCGGCCTGCGCCAGCCCGCGCGCAGCCAACGCCTGGCGCGCCGCCGTCTGGTTCACCACCACTTCCAACGCCGCCACGATAGCTGCGTCGTCGTGCACGGGAAATGTCAGCGCGGCATCGCCAGCCACCTCACTCACACCGGGCGCGCGACTACACACCACCGGCGTCCCACACGCCATCGCCTCTAACACCGGCAGCCCGAAGCCCTCGAAGCGGCTGGGATAGACAAAGGCCGTTGCGGCGGCGTACCAGTCGGGCAGCTCGTCGCCCGGAATGAAGCCAGGGAAGAGCACTTGCTCCGTCAGTCCCAGCGCCTCCACACTGCGAAAAATCTCGGCGTAGTGCCAGCCTTTGGCGCCGGCCAGCACCAGCCTGACATCGTGTGCTGCGGCTGAGGTCACTGCCCGCCACTGCGCAAAGGCTCGCACCAGTTGCTCCAGGTTTTTGCGCGGCTCCAATGTGCCCAGATAGAGCAGATAGCGCGGCGGCAATCCGCGCCGCCGGCGAAACGCCGCCTGGGCCTCGGCGCTGCGCGGGGTGAAACGCGCTGCCACGCCATTGTGCACCACCGTGATGCGGTGAGGCGCCGCGCCAAAGAAATGCTGCAAATCTGCCGCCGTCTGGTGGCTGACAGCGATAACGTGAGCCGCGCGGTGCACGCTGGCGCGACAGAGCGCCGTCAGGTAGATACGTTTCATTGGACGCATCGTCTCCGGCGTGCGTACGAACGCCAGATCGTGCACCGTCACAACGCCAGGGCAGGATGCCGTCAGCGGCAACACATTCACCAGCCCATGCACCAGGCTGGCGCGCTTGCGCCGCAGGTGCAGCGGCAGGAGGCTCTGCTCCCAGACGATGCGCGCCAGTGGGTTTTCCAGTGGCAGGCGCGAGCGCACCAGCTGGATGCCCGGCGTCGTAAAGCGCCTGGCGTGCAGATAGGCGAACAACTCCACCGGTGCGCGATCTGACTGTGTCTGTGTTTCCAACACCAGCGCCCCAAGGGCGCGCAACAATTCGACGCTATAGTTGCTGACGCCAGCGCTGCGATAGCTCTGTTGGTCGCTGAGCAGATGAGCGTCGATGGCGACTCTCACGCACCCTCCAATATCCGCTGATAAATAGAAAGAGTCTGCAAGGCGATTTGCGACATGGTGTAGTGGGTCAGGACGCGCTGCCGCCCCACTGCACCCAGTTCCACCCGCGCCTCAGGGTCGTCGCAGAGCCGCTGCAGGTGACGCGTGAGTGCAATGCGGTCGCCTTCAGGAAAGATCAGCCCGGCGGCGCCAATGACGTGCGGGATCTCGCCGCTGTCGCTGCCGATCACAGGGACGCTGCACGCCATTGCCTCGATCAACACGCGGCCGAACTGCTCTTTCCAACCGGGTGTGGTGCGGCTGGGCAGAACAAAAACATCGAGTGCCCGATAAAAAGCCGGCATGTCGCTGCTGTCGACGCGCCCGACAAAGTGCACCTGCGCCGCAATGTTGAGGCTGGCGGCCAATTGTTGCAACGCCGCCCGGTCGCTGCCTTCGCCCGCCAGCGTCAGGCGCCAGGCGCAACGCAGCGCCGCGCACGCATGGAAGAGATCGGCCAGCCCCTTCTCCGGCAACAGCCCCCCAGCATAGCCGATGCGTAGCGTCCGATCACCGCGGCGCGGCGGCGACGCTGTCTCCGGGACAAAGATAGCCGGATCGACGCCAAACTGCGGGATCACGGCGATCTCGCCGGTAAAACCCTTACGCCGCAACACTGCCGCCGCATCCTGATTGCCCGCGATGGCGACGCGCACGGCGCGGTAATTGGCGCGTTCGAACGCAGAAAATGGCAAAGGGTAGCGGCGATGAAGGTTTTGCCAGGTGAAAAAAGTAGCCGGGACGCCAGCCTCACGCGCCAGCCGCAACGCCTGCCAGGTCGCCAGATTGTATGGCTCTTCATCGAAATGCAGCAGGTCAGGGGCGATTGCCTGCAATTCTTGCTTCAGGGTGGGATAGTAATGCAAGTGAAAATTGCCGTTAAAACGGATGGGGATTGCCCGCAAGGTGTAGCCCTGGGTGTGGCGCGCCTGCAACACCTGCTCGCCACGCCGGTCGCGCCAGGCTGGCGGCGTCAGCACCACCAAATCAACGCCCAAGCGGGCAAGTTCCTCCGCTTTGCGTTGATAGGCGCCAACCACCAACGCTTTGCTGACCATGAGCACACGCATGACGACATTATAAACCGGGTGGCGCGTACCGACACAGCCGGAAGGCATGTGCTATACTGCGCTTCAAAGCAGCCGGTGCGGGGCTGACCGGCGGAATCTAGCTGGGGCAACCAGCACATGAAGGGGAAATTATGCGAGTTCTGCTTTACACAGGTAAGGGAGGCGTCGGCAAGACCAGCATCAGCGCCGCCAGCGCAGTGCGTTGCGCAGAGTTGGGTTATCGCACGGCCGTACTCTCCACCGACCCGGCGCACAGCCTGGGCGACAGCTTCGACCGACGCATTGGCAGCAACCTGGTCGAACTGGCGCCCAATCTGTGGGGGCAAGAGATCGACCTGCTCAGTCAGATGGATCAATACTGGGGAACGGTGCAGAGCTATCTCAACGCCCTCTTCATGTGGCAGGGCATGGACAGCCTGGTGGCCGAGGAGACCGCCGTGCTCCCCGGCATGGAAGAACTGTCCAGTCTGATGCAGATCACGGCGCTGGCGGAAAGTGGACGCTTCGACGTGATCATTATCGACGCCGCACCGACCGGCTCCACGCTCCAGTTGTTGAGCTTCCCCGATATTGCGCGGTGGTATATCGAGAAGATTTTTCCCTTCCATCGCAAAACCGTGCAACTGGCGCGCCCGATGGTGAGGCGCATGACCGACATGCCGCTGCCCGGCGACGAAATCTTCGACAGCATCCAGGAATTGGTCGGCTTTTTAGAGCGGATGAGCCGGCTCCTCAGCGATGGAACGCAGAGCAGTATGCGCGTGGTGCTCAACCCAGAGAAGATGGTCGTCAAGGAGGCGCAGCGAGCGTACACCTATCTCAACCTCTATGGTTACAGCGTCGATGCTGTGATCTGCAACCGCGTTTTTCCGCGCTCCCTGTCCGACAATTACTTCGACATCTGGAAAAACGCCCAGGCGCAGAATTTGGAGCTTGTCCATGAATGTTTCCAGCCGCTGCCCATCTTCGAGGTGCCGCTCTTTGATCAAGAGGTGATGGGCATGTCGATGTTGATGGAGATGGCGAATGCGGTCTTTGGGTCGGAAAAAGTGCGCGGCGGCGCCGGCGACCCGACGCAGCACTTCTACATCGGCAAGCCCCAGGAGATCTTCAAGCAAGGGTCGCAATATGTCCTGAGCCTGTCGCTGCCGCTGGTTGAACGCAACGAGGTGCAGTTGCATCGCAGCGTCTATGACGAACTGGTAATCCGCATCGGCAACTGGAAGCGCAATGTTGCATTGCCCATCGGTCTGGCAAAGCTGGAAATCGCCGGCGCCAAATATGTGGATGACCGGCTGAACATCTTCTTCGACGCCAATGACGCCGCCGTGACCGTCAGCGAGGAAGAGCTCAAACCACGCCGCTGGGAGAACCTGAAGGCGCGCTTCCGCCGCAATTGAACGCAAATGCGGAAATGCAAAAACGCCACCTGCGCAGGTGGCGTTTTTGCTTGGTCACACAAGGAGGAGACAGGCTATCAATCAGTATGGTCGCGGCTTGCCGCAGTCATTCAGCAAGTCGCGCACAGTCAATCAGCGGTTTACCATCGGCAGGAACAGGCTCTTGATTTCCGTCAACTCAATATCATCGGACAGGTCATAGACGATCGGCAATTCGATGCTGCTGGCGCCCGTCACCTCATCTAGCTCGATCACCTGCACTGGCGACATGCGACGTTGCGCATCTTCTGCCCACACCTGATAGGCGCCATAGGGCAGATTGTCCACAATAAAGTAGCCGTCGGCGTCAGTTATCATCGTAATGGGAGTGGCGTCACCCACACGCTGCACATACACTGTGGCGTTGGCGATGTTGGCTTCGCCCGGCTCCGGTTGCGCATTGGCGTTGGCGTCGTGATAGACCGCACCCGAAATCACCCCATTGTCCGCGGCCTGGGCCGGCGCCGCCAACAGAACGAGCAACAGCGCTTGTGTGATTGTCATGAGTGCTGTCAGCAGCTTGCGCTTCATAAGGCTCCTCCGCCAAAGTCCCGGTTTCTGACTGCCATCCTAACACGACAAATCACTTACAATGCTTTCATTATGCTGTCATTATACGTCATTTTAGTTAAGGTTACAAGATATACTAGAAATTGGCATGTAACTTTTAAGGTTGGCAATTGATCCGGTGCGCTGCCATACCTTGTGACGCTGATGCCACTTTGTGGTAAAGTAGTGCCGTTGTAGATGAGCAACATCGGCTGAAGCAGATCAAGAATGCAGGAGAGGAGCTGAGCATGGCCGCCGTACAATCGGTGGACATCGAAAAAATGGGACAGGCGGCGCGGATGGCCAGCCGTCAACTGGCGACGCTGCCAACGAACGTCAAGAACATGGCGTTGCTGCGTATCGCCGACCGGCTGGAAGCGCGCATGACCGACATCCTGGCCGCCAACGACCAGGACATGGCCGATGGCCGCGCCAGAGGGCTGACGCCAGCGCTGCTCGACCGCCTGCTGCTGACCGAGGCGCGCGTGCGCGCCCTGGCGGAGGATACGCGCAAGGTGGCTGCACTGCCCGACCCGGTGGGCGCTGAGATCGAGGGGCGTCTGCTGCCAAACGGTATGCGCCTCAGCCGACGCCGCATCCCTATCGGCGTGCTGGGCGTGATCTACGAAGCGCGCCCCAACGTCACCATCGACATTGCTGCGCTCTGTCTCAAGACGGGCAACGCTGTGATCCTGCGCGGCGGCAGCGAGACCCTGCGCAGCAACCTGGCGCTGGCGACAGTCATCCAGGAGGCGCTGGCGGAAGTCGGTTTTCCCAGAACGGCGATTCAGTACATCGACAGCCCCGACCGCGCTCTGGTGACGCAACTACTGCGCCTTGATCAATACGTTGACATGATCATTCCGCGCGGCGGCGCAGCGCTGCATAAACTCTGCCGCGAGCAGGCGACGATTCCGGTCATCACCGGCGGCATCGGCGTCTGCCACCTCTTTGTCGACGCCAGCGCCGACCAGGCGCGGTCGCTCGACATCATCGAAAATGCGCGCGTACAACGTCCGAGCGTCTGCAATTCGTGCGACACCGTGCTCGTGCATCGCGCCGTAGCAAGTGAATTTTTGCCGAAGTTGGCAGCGCGCATGGGGCAATGCAACGTCGAGTTGCGCGCAACCGGCGCTGCGCTCGATCTGCTGCGTGCTGACCCGCACGGCGCCCTGGTGGTGGAGGCCGGCCCAGATGACTTTGACCAGGAATGGATGGCGCTCATCCTGGGCGTCAAGGTGGTGGAAGATGTCGAAGAGGCGATCGAGCATATCTATGCGCACGGCTCGGAGCATTCCGACGGCATCTTGACCAATGACTGGGCCAATGCCAATCGGTTCGTGGCCGCCATCAACTCATCGGCGGTCTTCGTCAATGCCAGCACACGCTTCAACGACGGCGGGCAATTCGGCCTTGGCGCTGAAGTGGCGGTCAGCACGCAGAAGCTCCATGCGCGTGGGCCGATGGGATTGGAAGAGCTGACTACCTACAAATGGGTCTGCATCGGCAATTGGGACATCCGGCCATGACCGACTTCTCTTATTACGTCAACGGTCAATTCGTGCCCGCCAGCCAGGCCGCGCTTGGACTCAATGATCTGGGGCTGGTGCGCGGCTACGGCGTCTTCGAGGTGCTGCGCACCTACGGCGACCGTCCCTTTGGGCTGCGCGCCCATCTCGACCGTCTGGCTTACTCCGCTGCTCAGATCGAGTTAGCGTTGCCTGCCCCACTCAGCGCCATCGAGTCCATTGTCTACGAAACGCTGGCGCGCAATGCGGCCCATGATGTGACAATTCGTATTATCGTGACCGGCGGCGCCTCAAGCAGTTTCCTGATGCCTGAAGATCGCCCCACGCTGCTGGTGCTGCTGGCGTCGGTCAAGCCCTACCCCGCGCAGCTTTACACCGATGGCGCAGCGTTGATCACCGTCGATGCAACGCGCTTCATGCCGACGGTCAAGAGTCTGAATTACATCCCGGCAATCTTAGGGCAGCGACGGGCGCGTGCAGCAGAAGCCATCGAGGCGCTCTATTGCGACGCCGCCGGCGTTATCACCGAATGTACAACGAGCAACTTCTTCATCTTCAAGGGTAACCAGTTGATCACGCCGGTGCAAGATGTCTTGCCGGGCATTACGCGTGCAGCCGTGCTGGAGGTGGCCGCCGACCTGTTCGAGATCGTCGAACGCCCGCTGCTACGCAGTGAACTGGCGGAGGCAGAGGAAGCCTTTATCACCAGCACAACAAAGGAGATCATGCCGATCGTACGCGTCGATGCTCAAGCAATCGGCGCCGGTCGCCCCGGCGCACGCACGCAACGACTCCAGCAATCTTTCCAGACGTATGTTGCGCAAGGATCAAATCCACTTTTTCATCAGCCATAACCAAGAAAATCTTATGTCGCTACGCACCTTGCTTCATCAGCGCCGCCACTTGATCGTTTTGCTTTTTATCAGTCTGCTCAGCAGTGCGTGTGGCGCCGGACAACCTGCCCCCACGCCCACACCCACCAAGACGCCCATGCCGGTTGCCGCCGCTGCACCGACAGACACCCCCGCACCTGCGGTGATCCAGATGCCGACGCCGACGCCAGAGCCGCCCACCCCTACGCCACCACCAGCCAATATTGCCCCCTTCACCGGGCTACCCGTCGCCGACCCGGCAGTGCTCACGCGGCCGCCGATCTTCGTCTGCGTCAACAACGACGCTGCGGGGCGCGCCGCCCATTGGGGGTTAAGCAAAGCGGATCTCGTCTACGAATACATCGTGGATGGTTTCTCGCTCACCCGCATCACGGCGATGTATCAAAGCCAGGAAGCGGATCGCATTGGGCCAGTGCGCTCTGCACGTTATCCCAACATCTGGATGGTGCAGATGTACGGCGGCGTGCTGGCCTGCTCAGGCGGCAGCGACGCCATCCGCTATCTACTCAAGAACGAAGTCGGCTTCCCTTATCTGGACGCCGACATCGACGACCCGTCCAACAACCGCTATTTCACCAACCTGGGCAGCGATTATCGCACGCGCCTGCAGGCGCGCACCGATGGTGTGCGCCAATGGCTGGCCGACCAGGGCATCAACATCGTGTGGAACAAACCAGGCTTCCTCTTCAGCACCGAGACGCCCGCCAACTTTGCCGGCGACGCCACCGTGATCGACATCCCCTATCCAGGTGGCAACAGCGTTCAATGGCGCTATGACCCGGCGTTGGGCGGCTATGTGCGCTATCAAGGCGGCGTCCAGGAGTTCGACCCGGCGACTGGCGGCCCGATTGTGGCATCGAATGTCATCGTGGCTGCGGCAGTGCACGAAGTCACCGACATCATCGAGGATACACTCGGCACCAAAGGCATCAACATCAAGCTGCACGAATTTGGCGACCTGCGCGTCTTTCGCGATGGCAAAGTCTACGAAGGCACGTGGCGCGCCAGCCAGGAAGCGCCCCCGCGCTGGCTTGGCCCCGGCGAGGCGCCGGTGCCGCTGCGCCCCGGACAAAGCTGGGTGCAGGTCGTCCAACAAATCGAAGATATCAGCTATCAATAACCGTACATGGCGCAGCAAGACTTGCTGCGCCATGCATAGCCAGGTCTCGCCGGGCCAGCGGATCTGGGATGCACACTCTGGGAAGTAGATTGAAGAACGAGGAGAATCGACTATGACCCGTTTGCACACCAGGATCGCCCGCACGTTGACGCAGCGCGCGCTTGCTGCGGCGCTATTGCTCGCCTGCTGGTCAGGCGTTGCGTGGTTGACAACGCCTGGCGTCAGCGCGCAAACCGCAACGCCGGCCACCGTCTCCACTTATGTCGTCCAGCCTGGCGACTCGTGGACAAGCGTCTCACGCCGGTTCGGCGTGAGCATCCGCGAGTTGCAGGCCGCCAATCCAGGCTCGGTGCGCGCCAGCGGCTGGTTGATCGTGGGCGAGGAACTGGTCATCCCCGGCGCCGCCATCCCCGGTGCGGCGCCCGCCGCCACCACGACGACTGCTCCGACGGCGCCAGGTCAGACGCCCGCGCCGGTGGTCACCTCCACCCCGCCCGCCACCGATGAACAACAATACACCGTGCAACCCGGCGAGTCATGGAACAGCATTGCCGCCAAATTTGGCGTCGACGCTGAAGCGCTGCGCGCCGCCAATCCGCACGCGGTGCGCCCTGGTCTTGTCCTTTTCCGGGGCGACGTGTTGACGATTCCAGGGCAGGCCGACAGCAGCGTAGACAACACAGCCACACCGACGACCACGCCGACGCCCATTGCAACCGCCACCATAGTCGCTACAGAAGCGCCGACTGAGGAGGCGACCGGGGCGCCCACTGCCGGGCCGACCGCAGCAACCGACTCAGAGGCGCCGCCCGCCTGCCCGGAACCTTTCGCTGCCATCCCCGCGCAACTGGTGGAAGTAGTCAGCGCTGGCACGGCAATGGAGGACGTCCTCGCACTGCTGCGCACTTGCGGAGTGCTGAACGAGGCAAATGTACGCAGTGGCGACTGGAATGGCGACGGCGTCGATGACTGGGTGGTGGTCTTGCAGAACCCACACTCCGACGCTGCCACGCCCGAAATGGAACTCCTGATCTTCATGAGCGAAGGCGACGCTTTTACACTGAACTATCAGGCGCGGCCAGCCGGTCAGGTCGCCATGCTTGCCGCCGACGACATTAACCTCGACGGCAAGCCGGATCTGGCCTGGGTCGACACCACCTGTGGCGCCAGCACTTGCTTCGACACAGTGATCGTGCGCAGCTGGGATGGCGCCGCCTGGGCCGATTGGACGGACAGCACCATCGTAATGGCATATGCCGAAGTCAAGCTGACGGATGCGCGCGACACAGTGCAAGGCAGCGAGATCGTCCTCACCGGCGGCGAATATGGCAGCGTCGGCGCCGGCCCGCAGCGCGCCCGCACCGAGGTGTGGGGCAGCATCGAAGGCGCGCCCTACACCTTGCTCGATACAGTGTACGAACGTAGCAACTGTCTCTATTTCAAGGTGTTGGATGCAGGCGAGGCGCTGGAGCGTTATCAGGAGATCGGGCTGGTGCAGGCGCGCGAAATGTACACGGAAGCTGTCACCAACCGCAACCTGGTCAAATGTGGCGCCCGCGCTGATGAACTGAACGAATTGCGCAGTTTCAGTCTCTTCCGGCTGGCGCTCATCTACGCCTACGAAGGCGAGGCAACGTTGGCGGCGGAGAGCGTCGCCCAGTTGCAGCGCGCTTACCCTGACTCGCCCTTT
>DGFH01000188.1:23913-30728 GCA_002391565.1 Anaerolineales bacterium UBA3905
GGCGCTCATCTACGCCTACGAAGGCGAGGCAACGTTGGCGGCGGAGAGCGTCGCCCAGTTGCAGCGCGCTTACCCTGACTCGCCCTTTGCAGGTGTGGCGGAAACGTGGCTGGCTGTGTATCAGGCGGAGGGCGACATCGCCGCTGCGTGCGCCGCCGTCACCGCCTACGCCGAGACGACGCCCGCCGCGGTAGAAGCGCTTTCAGATTACGGCTACGCTAACCCGACCTTCACCGCCGCCGATCTCTGCCCTGCGCTCGACATCGAGCCGACGGCAGCGCCGGCCCCTACAGCCGAGCCAACCGCCACGCCAGAGGTGAGCGCCACCGCGCCGATCACGCCCCTGCTGACTTTGACGGCGACCATCGACGCCAGCGCGCTCCTGCCTGCGGCGCCTGCAAACGCCGGCGAACTGCCCGACTGTCCCACCACGCTGGATGGCTATGCGACGGCGCTGCCCGCCATCATCGCCGCCGCCGAGGCCGACCCGCTGGTTGTCGAGACCTGGCTGCGCCTGTGCGACGGCATGGCTGACGATCGCGGCGGCATGTTGCTGGCTGACTTCAACGCTGACGGCATCGAGGATGCCATCTTTCTGCCCACGATCGTGAGCGATCTCGGTTTCGGGCCAGGCGGCGCACAGGGCGCAGTCTTGATCTATCACGGCACGGGCGATGGCGACTACACACTGGTGGACGCACCAGAAGTCTATGGTCAACCGACGTTGCTGGCTGCCGACGACGTGAACGGCGATGGGCGCATCGATCTGGCCTGGACAATTGAAGGGTGTTCGACCTTCTGCGTCAAGGAAGTGCAGATCGTCACCTGGGACGCCGACAAGCGCGACTATATCTCGATCATTGAGCCGGGCGCCATCATCGCCGAGGGTATGGCTGCCTTCACCGATCTGCCCGCAGGCGCGCCCGGTCAGGGCAAGCAGTTGACGCTGACCGGCGGCGTCAGCGGCGCCGCCGACGGCGGGCTGGAGATCGAACACACGGAGGCCTGGCAGAGCGTAGACGGGCGTCCCTTCCGCCGCCTGAGCTGGACGTACGATCCCAAGAACACCAATAGCACATGTGTAGGCTTGCGTTTGATTGAGGCGGACGCTGCGCTGCACGCTGCGGATCTGATCGGCTACACAACGGCAATCGAACTCTATCGCAGTGCGCTCGACCCGGCGCTGAAAGCCTGCTCGATCTACGGCGTACCCGCGCCCGAAGAGCTGAAGCTGCTACAAGGGCTGGCGGCTTATCGACTGATCCAGGCGCAGGCGCTGGCTGGCGATCTGGACGCAGCCGCCGCCGATCTGGCGGCGCTCCAGCAAGGACAACCCGACAGCGCCTTCACCACTGCTGCTGCGCAGTGGCTGGAAAGCTACACCACCCGCAAGAACGCGGCAGCGGCTTGCCGCGCCGTGCAGCCAATCTTCGACAAAGAAACGCTGACCTGGCAGATCACCGACCACTTCGGTTACAACCACCCGGCCCTGGCGCCGGAGCAAGTGTGCTTTGCGCCAAGAAACAAATAGGGGGATTCAGCGATTGGGAGATTAGAGATTAGTGGTGCATGCCCTGAGGGGCGCAACGAACAATGAAAATGGGCAGCGGCGTTTCGCCCCTCGCAACTCGCCTCTCGCCCCTATTTTCAGGTTAGAGATTAGAGATTAGGGATTGGAGATTGGAGATTTGCGATTCTAGAGTCTGTCGCAGGCATTCTTTGAGGGGAAGGCAGAAGCCCGGTCGTTGCAGCCGAGGGATTCCCTTAGTCGCGCAATCTCCAATCTCTTCATTTTCCACTCGTCACCACCGGCGTTCCGGCCTGCATCGCCTCCAGCACCATCATGCCGAAGCCTTCGTAGAGGCTGGGGAAGATGAAGGCCGTCGCCAACGCGTAGAGTGCAGGCTTGTCGGCTTCCTCGACCCAACCACAATAGTGGACGTGATCGGCGCACCCGGCGGCTTGCGCCAACCGACGCGGGTCGGGGAAAAAGTCAGTGTCGGCGGCGGGCAGCGCGCCTGCCAGCACCAGTTTGACCATCGGGTCGCCGCCACGCGCCAGATAGCGCGCATAGCCGGCGATGACGCCCGCCAGATTTTTGCGCACGTCGAAACCGCCTAGATAGAGAAAAAAGCGCTCAGGCAAGGCGTAGCGTTGCCGCACGCGGGCACAATCGGCTGCGGTGGGCGGCGGCGCCCCCTCCTGGTTTGGCCCATGATGCACCACGTGCACGCGCGCCGGCGCCACGCGCAGATGGGCAATGATATCGCGAGCAGCGGCCTCACTCACGGTGATGATGGCGGTTGCGCGGCGCGCGCTCCAGGCCACCAGCCGCGTATAGGCGCGCTGCGTCAGCCGTCCGCGATAGGCGGGCAGCAGCAGCGGGATCAGATCGTGAACGGTGATGACAACCGGCAGCGGCGTCCAGAACGGCCCGGCCCAGTAGGGAACCCAATAGAGGTCAGCGCGCGCGCGTCGTGCTGCGCGTGGGGCGGCGACCTGCTCCCACCACAGCTTTGCCAGGTTTTCGGGCAAAGGTGGCAGCGCAACCGGAATGCAGGCGACGCTCGGCCAGCGTGCGTACACGGCGGCGGGCGTCATCGTATCCAGCGCCGGGTGGATGGGCAACAGCAGAGAAATCTGCATGTCGGGGGCAAGTCGCGGCAACCAATCAAGCAGGTGATCGAGATATTGGCCGCTGCCGCTGGTCAGGCGACCGGCCATCCAGCCGTTGACAGCAACATGGAGCGAAGGAGGCGCAGGCGTCATCAGCCGTCATTGTAGCCGCCGCCGCCATTGCCGGGCAAGTTGGGTTGCCCCGCAAGTAGATTGCCCGGCGATTGGGGGACGTGTTATACTCGCCAATAACTACAACCCTGTTCATCGAGACTTTATCGACCATGATTATTCATAATGCAATCGTTGTCACCTTCGACGGCGACAACCGCATCCTGGAAGACGGCGCCGTTCGGTATGCGGGCGCCACCATCGACGCCGTTGGAGAAAGCCGCGTCATACGCGCTGCCTATCCCGATGACGCCCTCTGGGATGCCGGCGGCATGCTGCTGATGCCAGGGCAGATTTGCGCCCACACGCACTTCTACGGCGCGTTTGCGCGCGGGATGTACATCCCTGGTCCGCCGGCAAAGGACTTCCCTGAGATTCTCCAGAAGCTATGGTGGAGACTCGACAAGGCGCTCGATCTTGAAGGCGTGCGCAGTTCAGCGGAGGTCTGCCTGGTGGATGCGATCCGCAATGGCACGACAACGCTGATCGATCATCACGCCAGCCAGCGCGCTATCGACGGCAGCCTGGACGTCATCGCTGACGCCGTGCTGGCAAGCGGGTTGCGTGCGGCGCTCTGCTACGAAGTGACCGACCGCGACGGCGACGACGCAGCGCAGGCTGGCATCCGCGAAAATGTGCGTTTTCGCCAACGCGTGGCAACAGGCGACTGGCATCAAGGACGGTTGGCAGCCACGTTTGGCTTGCACGCCAGCCTCACCCTCTCCGACGCAACGCTGGAACGCTGCGCAGCGGAGAGCGACCGTTTCCATGTGCACGTAGCCGAACATCCGGCGGACGAATACGACAGCCTGCAGAAGTCGGGTAAGCGGGCTGTGGAGCGACTGCACGCATTCGGCGTGACTGGGCCAAACAGCATCATGGCACACTGCATCCACATCGACGCGTGGGAGGCGGCGCTGCTGGCGGAGAGCGGCGCCTTTATCAGCCATCAGCCACGTTCGAACATGAACAACGCGGTCGGCGCGGCGGAGATCACGCCGCTGCTGCGCAAGGGACTGCCAGTCTGTCTAGGCAACGACGGCTTCAGCAACGACATGTTCGCCGAGATGAAGGTGGCCGACATGCTGCAAAAGCTGGCGCATAGCGATCCACGTTATCTGGGCGCTGACAAGGTGATCCAGATGGCGGTGATCAACAACCGGCGGCTGGCCGCCACCTTCTTCGACCACCCGGTGGGGGTGATTGCCCCTGGCGCCTACGCCGATCTCATCCTGCTCGACTATCATCCTATTACGCCGCTCAGTGCGGCCAACCTGCCCTGGCACATCCTGTTTGGCATCAGCGGCGGTCATGTCCACAGCACGATCGCGCAGGGCGTCACGCTGATGCGCGGGCGCGAATTGCTCACGCTGGATGAGGCGGAGATCGCCGCGCGCAGCCGGCGCAACGCTATGTCGACCTGGGAGCGATACTGGGCGATGTTCTGAGCCATGGCAGAGGCTATCGCTTACCAGCGTAAGGATATTGGTGAATGCACGATCGGCCAGCAGGGCATGTATGATTGGGCGCCACTTCCGCACTATCATCGGTATTCTGACCAGCAACCCTCACGTCAGCACACCAGGCGAGATAGAACGGCTGGACGAACTCTTTCGCACGCAATAATTGGTGTCATGTGAAATCATGTCGACTGAAGCAGAGTATTTTCAAGCAAGAATTGACGAATTGACGGCGCGGCTGGCTGCCTGTGAGGCGCAGCTTGCCGACGCTCAGGCCGCCAATGCCGAGTTGGAGCGCGCCGCCCACGACAAGGATGAGCTACTGGCAACGATGGGGCACGAGCTGCGGACGCCGCTCACTGCCGTGCTTTCGTTGTCGCGCGTCCTGCAAGAACAATTGGGGCAGGTATTGACCGAGCGTCAGCAACAGTCGTTTCAGGTCATCAACGCCAGCGGTCAGCACCTGTTAGAGCTAATCAACGACATCCTCGATCTGAGCAAACTTCAGGCCGGCAAAATGATGCTCAAGCTTGAGCCGGTGGGTGTAGAGACGCTCTGCACCAGCGCGCTCGACATTGTGCGTCAGCTTGCCGAGGAAAAACACCTGCGCCTTAGCCTGCACATCGACCCCAAGGTGAGCACCATCCAGGCTGACCGTCTGCGCATCAAGCAAATCCTCGTCAATCTGCTCAGCAACGCTGTCAAGTTTACCCCTGCCTACGGCGCCGTAGGCATCGATGTGGTCAGCGATAGCGAACATGAGCGCATGCGCCTCACCGTGTGGGATACGGGCATCGGTATTGCCGCCGACGACCTGCCCAATCTCTTCAAACCTTTCGTGCAGCTCGAACACGCTGACCATCCGCCTCAGCTTGGCACTGGTCTTGGTCTGGCTCTGTCGCAACGGCTGGCGCGACAACACGGCGGCGACATTACAGTCACCAGCGCCCCCGGCGTCGGCAGCCGCTTTGTGCTGGAATTGCCCTGGGTCAGCGGCGACGTGGCGCGTCCAAGCGCTACGCCGCCGCCGCCGCCAAGCTCCTCTGTCGGTGATCGCCGCCGTCTGATCCTGCTTGCCGAGGACAACGAGGCGAACATCTTTGCGATCTCCGAGTATCTGGAATTGTACGGCATCCCGGTCATCGTGGCGCGCACCGGCCCGGAGGCGTTGGAAGCAGCGCGCACGCAGCATCCTGGCCTGATCTTGATGGATATCAACCTGCCGCGGCTCGACGGTCTGGAAGTGATCCGGCGCATTCGCAGTCTCGATGGTTACAGCGACCTGCCCATTGCGATCATCACTGCGCTGAGCGCCAGTGACGAACGTGTACAGGCAGCGGGCGCCGATCATTACCTGGGCAAGCCGCTTGATCTGGACAGGCTCGACCAGATACTCGACCAATACTTTGCCAAACCATAAAAAAATGAAGGAGATTTTTCCATGTCGAAACCCGTCATTGCTGTGATCGGCGGCACCGGCGCTGAAGGCTCCGGCCTGGTGGTGCGTTGGGCTGCGGCCGGCTACCCGGTGATCATCGGCAGCCGCAGCGCCGAGAAGGCGCAGAGTGTGGCGGCTGAGCTGGCTACCCTGTTGCCGGCTGGCAGCGCTGCAATTCGCGGCGACAGCAACGCCGGGGCCGCCGCCGCCGCCGACATCGTGGTCTTGAGCGTGCCTTACGCCAGCCAGGCCGACATGGCTGCCCAAATTGCGGCAGGGTCACAGGGCAAGCTGGTGATCACCGTCGTCGTGCCGCTGAAGCCGCCCAAGGTCTCCGTCGTCTGGCGCCCGGAGGCGGGTTCAGCGGCGCAGGAATTGCAGCAGCAGCTTGGCGACCAGGTGCAGATCGTCGCTGCATTCCAAAACATTGCAGCTGGCCATCTGCGTGACCTGAGTTGGGAACCCGACTGCGATGTACTCTACACAGGTGACAACAAGGAAGCCAAGACGACTGCGCTGGAATTGATCCGTGCTGCCGGCTTCTTTGGCGTGGATGCCGGCCCCCTGGCGAACTCCTCCGTCATCGAAGGCTTTACCGCCATCTTGATCGGGATCAACGCCCGCCACAAAGTGCAAAACAGCGGAATCAGAATTACGGGGATTCCACGATGAAAGATGGGCAATTGAGAGATTAGGGGATTAGGAGATTGAGGAGCGAGAGAAAGGGCGCCGGCAGAATACAGCGTCAATCGCCAATCTCCCAATCTCCGCAAAGAATGAGCCTTCACCATGCAACTCGAAACCATTGCCATCCACGCCGGACAAAAACCAGACCCAACGACGGGCGCGGTCGTGCCGCCGATTCATCTTTCCACGACTTTCGAGCGCAACCCTGACGGGAGCTATCCGGCTGGCTTTGTCTACACGCGCACCGAGAATCCAAACCGCGCGGCGCTCGAAACCAATCTGGCGGCATTGGAAGGAGGCGCCGCGGCTGCGGCCTTCAGTTCGGGTATGGCTGCCATTGCCGCGATTTTTCAGGCGCTGACGCCTGGCGATCACATCATTTTTCCCGACGACGCTTACTTTGGCGCAGGGCGTTTGCTGCGCGAGATCATGGCGCCGTGGGG
>DGFH01000188.1:30895-39558 GCA_002391565.1 Anaerolineales bacterium UBA3905
GACATTGCGGCAGTGGCGCAGATAGCGCATGACGCCGGCGCGCGCTGCGCCGTGGACAATACGTGGCCTTCGCCCACCGGCCAGCAACCGCTTGCGCTGGGCGCCGACCTGGTGATGCACGCCACTACCAAGTATCTGGGCGGGCATAGTGATCTGCTCGGCGGCGCCGTCATTGCGCGCACTGCTGATGACTTCTTCGAACGCCTCCGCGCCATCCAGAGGATCGGCGGCGCGGCGCCGTCGCCCTTCGATTGCTGGCTGTTGCTGCGCAGCATCCGCACCTTGCCTTACCGGATGCGCGCCCACAGCGAACACGCCCAACGTGTGGCCGAATTCTTGACCACCCACCCCGCCATCGAAACCGTCCACTATCCAGGATTGCCCACCCACCCCGGCCACACGATTGCCCGCCGCCAGATGCGTCAGTATGGGGGGATGCTCTCGATCCAGGTGCGCGGCGGCGCGGAAGCAGCGATCCGCGTGGCAGGACGCGTCAAACTCTTCACGCAGGCTACCAGCCTCGGCGGCGTTGAGAGCCTGATCGAACACCGCGCATCGGTGGAAGGTCCACATACGACAACGCCGGCCAACCTGCTGCGCATCTCTGTCGGGCTGGAGCACCCCGACGACCTGATCGACGATCTGGCGCAGGCGCTGGGAGCGTAATATGCGGGTCACCTTTGCCCCCATCACCGCACCGGAAGCGCGCACGGTGCTCTGCTGGCGCTATCCTGACATGGGCGCCTATCCGGAGCCAGACGACGAGGAACTCGAACACGACATTGCCGCCCTGCTGCGCCCGGACTACCACTATTTTGCAGCGCACGATGAGACTGGGCGACTGATTGGCTTCTGCTGTTTTGGTGAGGATGCGCAGGTGCCCGGCGGCGACTATTCACTCCCTGCGCTCGACATCGGCCTGGGGCTGCACCCGGACCTGACCGGACGCGGTTTGTCGCATAGTTTTTTGGAGAAGATTCTGGCGTTCGGCGTTGAGATTTTTGCGCCAGAGTATTTTCGCGCCACGGTGGCGGCGGTGAATATTCGCTCGCTGCGCCTGTTCGAGGGATCAGGTTTTTATTTCATCCAGACCTTTGTCAGTGGCGAAGTGCGCAACCATCGCTTCCATGTTCTGCTGCGGGCGGCGGAACCGGAACACCGCTAGCTCGCAGAACGGGCGAATCAACGCAGATTTTTCTTGATCCGCGCCGATCCGCCCGCTTCGCGTCATCCACGCGCCATGCTCACACTGCGCGCCTGGAGATAGGCGACGACCACACCGCCCACAAAGCCAAAGAGGTGTCCCTGCCAGGAGACGCCGGGCTGCAACGGCAGCATCCCCCACACCATGCCGCCGTAGATCAGAAAGGCGACTAGCGCCAGACTGATGGCGATGGCGCTGCGTTCGTAGTAACCGCGCGCCAGCAAGTAGCCAAACAGCCCAAACACCACGCCGCTCACACCGAGATGGATCGTTGCGGCGCCGCCAAAGAGCCAGATGCCCAACCCGCTTGCCAGCAGCGTCGCCAACGCCACCACAAAAAAGTCACTTGTGCGCCGCAACATGACGAACCAACCCAGCACCACCAGCGGGATCGTGTTGGCGAGCAGATGGCCGAAACCGGCATGCAGCCAGGGCGCCACAACGATCGCCTGCAAGCCGCCAAGCGTACGCGGTTGAATCCCCCATCCATCCAGCGCTCCGCGTAGCACCAATGCATCGAACAGTTCAATGCTCCAAAGCACTGCCACCAGCGCGCCCAAGAGCAATGCATGGCGCATCAAATGATGACGCACTCCCTGGGTGCGCTCCAGCGCAGTCGCGCGCCAATCAATTCGTGTCATCGCTTTCATTCCAGATTGACAAGCCCCCTCGCCCAGTCCACAATATCACTCATCATGGCTTACACGTTAAACGACCCTTATCGATCTCTGCGCGGGGTGCTGCGTCTCAGCGGCATCGCCTCTCTTCTGACCGGGCTGCTCTTTCTGCTGCTTCCCGCTGCCGTTGCTAACACCCTGTTGGGGCTTGCCCCTGGCCCACTCTGGCCGTTGCGTCTGGCCGGCGCCACATTGCTGACGCTGGGCGTTGCCCACGTGCTCAACGCTGGCGAACGTGATATTGGCTTGCCAACGCTGGTTACCTGCGCCCTGGGCAATGGCCTGCCCGCCGTACTCGTCGTCACCGCCTATCTACAGCGCGAAATGACGACGTTCGCCTGGCCGCTTCAGGCCGGCATGATCGTCCTCTTTATCATCTGGCTGATCGGCGCCGTTGCGCCACTGCGCTTCTTGCGTGCTGAAGTGCGCGCCAGCTAGATGACCGTCAATCTCTACGTACAGGATTGCATAAAGTTGCGGTTTTGCGCCTCACGGCGACTTGATTGCATCGGTTTCTGCAACGACGGCGTCTGCGCACGAGTAGCCAGCATCGGTGATGCAGATGCGATATTGATATGCAGCGCCGCTGGTGAGACCTGTGTCGCGACAGCGATAGACGCTTTGGTTAGCCACGTAGGGTTGAGTGCAGTTTGCCACATAGCGCCAAGCGCCGCCATCCGCCGACCGCTCCACGGTGAAGTCGCCCACAAAAGGCGCGCCGATATACTCCCACCGCAGTTCGATCTGCCCGCGTAAGCGTGCGGCGCTGGCAACGAAATTGACGATCCCATCCGGCGCATCGGCAGCGGATGGCGCGACGGTGGGCGTGGCGCGCGTTACCGGCGTGGGCGTGGCGCGCACAGGTAAGGTCAGGATCTGCGTTGCCGTCACCATTGGGGTGGTTGTCACACCAGGCGCCCCCGTGATGACGAGGGTCGTGGTGATTGGCGTCAAGATGGGTAATGGCCGCACCGCCAGCGTTGCCCGCAGCGCGGGAGTAGGCGATGGCGTGCTGGCGGCGCGCTGCATCACAGTCATATCTGCGGCGCCATTGGCTGACGCCACGCCAAAGAGCGCGCCAACCAGGAACACACCAAGTACGATCATGCCAATGTGCTTCATCCTGACGCCTCGTTTCTCACACCAACCTCGACTTTTCGACATCCACTTACATGCACTGCCAGTATAGCACAGCCCACCTCCACCAATCGTGACCAGATGCCTACACAACCGCACTCTTGCAGGCGCTGCGCACACGGGGCATGGAGTTCCTGCCTGGCTTGTTCAATGGTACACTGCATCCATCGGAAGCCCTATGCATAGGCCTTTATCTGCACTACACACACCAAACGAGTAGACGATCATGAAAGCACTTTCCTCCACGCTCCAGAGCGTGCCACCTTCACCCACGACGATGATGATGCAGCGCGGACGCGAATTGCGTGCAGCGGGTAAGGATGTCGTTAGCCTGGCAGGCGGCGAACCAGATTTTGATACGCCGCGTCACATTGTCGAAGCCGGTTTTCGCGCCATCGAAGCCGGCGACACACACTACCCGCCCGCTTTCGGCACACCCGCGCTGCTTGCCGCCATTGTCGATAAGCTCAAGCGCGAAAACAATGTGCACCACATCACACCGGCGCAGATCATGGTGACGCCCGGTGCGAAATGGGCGATCTTTGCCACCCTGGCCGCGCTGCTTGAGCCGGGCGATGATGTGATGATCCTTGACCCGTCGTGGGTGAGTTATGCACCGATGATCCTGTTGCATCGCGCCAACCCGGTGCGCGTGCCGCTCTCTGGCGCCGATCATTTCCGCGTCACCGCCGATTTGCTCGAACAGTACGTCACCCCGCGCACGAAGGCGCTGATGGTCAACAGCCCCAACAACCCGACCGGCCGAGTGCTCACCCGCGCCGAGATCGACGCCCTCGTCTACGTGGCCCAACAGCACGACCTGTACGTGATCAGCGACGAAATCTACGAGCACATCATCTACGACGATCACGTTCATTACAGCCTGGCCGCCGAGCCAGGCATGGCCGAACGCACCATCATTATCAACGGTTTCAGTAAAGCATACGCCATGACAGGCTGGCGGCTAGGCTGGCTGGCCGGGCCGGAGCCGATCGTCAAACTGGCGCGAATCTACCAGACGCATAGCGCTCAATCCGCCGCCAGCTTTACGATGGCAGCCGGCGTCGCCGCGTTGACCGGCCCACAAGAATGCGTGAAGGAAATGGTCGCTGTCTACGATCAACGACGGCGGCTGGTGCTCGATGCATTCGAGGAGATTCCCGGCATCGAGTGCCCGCCGATCGAGGGCGCCTTCTACGTCTTTCCACGCTTCACCCAGACGCGCAAAAATAGCCTGGAGATCACGCAGGCGCTGATCGACGATGCGCTGGTGGTCGGCACGCCAGGCAGCGCATTTGGTCCTGCCGGTGAAGGCTACGTGCGCTTCAGCATCGCCGAGCGCACCACCGACCTGGAAAAGATGCTAGACCGGATGGCGAAAGTCGTCCCCACCCTGTGAGGTCAACCCCGTGAGACTCTTGCTTGTTCGCCACGGCCAGTCGACGAACAATCTGCTGGCCGAGACCTTGCCTTACGATGCATACATCGCCACGCGCAGCCACGAACCGGAGTTAACCCCGGCTGGCGAGGAGCAGGCGCAGCGTCTGGCGCACTTCTTCGGCGACATCACCCCGCCCGATGAAGTTGACACGGCGCGACGCACCAGCATCAGCGAGCGACCGGTGACGGCGCTCTACACCAGCCCGATGCTGCGCGCCCTTTGCACGACCGCGCCGCTGGCGGCGGCCCTGGGACTGGCGCCCAGGGTATGGACTGACATTTTCGAGCATGGCGGCCTCTTCACCGGCGACCCGCGCACCGGCGACGTGATGAACTTCAGCGGCTTAACGCGCCAACAAATGGCGGAGCGTTTCCCCACGTATGTACTGCCGTCCGAAGTCACCGAGGAAGGCTGGTGGTGGGGCGGTTACGAAGAGATGGCGCAGTGCACAGCGCGCGCCCGCCGCGTGGCGCAGACGTTGCGTATGTGGGCCGAAACGCGCGCCGAGGAGGTGATTCTGCTGGTGACGCACGGCACCTTCATGGATCAATTGATCAAGGCGCTGCTAGACGCTGGCGAACAGCCTGCCTTCTATTTCAGCCACATCAATACGGCAATCAGTCGTATCGATTTTCTCAACGAGGGTTTTGTGGCGGTGCGTTATCTCAACCGGGCGCCGCACTTGCCGCTACGCCTGTACACGCGTTGAGCCTGCGGCAATCTTCGCCCGATAGCGATACATCGCGCGCCCGTAGAGGGTAAATGCGTCGGTGTAGGTAAAGCCGTGCCGCACGTAGAAGCGTTGCGCCCCAACGTTCGCGGCATCGACGGTGACATCGAGCGCGTCGACGCCGCGCTGCTGACACTCCGTGAACAGCGCCATCACCAGCAGCGCACCAACGCCGACGCTGCGCAACGCAGGTTCCACCATGATCGAAAGCAGTTCCGCCGGCGGCGTAGTTCCCTGGGGTGTGGGATGGAGAAAGGGATAGATCACGGTCTGGGTTGCCCGCACGGCCAGAGCGGGTCTGCCGACGAAGCGACGCAGCAGCGGCGGTAGAAAGGCCGGCAAGCGTCGCGTCCCCATCTCGGCAAAGAGTGCGCCCACGCTGGTGGTCGCACTCACGAAGCCGCGCAATTGCTGTGGACGCGCCGGATCGATGGCAGCAAAACCAAAACCAACGGGCGACTGGGGCAGCGTGCGGTAGAGCACGGTGAGCACGTCGGCGCCCAGGCTGGTCAAAAAAGCGCCCGGCTGTCCGAGGATGTGCAGCCGGGCCGCATCTGCTGCGTGTTCCGGGGCAAGGCGCACCAGGGTGAGCCGCCCACTACTTGCAGTCTGCGTCACGCGTAGACATGCTCCGGCCAACGCTTGAAGCGTTCCCAGGCCATCTTCTCCAACTCCTCGCGGTGGTTGGGATGCGCAATGTCGATGAGCGCGCGGGCGCGCTGGCGCAGATTCTTACCGTACAGATAAGCAATGCCATATTCTGTCACCACGTAGTGGACGTGGGCGCGCGTGGTGACGACGCCAGAGCCAAGCCGCAAATAGGGGGTGATGCGCGAGACGCCTTTTGCCGTCACCGAGGGTAGCGCAATAATCGGCTTTCCCCCCTCTGAGAGCGCAGCCCCGCGCACAAAATCCATCTGACCGCCGACGCCGGAGTATTGTCGCGTGCCGATCGAGTCGGCGCCAACTTGTCCGGTCAGGTCGACTTCGATGGCGCTATTGATCGCCGTGACGCGCGGGTTGCGGCGAATCACGGCAGTGTCGTTAACATAGGCCACGTCCAGGAAAACGACCTGCGGGTTGTCGTCAATATAGTCGTACATGCGCCGCGTGCCCATGGCAAACGCACTGACCACCTTACCAGGATGAATGCGTTTCTTCTCATTGTTGACCACGCCGCGCTCGATCAGGTCGATGGCGCCATCGGAGAACATCTCGGTGTGGATGCCCAGGTCGCGATGATTACGCAACGCCGCCAGCACAGCGTTCGGGATCGCACCAATGCCCATCTGTAGCGTGGCGCCATCTTCCACCAATTCGGCGACATAGCGCCCAATGGCGGTTTCCACAGGCCCCGGCTCGCCTGGTGAAATCTCAGGCAGCGGGTCATCGACCACGACCGCGCTGTCGATGTTGCTGATGTGGATCAGTCCGTCACCATGCGTGCGCGGCATATTGGGATTGATCTGCGCAATGACATGACGCGCCACCTGCACAGCGGCGCGCGCGACATCCACCGAGACGCCCAGCGAACAGAAGCCGTGACGGTCAGGGGGAGAGACCTGCACCAACGCCACATCAAGCGGCATGATGCCCTTGCGGAATAATCCTGGCACTTCGCTCAGGAAGACCGGGATGTAGTCGGCAATGCCCTCATTGACCGCTTCTCGGACGTTGGCGCCCACGAAAAGACAATTGGTGCGAAAATTCTCGGCGTAGGCAGGAGAGGCGTAAGGCGCTGGCCCTTCGGTGTGGAGATGAACAATTTCGACGTCGCGCAACTCGTTGGCGCGGGCGGTCATAGCCAGGACGAGCTGCGCCGGAGTCGCCACTGCGCCGTGAATAAAGACGCGATCGCTGGACTTGATGACGCGGACAGCTTCTTCAGCACTGGTGATTCGCATATGGTGTTCTCAACTTTTTCTCTTCAGGGTCGCGTCGTCCGGTGCACAATGCACCCGATAGTCCGCGCGACCGCGCGTTGGTGTATGACTTGCGGTGTAGAAAACTACACCGTGCTTTCCCGTTGCGGTTGCGCCACCGGCTCCTCACCTGCATCTGTGCCAAGACTCATCCGGCGGCCAAAGCATCGCTGACGATCTGCTGCGCCTCCGTCTGAATCTGGCGCAGATGCGCCGCGCTGAGGAAACTTTCGGCGTAAATCTTGTAGACATCTTCGGTGCCGGAAGGCCGCGCTGCAAACCAGCCATTTTCGCTGACCACCTTCAACCCGCCGATCGGCGCCTGATTGTAAGGCGCCTGCGTGAGCCGGGCCGTGATCGTCTCACCCGCCAGCATAGTGGCCTTCACTTTGTCCGGCGTCAGATTCGCCAGGATCGCCTTCTGAGTGCGATCCGCCGGCGCGTCGATGCGTTCGTAGAAGGCGCGGCCAAAGCGCGCTTCCAGCCCGGCATAGTGCTCGCCCGGATCCTTGCCGGTGACAGCGGTGATCTCTGCCGCCAACAGGCTGAGGATAATGCCGTCTTTGTCGGTCGTCCAGACGGTGCCGCGGCGTCGCAGGAACGAGGCGCCCGCGCTCTCCTCGCCGCCAAACCCAAACTCGCCACTGAGCAGACCATCCACAAAAAACTTGAAACCGACCGGCACTTCGGCCAGCTTGCGGCCCAGGCTGGCGGCCACGCGGTCGATCATGGAACTGGAGACAAGCGTCTTGCCGATGGCAGCATCACTGCGCCAGCCAGGCCGGTGCTGGAAGAGATAGTTCACCGCCACCGCCAGGTAGTGATTCGGATTGAGCAGTCCGGCGCTGCGTGTGACGATGCCATGCCGATCCACGTCCGGGTCATTGCCAAAGGCGATGTCGAAGCGATCCTTGAGGTCGATCAACTTGGCCATAGCATAGGGCGACGAGCAATCCATGCGGATTTTGCCGTCGTGATCGACCGTCATAAAACTAAACGTGGGGTCGATGGCATCGTTGACTACTTCCAGGTTGACGCCGTACATTTCAGCAATGGGCGCCCAATACGCCACGCTGGCGCCTCCCATCGGGTCGACGCCGATCTTCAGCCCGGCGCCGACTATCGCGTCGAAATCAAGCACATCCTTGAGGTCGGCTACATAATCAGCCACGAAATCATATTCGTGCGTGTTGGGCGCCACCTTTGCTGCACACCAGTTCATGCGTTTGACGCCAGCCAGCCCGCTGCGGAGCAACTCGTTGGCGCGACGTTCAATCTGTTTGGTGATGCCCGTATCGGCGGGGCCACCGCTGGGTGGGTTGTACTTGAAGCCGCCGTCATCAGGCGGGTTGTGCGACGGCGTGATCACGATGCCGTCGGCCAGATGAGCGTGTCGATTGCGGTTGTAGGTCAAAATTGCGTGCGAGATGACCGGCGTGGGCGTGTAGCCCTGGTTGGCCTGAATCACCAGCTCGACATCGTTGGCGGCCAACACCTCGACGGCGGTCATCATCGCCGGTTCGGAAAGAGCGTGCGTGTCCATGCCCAGAAA
>DGFH01000188.1:39686-41203 GCA_002391565.1 Anaerolineales bacterium UBA3905
ATGTGCTGTTCGTTGAAGGAGTTGCGCAACGATGAGCCGCGATGCCCAGAAGTGCCAAACGCCACCTGGTGCGCCGGGTTTTCAGGATCAGGCAGGTGCGTATAATACGCGGCGATCAAGGCTGGGATGTTTTGCAACAAGGTGCGTGGCGCCGGTTTGCCGGCCAGTTGGCTCGCCATGAGTTCCTCCTTCACGTTTTCTTGTTTAGATATGATACGGAGTATGCTGTCGATTGCATGTGACACGTGTCCCGATTTGCGTGTAGGGTGTCACAAAGGTTTGCTCCACTGGCTGACAGTCTGCCGCGCGAGGAACGGTCATGACAAACAGTCCTTGCGCCACCGCAGTTGTCAGGTTGTAACGATGAGGCGCGGCAGAGAAGTGCACCGATATTGTAATTATTGCGCCGCCACGCGCCCCAGCAGATAACGATGATGCGCCCAGATCGACTTGACCTGCCAGGGCAGCGACGCCTGGTCGAGCCAGGCGTACTTCATCACGCGGTCGCGCAGGTCTGGCTCCTGACCCAGGTAATAGGCCATCGTGCTCCACTGCCAGCCTTCACCGGTGAATTGCGCCTCCAGCGCCCGACTGCGCACGCCCAAGCGTTTGAGCACTTCGCTGGCAGGCATCACGGTGTCGGGCCAGGGCGGGGTGTCGAGCACCCCTTCCTCGATGATCTGGACGCCCTCCGCTTCCAGAATCCGACGAATATGACCGATGTCAGTCCAGCGTTCGTCGTGGGTCGCGAAAAATTCGCGGTCGATTACCAGCTTGCGCATCCAGTAGCCGACCTGGATGTTGTTGGGCATCGCGACGAAGACGAGCTTCCGACTTGTGCGCACCAGTTCGCGCAGTAAGCCGGTCGGGTCGGCGATGTACCAGAGGCCAGCCCACTCCCAGGTCAGGTCGAAACTGCGGTCGGGGAAGGGCAGGCGCCCCCATGCGCCCGGATCGATACAGACCAGGTTCACTGGCAAGCGCAAGTCTTCGGCCCAGATGCGTTGCACACCGGCGATGCGTTCCGGCGTATCGTCCACCATTGTCACAGCGACGCCCGCGCGCGCCAGCGTCACATCGTTGATGCCGCTGACGCCGGCCATGCCGTAGAGTGGCGCTTCGAGCACGCTCTGGAGAGCGTGCTGCTGACGCAGGCGTTCAAGGAAATCATTGAGGACAAAGCGTTCGTAAACGAGGCCAAGCCCTTCGTTGTAGTCGGTCAGATATTTCCGCCAGGTATTGCTCATGATGATCCGATCGGAATGGGGTGCAGTGTTGGGTGCAGCGTCAATGGAGCACCAACGCACCGCGCTTCACTTGCGCTACTTCGCCGAGCATCTCCTCCACCGAACGCCGCCCGGCTTCGCTGTGGGCGCCCAGCATCTGCGTCAATTCGATGATGCGTTCTTCCGGTCCCAACGTGCGGACGACGGTGTGCGTGCGTTCATCGTCGCCTTGCGCCAGAATCTGCTTGCTCACGGTGTAGTGATGATCGCCAAAGGCGGCAAGCTGCGGCA
>DGFH01000188.1:41370-45979 GCA_002391565.1 Anaerolineales bacterium UBA3905
GCCAAAGGCGGCAAGCTGCGGCAGGTGGGTGATGCAGAGCACCTGGTGGGTGGCGCCGCCGTCGCCATTCTGGCCGGACGCAGCGCCCGTCAGCCGCCACAACTTTTGCCCGACGATGGCGCCGACGCGCCCGCCGATGCCCTGGTCGATCTCATCGAAGATGAGCGTCGGCGTGGCGTCGGCATGGGCAAGCGTGCTTTTGAGCGCCAACATCAGGCGCGCTGTCTCGCCGCCAGAGGCCACGCGCGCCATCGGCTTGAGCGGTTCGCCGGGGTTGGCGCTGATCAGAAATTCAACCTGGTCGACGCCAGCGCTGTCGAAGGTCACGCGCCGACCATCGGGCAGATAGGCGCCCTCTGGATGCTCACTCTGTGTGATTGCAACGCCGAAGCGCGCCCGCGCCATCTTCAGCTCAGCCAGTTCTTGCTCAACTTGCCGCGCCAGGCTTTCGCCTGCAGTCTGACGTTTCTGGCTCAGCTCGGCGCCCAGTTTGCCGACGATGCGCAACAGTCGATCTTCTTGTTGCTCCAGCTCGGCAGTTTTGGCTTCCCAGTTGCTCAGCTCCTCCAATTCACGACGCGCCTTTGCGCCGAAAGCGTTGATCTGCTCGATCGTGTCGCCATATTTGCGTTTGAGGTTAGCGATCAACTCTAACCGTTCTTCCACTTCCGTCAACCGCTCCGGGTTGAACTCCAGCGCCTCGGCGTAATCTTGCAGGGTGCGCGCCAGGTCGCTTAGCTGCTCGATCAACGCCTGACCTTCATCGGCGTGCGACGCCATGTCCGGGTCAATGCGCGCCAGCTTTTCCAGCCGCCCCACTGCTTCGCTAACCATGTCGATAGCGCCGGGCAGTTCGCTATCGCCCTGGCTGAGGATGCCGGCGGCGGTCTGCGCCAGGCTTGTGAGCGCCTCGGCGTTGCCCAATCGCCGCCGCTCTGATTCCAACTCGCCGTCCTCGCCCGGGCGCAGGTTAGCGGCGGCAATCTCTTCCACTTGAAAACTAAGCATGTCCAGGCGCTGAGCAATCGTGCGTGCATCCTGGCGCAATTTCTGCAATTCGTTGCGAATACGGCGCAGCTCGGCCACACGTTCGGCAAGCTGTGCGCGCAGCGGCAACAGCGCGCCATAGCGATCTAATAGATGAATGTGTGTCTTGGGTTGCAGCAAACCCAGGTGTTCGCCCTGTCCATGTACATCGACCAGCAAGCTGGCGACCTCAGCCAGCATCTGTAAGCTGACGCTGCGCCCGTTGATGCGGCAGATGTTGCGGCCATTGAGCCGCACTTCGCGACTCAAGTTCACCCACTGTGGGCTATCCGGATCGTCCAGCCCTTCGCTTTCAAGCAACGTCTTGATAGCGGCGGCGCGTTCGGCATCGGCCGGCAACATAAATGTGGCTTCGATGCTGGCGAGGTCGGCGCCAGCGCGCACCCACTCGGCGGCGGCGCGATCGCCCAGTAACAAACCAACCGCATCGATGATGATCGACTTACCAGCCCCAGTTTCGCCGGTGAGAATGTTCAGGCCAGGGCCAAACTCCAGCCGCAAGGCATCGATAATGGCAAAATTCTGGATGCGCAATTCCATCAACATGGTGCACTATTGTAGCACAAATAGGCTGTTTCACGGCGTCAAGTCAGTGATCGGATCGAATGCTTACTTGCACAGAACGTTTGGCATGCTATAATGGGCGTCAGACACCCACCGGCGCTATGCTAGAGCGCACCGCGTGTTAGTTTTCAAGGAGAATGTACATGCTGCCGTTTAATTTTGGCCCTGTCGAATTGATCTTGATTCTGGTGATTGTGGCAATGCTCTTTGGCGTCGGGAAACTGCCCGAAGTCTTTGGCGCCGTTGGCAAAGGCATCAAGGAATTCCGCAAAGAGTCAGGGCTTGAATCCCAAAAGAAGGCTCAAGTTGACGCGACCGTTGAGAAGACCGTCAACGGCGACACTTCCGCCCCGCAGGCATGATGCAGCGCACACCTTGATTTGTACAAATCACTTGTACAGGTAGAAGTGCGCAGGCAGTGCTGTTCGTTATGGGGCGCTGCAAACTGAAAAATTCTGATCAACCCGGTTGGTGAATGCCTGCCGGTTTTTTTATTATCGGTGCAATCTGGTTCGCCTTTTAGACAGCATCCGATCCGCCAGCAATTTGGCGCTCAGCCAGGCGCTTGATATACTGAGCTTCTGCGCGTCTATATGACGACGTATCGATTGACCAAAAAAGAGGTAAGACTCAATGAACATCACAACATTCATGATGATTGCAATGGATATCGTTGCAATTGCGCTTATTTCGGTCGTGATCATTCAGGGACAGACGGGCGCCGGTCTCGGTGCGGTCTTTGGAGGCAGCGACATCTATCGTACGCGTCGCGGCATCGAGAAAACATTGTGGCAATTAACCTTTGTGTTGACGGGGGTCTTCCTCCTGCTTGCCCTGATTACCGTCATGCTCGGTTGAGTATAGTTCGCACCTCGCATGCAGCGGATAGGGCAGCCCTATCCGCTTGCTTTTCCTCCTGATTTGACAGATGCAAAAGCCACTTGCGACCCGGACACCAGCAGCGGAACGCACGGTTGCGCCGGCAGAGAGCCTGGGACGCCACATGCGTTGGCTGGTGCTGATTGCCGTGTCGTCCATAGTTGTACTGGTGGTAATGCTCGGCTTTGCCACCTACACGATCCCCACCGTATTGGCGCCTGACCAGGGCGGCGTCTTCCGCGAAGGCGTGGCGGGACTGCCACAGTACTTGCACCCAGTCTGGTGCCAGAACCACAGCAACAATATCGACAACGATCTTTGCCATCTCGTTTATCGTGGCTTAATGCGTTTGGGCGAAAATGGGCGCATCGTACCGGATCTGGCGGAAAGCTGGAATGTGACGGATGGCCGCATCTACCAATTTCGCCTGAAACCCAATCTCTTCTGGCATGACGGCCAGCCCCTCACCATTGACGACGTCATCTTTTCCTACTCAATTCTGCAAGATCCGACGCTGGCGGAGATTCCTGGTTTGCCAGCGCCGTGGCGCAGCGTGACCCTCGAAAAGTTGGATGAGCGCACACTCCAGATCACCCTGCCCCAGCCCTTTGCCCCCTTTCTAGATTTGACGACCGTCGGTATTCTCCCGCAGCACATTTATCAGGCGACGCCAGCGCGCACACTCGTAACCGAACCACTGACGGCCAACCCCATTGGCGCCGGGCCGATGCGCATCGTCGAAATGGCGTCCGATCATGTGCGTCTTGAAGCCAGCACTGTCAACGGCGACGCCCCCCCTTATATCTCGGCGTTGGAATTTCGCGTCTTTCCTGACTATGGCAGCGTCGTCGCCGCGTTCGATGCCCAACAGATCGACGGTCTCAGTTTGCTGGCGCCCGGCGATGCAAAAAACGCCGCCGCCCGCAGCGACATTCAACTCTTTTCATCGGTCGAATCCGGCTATGAAAATGTCGTTCTCAATATCAACAACCCCAACGCCCCATTTTTCCAGGATCGCACCGTGCGTCAGGCGCTTCTATTTGCGATTGATCGCGAACGCCTGATCACCGAAGTCCTGTCTGGGCAAGGCATCGTGGCAAGCGGATTGCTGGCGCCAGGGCATTGGGCTTACACATCGGATGTGCCCCAGTATCCATACGATGTAGCCGCAGCACAGAGATTGTTGGAGCAAGCCGGCTGGATCGATAGCGATGGCGACGGTGTACGCGACCGTGATGGTAAAGCCTTTGCCTTCATTTTGCTCGTCAAGGATGATAGCCTGCATCAACAGATTGGGGCGCACCTGGCGACGGATTGGGCGAAGATTGGCGTGCGCGTTGAGGTGCAGGCAGTGCCGTTCAGCGGTCTGGTCAGCGATTTTCTGGCGCCGCGCACTTTCGAGGCAGCCTTGACCGACTGGAACCAGGTTGGCGACCCTGACCCCTATCCGCAGTGGCATAGCAGCCAGATCGAGGGCAACGGCCAGAATTACGCTGGCTGGCAAAACGCGGAAGCCGATCAACTGATGGAGACCGCGCGCCAGATCACAGACGAAGCCGAACGCAAGGCGCTTTACGCGCAATTTCAGGCCATCTTTGCCGAGGAATTGCCCTCCCTGCCCTTGTTCCATCCCCTCTACACCTACGGCGTGAGCACGCGTGTCAAAGACGTACAAATCGGTGCGCTCAACGCAGCCGCCGAACGCTTCGATAACTTTGCTCGCTGGTACATCGATGCCCGCCGCATCCCCGCCAGCCAAGCACCTACCAGCGCTGACGGGGGCTGACCCCTTCGGCAAACCTGTTGCCGCGCACAATGCAGGCGCAACACAACTACTATGTCCCGCCTGCAACGATGGCCTCTGCACCACACGCCTGCCCTGGCTGTGAAGCAGACCCGCACCCCACAACAACTCAAATTTGACACGTCACTGTCGTGATGATATTCTTGGGATGTAACGGAATATGACTTGCCGCAGTGGCGGAATTGGCAGACGCGCTACGTTCAGGGCGTAGTGGGCACAGCGCTCATGGGGGTTCAAGTCCCTCCTGCGGCACAGGGAGGCTCAAGCGAGCCTCCTCTTTTTTTGTTTGGCGTCCGCATTTTTCATTGCACATCG
>DGFH01000248.1:0-5263 GCA_002391565.1 Anaerolineales bacterium UBA3905
CATCGGCGATGCAGACGCCGCCCGCCGCGCGCACGTGACGGAAGGCAGCCTCCATGTAGCCATCTGGGAAGACGATCTGTCCGCCACAGCCGAGCAGTGACTCGCAGATGAAGGCAGCCACTTCACGTCCCTGCGCCTGAATCTGCGCCACCGCCTGCTGCACATGGTCGGCGTACTGACGACCACACGCCGCACTGTAGCCGAGATAGGGACCGCGATAGGGATCGGGCATGATCACTTTCTGGACATAGGGAGGGCGGCCGCGACCACCGGGGCCATCGTGCTTGTAAGGGCTGACTTCGATCAGCGCCTGCGTGTGGCCATGATAGGCGACATCGACGGTGATCACGTCCTGTCGGCCAGTAGCGGTGCGCGCCAGCCGCAGCGCCAGGTCGTTGGCTTCGCTGCCGGAATTGACGAAGAAGAAGACGCTGAGCGGAGGCGGCAGCGTGGCGGACAAACGGCGGGCGTACTCGTTGATCGCGTCGTGCAAGTAGCGCGTGTTGGTGTTGAGGACGGCCATCTGCCGCTGGCCGGCGGCGACGACGGCGGGATGGCAGTGACCAACGTGCGCCACGTTGTTGACGCCATCGAGATAGGCGCGGCCACTCTCGTCGTAAAGGTATTGCGCCACGCCGCGCACGACCTTGATTGGCTGTCGATAGGAGATGCTCAGGTTGCGGCCAATGCGGGCGCGGCGTTCGCGTAGGGTCGTTTCGGGTGTGGGCGGCGGCGGCGGGAAGCGTTCCGCCGGGACGCCGAGCAGTGCGTTCGGGTCGGGCGAGAGGCTTGTCCAGAGCGCCGCCTGGCTGGGCGCTGCGACGCCGGGGAAGTCGCACTCCAACTCCAGCAGGTCGGTGATGATCTGAAGATGCAGGTGGGGCGGCCAATCGCCGTTGTGCGGCGGCGCGCCGATGGCGGCAAAAGCAGCGCCGGCGGCAATGTGTTGCCCCACGGTGAGTTGCGTCAGGCACGCGCGCTCCAGATGGCCGTAGAGTGTGTAGAAGGTGTGGCCGGCGTCGGTCGTGTGGCGCAGGATGACAACGGGGCCGTAGTCATAGCGCGCTACGTTGTCATGCAGCGCGTGGACGACGCCGGCCAGCGGAGCACAAACGGATGTCCCCGGGGGTGCGAAGAGATCAATGCCCAGGTGCAAAGTGCGTCGTTCAGCAGTTGGGCTGGCGTTCAGGGCAAAGGCTGGGCTATTGTAGAAAGGCCGCGTCTCGGCGTAACGCCCGACGCCGACCGACACACCCTGCTCCGCCATTTCGCCAAAGATGGCAGCCGCCAGCAGATCGGGGCGGTCGCTGCGCAGCATGGCCGAGGTAATCAACGTGCTGCCAACCGAGAGGTCGAGCACATGCACAGGCGTTGTGCGCAGATCGACGCCGAGCACCGGCGCCAGGTCGCCTGAGCGAGCGGATAACCACGCCACGATCGGCGCGGTGTGGGGAACCGCTGGCAGCTTACAGGCGGCGCGCAAGGTGTAGTGCGCCAGCCGAGGGTGAATCTGCGCCAGTTGTTCCAGCGCACTCCACGCCGGTTGTTCACTGATCGACAGGTATTCGTTCTCCGGCTGCAACGCACGTTGATAGGCGGCGTGGCAGACGCTGACGCAAAGGCGCATACAGGTCAGGTCCCACAGAGCAGCGATCTCGGCCTCGGTGAGCGGATTGACGGCGTGATAGCCGGCTGTCACCTGCGCCACAGCCTGGAGCGGGTCGGGCTTGTCGAGCAGGGCGTAGGCGGCGGCAATCGCCAGATCGGCCACGCGCAGGCTGTGCACCATGTCGCCCAGGTCGAGAATACCAGCGATACGACGATAGCGGGTGAAGAGATCGCCGTCGCTGGCGACCAGCACATTGTAGTCATTAGCGTCGCCATGGATCACCTGACGCGGCAATGCGTCCAGATGGGGTGCTGTCTCTGTCTCGAAGCGCGACAGCAGCGTCTGCACCAACGCCCGCCGCGCCGGTTCCGCGATCGTGCTCATGTGTGCCTGCACCGCTTCGGCGGCGTGCGCCAGATCCCAGTGGAAGGTGCGGTGCAGCGCCGGGTGGTCGTAGCCCGCCAACGCCCGGTCAATGCGGCCCAGGAAGCGTCCCAGGTCAACGAGCAATTCTGGCGCGTGTGGGCGCACGGTCGCCAGCGGTGCGCCGGGAATGTAACGCAGCAGGCGGACGAAGTACCGTTGTCCGTCACCGTGTTCGATCTGGGTGATGGTGTCGCCGTCGAGCGTGCGCGCCACGGCGGGGCTGGGCAGGGGGATGCCTGCCTGCGCCATACGTTCGAGCGCGTGGTTTTGGGCGTCGAGCAAGGCGAGCGATTCGGTTGCGTTGGCAATCTTGAGCACGTAGCTTTCGCCGGCGGCGTTCTCGATGCAAAAATTCTGATCGCGTTCGCTGGGGAGCGGACGGATGGCGCCGCTAACGCCAAAGCGTTGCTGGGCGATAGCGGCGGCCTGACGGGCGTCGAAGCGCGGAGCAGTTTGAACAAGCGCCATCAGTCTTTTCCCGGTTCGTTTAGCGGCGACGTGCGGCGTTGGCGATGAAGTCGTAGGGATACGCGAGGGCAGGCTCGCTCACCTGCGTCAGTCGCGCCATCTGCTCCGCTGAGAGCGTCCAGCCTGCGGCGCCGAGATTGTTCTCCAGGTGCGCCAGGGTGCGCACACCAACAATCGGCGCGGTGACGCCGGGGCGTTGCAGCAGCCAGCGCAGCGCCACCTGCGCCGGTTGTTTGCCGGTCTCCTCCGCCACGGCGAAAAGCGCGTCGAGGATGCGCCAGGTGCGCTCGTTGGCGTACGCGCTCCACGACTCACTCCAGCCCTCCTTCTCGGCTTGCTCGATACGCGTGCCTTCCACCGGGGCAGCCATGCCCCGGTGATATTTTCCGCTCAGCCAGCCCCCGCGCAGCGGACTCCAGGGGATGATGCCCAGCCCTTCATTGAGGCAGACATGAACCAGCTCGAACTCCAGGTTGCGGTCGAGCAAGTTGTAGAGCGGCTGCAGACAGGTGAACGGCTCCCAGCCATGCTGACGGCTGAGGTCGATCGCCTTCTGTAGTTGCCAGCCGCTGTAGTTACTGGCGCCGATGTAACGCACCTTACCGCTACGCACCAGCGTGTCGAGGGTGCTCAGCGTTTCTTCCAGCGGCGTAGCAGGGTCCCAGCAATGCACCTGGTAGAGATCGATGTAGTCTGTGCCCAGCCGGCGTAGACTTGCTTCAACGCCGCTGAGAATGTGTTTGCGCGAAAGCCCCAGGTCGTTGGGGCCTTCGCCCATAGGAAAGCGCACTTTGGTGGCAATCACCAGATTGTCGCGGCGTTTGCCACGCAGCCAGCGCCCGACGATCTCCTCAGAGACGCCGCGCGTGTAGACATCGGCGGTGTCAATGAAATTGCCGCCCGCCGCCACGAAGCGATCCAGCATCTGGTGGCTGACCTCCTCTGTCGTTTCGCGGCCAAAGGTCATGGCGCCCAGACAGAGTTCGCTCACGCGCAGGCCGGTTTTGCCCAGAAAACGGTATTCCATGGTGATCCTCTCTTTTGTGGGTGTTTTTGAACCTAGAAACCGGTGATGGTGCAACGACTTAACGCACCGGCTCTTCTGATCGATGCAGATGACGTTCACGGACCGGATGCGGCACTTCGGCGCGGAAGGGGCGCGGTAATAAGCCGGCCTCCTCCACAATCTCGGCGACCAGCTCTTCCTGCCGATACGCCATGATGTGGATGCCCGCCACGCCCGCAATTTCGCGCACCTGTTGGATGATCTCGATGCAAATCTTTTTGCCCTCGGCGCGCTGTTTGTTCTTGGGGGCGCCCTTGAGCCGTTCGATCACGGCATCGGGGATGTAGACGCCCGGCACCTTCGTGCGCATAAATTCCGCCGCGCCGACCGAACGCAGTGGCCCTACGCCCGCCAGGATGAAGCACTTTTGGTGCAGCCCCAGGTCGCGCACACGCTGCATGAAGGTCTGGAAGCGTGGGATGTCGAAGCAGTACTGCGTCTGGATGAACTCGGCGCCAGCAGCGACCTTTTTCGCCAGCCGCTGCGGTCGCCAGTCGAAGGGCGGGGCGAAGGGATTCTCCGCCGCACCCAGGAAAAGCGGCGGCGGCACGGTCAGCTTGCGCCCGCTGAGGTAGACGCCGTAATCGCGCATGATGCGCGCCGTGTGCAGCAGTTGGATGCTGTCCAGGTCGAAGACGCGCTTGGCTTCGGGCTGGTCGCCGGCGGTCACATCGTCGCCGGTGATGCAGAGCACGTTGCGCACGCCCATCGCCGCCGCGCCGAGCAGGTCGCCCTGGATAGCGATGCGGTTGCGGTCGCGGCAGGAGACCTGGTAGACCGGCTCGTAGCCGGCGCGCGTGAGCAGCGCGCAGATCGCCACGCTTGACATGTGGCAGTTGGCGCCCGACGCATCCACGGCGTTGATGCCGTCACAGATGCTGGAAAGCACCAGCGCGGCGTCGTAGACCTCTTGCGGGTCGGCGGAATCGGGCGGGTTGAGTTCGGCGGTCACGGCAAAGCGGCCAGAACGCAGGACGCGTTCGAGGCGACTGCGCATTGGCGCTTTGTCATGATGATCCGCAAATGATATCGATGTGTTCATACCGGGTTTAGCTGGGGCAGTCGGCTCACGCGAGCCTGTACAGACTCCAAAAGGGTATCGCGTAGAAAGGCGCTCGCATTGAGAATCTCAACGCCGATTATCTCGTTGTCACTGCCAAGTTCGACGGTTATGTTCGGGCTGAGCTCGAAGCTAGCTTCCTCATCCCCATCTGCAATAACAATATGCAGGACGTCTTGCTGTTCGAAGTAGACCATCCGTGGCTTATTCATTGACAAATCTTCCTGTCTGAACCCTGAATCGAACCTGTTGACGACTAATTGTGTGAACCGTGATCGGCGTTGCAATTGATCCTTCTACTTCATAGGCAATCATGATAAGGCTGGAACCATGTCGTCCAATGGCGATCAGACGACTTGTCTCTGCATCGCGGTAACGTTCGCTTGAGTATCGGAGAATCTGCTCGATCTGGTTCAGGTCAAAGCCGCGCGTTTGAGCACGATACTTGAAATACTCTGTCCAGACAATGGTCAGCACGCTCACGTCTCCAGAGCATATCCGTTACTAGGCCCGATGCGCCACGCCAACTTCTTCAATTGGAATCCAGCCAGTCGGCACGCGCTTATCCACGCCCGTCAGCATGTTGATCCACGCCGAGGTGTCTTCCAGGCGGCGGTTGACCGGCGGCTGAATC
>DGFH01000248.1:5405-5962 GCA_002391565.1 Anaerolineales bacterium UBA3905
GCATGTTGATCCACGCCGAGGTGTCTTCCAGGCGGCGGTTGACCGGCGGCTGAATCTCGATCAACTCGTGACCGTAGATCGGCATCTGCTGCGAATTCTCGTAGGCGACGACCCACACGCAGCGCATCTCCGGCTTGACCTCGCAGTGACCATTGGGGCGCACGCCACCACATGGCCCGTTGCGCAGATTTTTCGGGCACTCCATCGGGCAGGACATGCCGGTGGAGTGAAGGATGCACTGTCCACAGTGGTGGCAGCCAAAGATGCGCTCTTTGGCGAAGTCCTCGGCGGGCTTGATCAGCCGTTCGACGCGTGCGTAACCGATTTTGGCGATCAGCGGGTTGAGCGCCCACGCCGCGCGTTCGGCGAGTTGATAGGTCTTTTCTAGCAAGGCGGGGCGGCTGCGTAGAAATGCTGTCATTGCGTTGTCACCTCAGGCTTCCACCGGATGCGGCATTGTCTCGGTCAGGGCGCGCAACACCCGATTCACGGCATCAGAGGTCTGAAACACCGCCGCCACATCGGGATCGAGCACAACCTGTCTCTTACACACATCT
>DGFH01000174.1 GCA_002391565.1 Anaerolineales bacterium UBA3905
GGCACCCCGGTTGATGAACGCGCCTATGCCGAGGCTGTAATCACCCGCAGCGGCGTGCAGCCAACCTTTGTCGAGATCGGCGCAACGCAGATGCTCGATCTATTGGCGGTCACCGCCTACCATGCTGAACAAGTGGTGGATGGGCCGCTGGCTGCGCTTTGGATGGTCTATCAGGCGCAGCGACAGAGTGGAGTGGTCGTGACGCTAGATGGTCATGGCGGCGACGAGTTGCTGGCGGGCTATCCACACTATGCCGTGGCGGCGCTCTACGACGCTGGCGCCTGGCCGACGCGACCGCGTCGCTATCGCGAGGTGCTCGACATCTATCGCGGCTTGCTGTCTAGCCCGGCTGACGCCGGGCCGCAGACTGCTGCCCGCGCCATACTGTGGGCAACCAACGCCTGGCTGCGCAACTTGCAGCGCTTGTTCATGCGTCGTGCACCGTCAGTACAGAAGGATACAATGAAAGCGTGGCTGGGGCCGGCGCTACAGGAAGTCGAAGCAGCGCCTCCCGTTGCCACCGATGACTTGCCCGGCGCATCACTCTTTCGGCGCACCCTGTACACCGACTTTCATCACCGCGTGCTGCCTGTGATCCTGCGCAATTACGATCGCATGAGCATGGCGCACGGCGTCGAGGTGCGGATGCCTTTTCTCGACTGGCGGCTGGTCGCCTTTGTCTTTGCGTTGCCCGAAGAGAGCCTGTTGGGGCAGCGATATACGAAGCTGGTGTTGCGGCGGGCGCTGGCGGATCGACTTCCACCATCCGTCCTCACCCGTCGCGACAAGATCGGTTTTTCGGCGCCGAACTCACAATGGTGGAGCATGGCAGAATGGCGCGATTGGCGCAATGAGGCGGCGAATATTCTCACTGCGAGTGGCGACGCTCTATGGAACTTACAGATGTTGACCGCCCGCTGTATACAGGACGCAGCGCCAACCTGGACTGAGCTCAGCCACTTCTGGCGCGTCGTCCACGCCAGCCTCTGGCTCCAACAATTGCGTCATCAATCAGGCTCGATCAGATGAGGCCAGCAGCATGAAACGTGTGCTCATCATCGCTTACTACTTCCCGCCCATTGGCGGCAGCGGCGTGCAGCGACCGACCAAGTTCGTGAAATATTTACCGGAATTTGGCTGGCAACCCTACGTGATCAGCACCGATCGTCCCTATGGCGATGGCGCCGAGGGTTATGACGAAACGCTGCTGGCTGACATTCCTGCGTCCGTTCGCGTCTGGCGCGTGCCGACGCCGCAGCCCAGGCCAGTCTACCGCCTGGCGCAGTGGCTGGGCTGGCGCAGTGCGGCCGTCGAAGCCTATCGACGCGGCGTTACTCCACCGCCGGTCGCTGTGGCGCCGACGAAGCAGCGGCCGCCGAATCTGGTCGCGCGGCTGCGCCATGCCATGTTGGCGCCGCTCTACCTGATTCACAATCCACCGGTCGATCCGGCGCTGTACTGGGCGCTGCGCATTGTGCCGTTGGCGCGACGGATCATCGAACAAGAACAGATCGATGTCGTCTTCACCACTGTGCCGCCCTGGTCGGCATTGATTACGGGCGCACAATTGCGCCATCTGACCGGGCGTCCCTGGGTGGCAGACTTTCGTGATCCGTGGACGGACAACGCGTTCGTTTATTTCCCAACCACGCCACGCCGTTGGCTAGACAAACATCTTGAACGTAGCTTGTTAAGGCAAACGGATGCTGTCATTGCGGAAACGCCTCCGAATCTGGCTGCTTTGGTGCAAAAGACCCGCCCCAACCAGCGGTTGTTTGCCACGATCCCAAATGGTTGGGATCGGGAGGATTTTCCTGATCTGGCGTCGGTCCGTGCGGGTTTGCCGCCGTCAGCATCAGCTGATGGACGCATCGTCTTGCTGCATCCGGGCAGCGCCTATCAGGGAGAGCCACTGCCATTATTGTGGGGCGTCGAACGCCTGGCCGCCACTGGCGAAGTTGATCTGGATCGGCTGCGTTTTCATTTCGTTGGGGCAGTTCACCCAATGGATCGTCAGACGATTGAACGTTCTCCACAAGGCTTTCGATTTCATTTTGACACACAGCGCATATCGCACGACCAGGCTTTGCGCCTGATGCGAGAAGCTCATGTGCTATTGTTGCTGCTACGGCGGAAAGGACCGAGAGTTGCTTCAGGCAAGCTCTTCGAGTATCTGGTTGCAGGGCGCCCGGTGTTGGCAAGCGGCGCCGTCAACGGCGTGGCTGGGCAGATTGTGCGTCGATGTGGCGTAGGTTGTGTGGTCGAGCCTGATGACATCGATGGGATGGCGCAGATGTTGCGCAGTGTGATTACCGATTACGCTCATCTGGCGGCAAAGGTCTATCAGCCAGATTGGAATGAGATCGAGCGTTACGAGCGGCGTTTGCTCACCAGCCGTCTGGCTGCAACCTTTGACCAGTTACTCACCAGGCCATGAAACTCGCCATCTATCACAATCTTCCCTCTGGCGGCGGGAAGCGCGCGCTGTACGAAATGACAAAGCGGCTGGCGGTGCGCCATACGCTGGACGTCTACACACTCTCTACTGCGGAACACGATTTCTGCGATGTGCGACCGTTAGTGAGAAGCCACACGGTCTTACCCTTTCAGCCGTTGCCGCTGGGCAAACCACCCTTCGGTCGGCTCAATCAAGGTATTCGCGCTGTAGACCTGCTACGGCTGGAAGCGGTGCAGCGGCGTATTGCAGCGCAGATTGATGCGGCAGGCTACGATGTGGTTTTTGTGCACAATTGTCGTTTCAGTCAAAGTCCCGGCCTGCTCAAGTTCCTGCGCACGCCGACAGTCTACTATTGCCAGGAGCCACCGCGTCAACTCTATGAGCCGGCGGCGCAGCGACCGTATCTGCAGTTTTCGCGTGCGCAACGTCTGGGAAATCTAGTGGATCCTTTGCCGCTGCTTTACCGGCGCACCCTGGCCGCCCTCGACCGTCGCAATGTTAAGGCCGCGTCGTTGATCCTCGTCAATTCAGCCTTTTCGCGGGAAAGCCTTTTTCGCGTGTATGGCGTTTCAGCAAGAGTCTGCTACCTGGGCGTCGATATCCGTGTTTTTCAGCCCCTCTCTCTACCCAAAGAGCGTTTTGTGTTGTCAGTCGGCGCCCTGATCGCCAATAAGGGGTTTGATTTTGTGATGCAAGCTCTGTCGCTCATCGATCGCACCGAACGGCCGAAACTTATCGTGGTCAGCAACCACGTTGATCCACGCGAACAGAGGTATCTGGCGGAGCTGGCACGCGCCCTGGCTGTGGAAGTGGAGTTTCAACAGATGATCGGCGATCACGAATTGGTGACGCTCTACAATCGGGCGGCGGCGACCGTGTACGCACCGGTGATGGAGCCGTTTGGTTTTGTTCCGCTAGAGTCGATGGCCTGTGCGACGCCGGTGGTTGGCGTCTTCGAAGGGGGCGTGCGTGAAAGTGTGGCCTCAAACGTCACCGGTGTATTGGTGCAGCGCGATCCGGTCGAATTTGCCGATGCGATTCACCGTGTGTGCTCCAACCCGACCTGGGCGCAGGAGCTTGGCAAAAACGGCGTCGCGCATGTGCATCGGCATTGGACGTGGGAGGCAACCCAAAAAGGGATAGAGGATGCTTTGACCTATGGCAGCGGCGCGCGTAGCCGCAGGTTGGGGAGTTGCTCATGACTTCGAGCACGCCGCGCGTTGCCGTCATCATCCTGAACTGGAACAACGCGGATGACACCCTGGCCTGCCTGCGCTCGGTGATGGCGTTGGACTATCCGGCTGAACAGATGAATGTGATCGTGGTTGATAATGGTTCCACCGACGATTCTGTTGCTCGAATCCTGGCTGCCTATCCCGCGATTACGCTTCTCCAGAACAGCGCGAATCTAGGCTATGCGGAAGGAAACAACGTTGGCATTCGTTATGCCCTGAGATTGCGCAATGAGTATATCTTGATTTTGAACAATGACGTTGAGGTGTGGCCGAATCTGCTTGATCGCTTGGTGGCGGAAGCTATGCTGGATTTGTCCATCGGGGTTGTGGGCCCCAAGATGTATTTTTCCGATCCTTCGGACATGATTTTTGCAGCAGGCAGCCTGGTCAGGTGGGAGGAGGGCGCGATCGAACAACGCGGCATCTGGCAGCGCGAGAGTGAAGTCGGCCCGTTATTTGCAGATGAGGCAGAGGATGTCGATTTCATTGTTGGCTGCGGGGTTTTGTTTCGTAGCGAGGTGCTGGAAAAGCTTGGCGGGCTGGAGCCACGCTTCTATTTAAACTTTGAGGATATCGATATCTGCATCCGCGCCAGGCGCGCCGGGTACCGCATACGATACACCCCCCGAACAGCTTTATATCATAAGGTGTCAGCCACACTTGGGCAGGGATCACCGCAGAACACGTATTATATGACGCGCAATGCCTTGTTATTTTTTGGGATGCATCTGTCGGGTTGGCGACGATACCGGACATTAAGCCGAATCGTGGCCCGCAATCTTGGTCATGTGGTAGTGTGGTATCTTCTGCCCAAATATCGAAACGCAACGCGCGCCAAAAGACTGGCGAACCTGTTTGCCTTGCGCGACGCTGTATTGGGGCGCTTTGGGTGCATGGGGGAAGATGTGGCCGCAATTTGCCGTATGCAATCATGATCACCACTACACCTGTACACCCATTCCTGAGCGTTATCATCCCCACTTATAATCGCGAAAAGTCGCTGTTGTGCACCCTGGATAGCCTGCAGCAGCAAACCTTGTCAATGGCGCAGTTTGAGGTTATCGTGGTCAATGACGGTGGGCATGATGCCACGCATCGCATTGTTCATCGGCCTTTTCCATTCCGCCTTCGATTGTTTACCCAGGTGAATCAAGGCGCAGCAGCAGCGCGCAACCATGGCGCACAACAAAGCGAGGCGGAAATCCTGGTTTTTATTGACGACGACATCACGCTTGAACCTGGATATCTCGCAGCAATTGTCAGAAAGAGCGCACCTGGAATATTATCCATGGGAAGCTGGCTTCCCTATCTACCATCGGATGCAAGCGTCTTTGCCCGCACGGTTGCCCGTTCAATTGCGCAGGATGCTCCGACTGATGATCAAGATGTGGCTTTCACCGAATGCACCAGCAACAATCTGGCGGTTCACCGCATGGATTTCTATCAGATCGGCATGTGGCAAGATTTGTTGGGTGACGGCCCTACTCTTTGGGGAGATGTCGTTTTTGGTTACAAAGCATGGAAATCCGGGTTTCGCCTTCGACGTCTCGCTGATGCCAGGTTGACGCATCGCGACATCCATCTTGCAACGCTGTCTTCTGCAACACGCCGCGCCCATCATGTCGCCAGGATTGCCCAACCACTCTTGCGTCAATATCCAGAAATTGGTGAGCACTTATCGATGTTCTATAACAAGACTCCAATCAACTGGCGTCAAGATTCACTGAAGCGGATACTGCGTAAGTCCCTCTGCAGAATTGGTTGGTCTCCGCCTGGCATGTGGCTAATGGAGAGCGCTGTGCCCTGGTTGGAGCGCTATGCCCCTGAAACGCAGTTGCTGCAGGCCTTATATGGTTGGATCATCAGCGGCAATCTTTATCAAGGATATCGTGAAGGATTGCGCGCCGCAACTCAGTGACAGATCTCATGCAGGAGCGCTGGCATCGTGACCCCATCAACCACCACCTCATCAGCTTCGCCGACTGCCTATCGGATGCGTCCGTCCATTATTTCTATCGTGGTGGTCGTTATCCTGGCGCTTGCCTGCTGGTTGGGCGCCACTGCATCGTGGCGGTCGTTTGCAGCGTTGATGGGCGGTGTTGCCGGCGTTGCTATCCTGCGTCAACCACGTCTGGGGCCACTTGTGCTGATCATCATTGCGCTGGCGTTGCCGATCACATTCAGCACCGGAACCGACGTGCGCCTCAATCCTGCCGCCGTCTTCGTGCCGGTGCTCTTCGTTCTGTGGGGGCTGGGTGCACTGGTGCGCGGCGCGCTGCATGCGCCATCATCACCGGTGAACCTGCCATTGCTGCTCTTCTTGCTCGGCGGGCTGGTTTCGCTGGGCGTCGGCCTGGTCACGTGGGATCCACTGGTGCCACGGCGCGAGTCGTTCATCATCGTGCAGCTGGCGCAGTGGGCAATCTTTGTGTTTTCGGCGATGGCCTTCTGGTTGACGGCGATTCTGGCGCAAGATGGGCGCTGGCTATCACGAATAACAGTCGTCTTTCTGGTGGTGGGCGGTTTCCTGGCGTTGCTACGTGTCGTCCCATTGCTGCGGCCTGTCTTTGACGTCGTGACCACTGGCGCTGTGGATCGGGCGCCGTTTTGGCTCCTGTTGGGTGCGCTGGCGGGAGGACAGTTGCTCTTCAATCGGGGTTTGCATTTTACCGGGCGCATAGCATTGTTGGCTATCCTGGCGATCACGGCGTACTACGCCTTCTTCCTGGAGCGTGAAGGCGCCTCCACCTGGGTCGGGGTGGCGGTTGCCTGGGCAGTGCTCGGCTGGCTGCGCTTTCCCCGCTGGCGGGCGTCGCTGGTGGTGATCCTGTTGCTATTGACGGGTGTGGGGCTGCTCTTTCCGGTGCTTTGGGAATTTGCCGGCGGTGACGCCGAATGGCTGCTGAGTGGAGAATCCCGTCTGATCTTGATCGAACGCGTCCTGGAAGTCACAATGCGCAACCCGCTCCTGGGGCTTGGGCCGGCAGCCTACCGTGTCTATGCGTCGTGGCAGCCATTGGTGATGGCTGGCAGCCGGCTATGGCTTGGCTCTGTCGTCAGTTCGCACAACAACTATGTTGACCTCTTTGCGCACGGCGGCGCGGTAGGATTGGCGCTCTTTGCCTGGTTTGTTGCAGCCTATGCGCGGGTTGCATTCTCGCTGCGTCGACGCCACCGAACGGGCTTCGCAGCGGGCTATGTCAACGCCATGCTGGCCGCCGGCGCCGGCGCCCTGGTCATCATGTTGTTGGCGGATTGGATGCTGCCCTTTGTCTACAATATTGGCTTCCACGGCTTCCAGGCCAGTGTGTTGGTCTGGCTATTTCTAGGCGGCATCGTGGCCTTGGAACACATGCCGGAAACAAGGGGGTAGCACTCTGTCCGCTACGCTCGATCTCTCGATTGTGATTGTCAACTGGAACACGCGCGACCTGTTGGCGGAGTGTCTCCGCTCAATTGACAGGACGGTGCGCTCTACTGATGAGTTGTCGGTTGAGGTCTGGGTCGTCGACAACGCATCAACGGATGACAGTGTGGCGATGGTGCGGTCGCAATTCTCTTGGGCAAAGCTGATTAAAAACACAAAGAATGTTGGCTTTGCTGCCGCCAACAACCAGGCCATACACATAGCGTCGGGGCGTTACATTGTGCTGCTGAATAGCGATACAGTGGTGCATGCTGGGGCGCTGGCGACGCTTGTTATGTTCATGGAGCGCACGCCACGCGCTGGTGCGTGTGGTCCCCGCTTGCTTAATGCAGATGGCTCGCTGCAGCACGCCTGCCACCCGATGCTGACTCCAGGGCGTGAGTTCTGGCGGCTACTTTTTCTAGAACGCATCTGGCCGCGTGCAACCTATCCGTTGGAAGCATGGGGCGCTGTCCAACCACGCCAGGTCGAGGCCATCAAGGGCGCATCTCTGTTATTGCGGCGTGCGGCGCTTGTCCAGGTAGGCCTGCTCGACGAGAGTTACTTCATGTACACGGAAGAAGTTGACTTGTGTCATCGTCTTCATCGGGCGGGTTGGGACCTTTGGTATGTGCCACAGGCGGTGGTTACCCACTTTGGCGAAGGCAGCAGTCGTCAGATGGCAGAAACCATGTATGTACAGCTCTACCGCAGCAAGCTTCAGTTCTATCGTAAGTTTGGTGGTGACAGGCAGGCTCGATTGGCGAAGCTATTCTATGCGTTGGCGTATACGCCGCGATGGTTGGCGGCAGCAGGCATGGCAGGATTGCGTCCCGAATATGCTGCCCGCGCCCGCACTTATCGCCGTTTGTTGGCCGATTTACCCGCAATGTGACGACGCTTTCACCGGTGGTTACGGAGATAGGAGTTATTGTCTACTCCGCCTCGAGTTACTGATTTCTAGGTTGACATTTTATGAGC
>DGFH01000175.1 GCA_002391565.1 Anaerolineales bacterium UBA3905
CAACACCTGAGCCACCCTATATCTGGCCGGGCAATGGACATCTGGAAGCCGCCCTGTATCGGGAATTTCACCAAACCATGTTGCCAACTATTTTGCGTAATTATGATCGGATGGCGATGGCGCATGGCGTTGAGGTGAGGATGCCCTTCATGGATTGGCGGTTAGTTACATATGTCTTTTCGCTGCCCCCGGAAAGCAAGATCGGCCAGGGATTCACCAAGCTCGTACTCCGTGAAGCTATGCGTGGACTGCTGCCGGAGGCGGTGCGTACGCGGCGGGATAAAATCGGCTTCGCCCCTCCCGTCGTGCAGTGGTTCCAGGGCGAATTGAAGCAATGGCTACTCGATGGATTGTGCACGATGAACCACGCCGGACGCGTCCCCTTGTTAAGCGATCCGGCCCAAAGGAAGGTTTGTGCAGATATACAGCGCAATCAGTATACCTGGAACGAGCTAATCACCATTTGGCCGCTGATTCATGCAAGGCTTTGGTTAGCCAAGTTTGCTGCAACATGAGCTTGCCACGTGTGAGTGTCATCATCCCAACATATAATCGCGTCGTCCTTGTGCAAAAAGCGATCGATAGCGTTTTTTCACAAAGCTATCCAGAAATCGAAGTGATTGTTGTCGATGATGGCTCCACCGATGGCACTGGTAAAGCGCTAGATAGCCGATATGGTCAGCAATTGCACTACATTTGGCAAGCCAATCAGGGCGAATCGATTGCACGCAACCGCGGCATCGATGCTGCCAGCGGCGATTACCTGGCGTTTTTAGATTCGGACGATCTGTGGCTTCCAATGAAGATCGAGCGACAAGTTGAAGCGTTGGAACGTTTACAGGATGTCGCAATCATTGGTTGTCAGGCGCATTTAATCGACTTCGACGACAACCTGATTGACGCCGTTACGCTGTATGCAGATACACAGGCAGAGAGTCTAACGCTTGAACCGCTCTTGTTTGCCAATACGTTTGGCGGCGGCAGTGTTGCCCTGGCGCGCAGCCATCTGGTGCGCCAAATTGGCGGCTTTGACCCGGCCATTCGTTTTGGCGAAGATTGGGATATGTGGCTGAGAGTGCTGATCCAGGGGGGCAAACTGGCGAGAATCCCGGAACCGCTTGCGTTGGTGCGTCGACATCGCCAGACACAATCCCACTTGCCTGCTCCAGCGAATACTGAGCGCGTCCTGCACGATCATCTTCGCCTGTTGCAGCGGGCGTTTGATGCGCTTGCGCCGCTTTCCGAGCACCTGCAGCGTCTCCGTGCGCGCTCCCTGGGGCGCCAATATTTGGAGGCTGCTTTCGCAGGGTTTGTCTGGCAGAAGCCAGGCGAGGCCAGGCAGTGGCTACACCAGGCGCATCATCTTGATCCAGCTATCTGGCAAGATTCAACAGGCTTGATCAACATGTTGGTCAACTATGGCGCTGCTCTAGCAGAATTTGAAGGCGAGTTTCGCCCAGATCGGATCGACAGTTTCTTGCGCACTGTCTGCGAGGCGCTGGGGGCGCAACAACAACTACCGGCTTCGATACAGAGCAAGGCGCGCGCTCGCTTATACGCCGACGCAGGCTTTCGCCTTTTTCAGGCGCAAGACATGCAACGCGCAAGACGTTATATGACAGTTGCGTTGCGCCAAGATTGCCAATTGTGGCGTGATTGGGGATTGCTGCGTCGGTGGTGGGCTACCTGGAAATGATTCAATGTGGCGTGACGCCCTATCAGTTGCGTTTGTCCTAGCTGATCAATATGCGCCTTTGTTATCTGGCAGACCCAACCAGCAGCCACACGGTCAAGTGGCTTGCCTATTTTCTTCAACGCGGGGATGAGGTGCATCTCCTGGGTTGGAGCCAGCCTGTGCACCCGGCGCTGAACGGTGTACGCTATCATCACCTGCCCGACGTCCTGACGCCGCCGTTTGTGGCGCCGGTGCGCAGCCTGCTGTGGCGTCTGGGGTGGTGGCCGGTGGCGCAGTGGCGCCAGATGCAGCGCTTGTTGGCAGAGATTCAGCCAGACATTTTCGACATTCTCATGCTCAATGCCAGCGAATTGCCTGCCGCCCTGGCGTGGCGAAGGCCGCTGGTGATCACCCCTTGGGGCAGCGATCTGCTGGTATATCCAGCCCATTACTCGCCAGCAACACGGTGGTTTTTGCGACGCGCGCTTCGCCGTGCGGATCGGATTCTATGTAACTCTGCGGCTTTGGCCGATGCAAGCATTGCGCTTGGCGCCCGGCCTGGTTGCGTGCGGCGGGTGGGACAGATTGTCGATCTGGTGCATTTCCGGCCAATGACCGCTTCCAGCTTATTCCGTCGCCAGCTTGGCATCGATGATGGGCCTGTACTGCTCAGCCCCCGCAATTTGCAACCGCTCTATTGCATCGATGTATTGGTGCGCGCCATGCCGGGCATTTTGGCGCGTTACCCGTCCGCAAAATTGCTTCTGCTTGGCAAGACCGAACTTTGTCCAGAATACGTCACGCACATTCGGCAGGAAATTGAGCGTCTCGGTGTGCAGCACGCTGTTCGTTACGCCGGCTGGTTTACAAATGATGTGATGCCTCAGGTGTATGCGCTTGCCGATGTCGTGTTGTCTGTTCCCAATTCCGATAGCCGCCCCTCCTCTGTGTTTGAGGCAATGGCATGCGGCGTCCCGGTCGTGGTGAGCGATCTATCTGCTGTGCGTGAAATCGTGACTGATGGCGAAACCGGCCTGGTGGCGCCGGTGGGCGATCCCAATGCAACGGCTGAGGCCGTGCTGCGCCTGCTGGATGACGCAACTTTACGGCGACGAGTAACCACCCAGGCGCTCGAGTTTGTGCGGCTGGAAGGTGACTATCACACGCAGATGGCAAAGGTCGCCGCTTACTATGCAGAGTTGATCGCTGAGAGGAAGTCCCCTGCATGTGTGGAATCTGTGGCGTGATGCACTTCAACGACAAACCGGTGGATGAGCGCACGATGCATGGGATGTGTGAGCGTCTGGCCCATCGCGGCCCCGATGGCGCCGGTCTGTACATTGATGGCGGCCTGGGGTTGGGGCATCGTCGCCTGGCGATTCTCGATCTCAGCCCGGCCGGCCGGCAGCCGATGAGCTATGGCGACGATCGCTGGTGGATCACCTACAATGGCGAGGTCTACAACTTCCTGGAGGTGCGCAGCGAGCTGGAGGCCAGAGGTCATCGGTTTCGCACCGATGGTGACACCGAGGTGATTCTGGCTGCCTATGCCGAATGGGGCAGCGCCTGTCTACACAAATTCAACGGCATGTGGGCGTTTGCGATCTGGGATCACGCGGAACGCGTGCTCTTTCTGGCGCGCGATCGGTTTGGCGTCAAGCCGCTCTTTTATCTGCGCCTGCCGTATGGCTTTGCTTTCGCCTCGGAAGTGAAGGCGTTTGGGGTGCTGCCCGATTTCTCACCGCGCGTTAACCTGCCCGTGCTCAAGGCCGAGTTGCTGGACATTCACAGCCAGGAGGGTGGCCCCAATAGCCTGCTGCAGGATGTCTATCGGCTGCCAGGTGGTTACTGGTTGCGCGTCGATGCAGCGGGCAACGTAGTGCTCCAACGCTGGTGGCGCACCCTGGAGCATCTGGCGACGCCGCC
>DGFH01000154.1:0-890 GCA_002391565.1 Anaerolineales bacterium UBA3905
AGATGTGTATAAGAGACAGGCGCTGCCGCCTTTGGTGCGGAGGGCGCCACCGGTTCAATTGCTTTTGGCGCAGGTGTCGGCGCGGGCGCAACAGGAGCTGGCGCCGTTGGCGGCGCTGCGACCGGCGCAGGCGCAGCGGCAACCGGCGCAACAACATCGCCCCTCGCCCCTCGCCCCTCGCCCCTCACGGCAGCCGCAACCGCCGGCATCGGCAGTGGGCGATAGTCGTTCATCATGCCATCGCCGGGCGCAGCGGCGCGCACAGTTGGCCCTGTGCCGTATTGCCAGTTGCTGGCGATGGGCAGACGTGCGGGCTGCCCCTGCGCCACGATGCGCAGCACGCGCTTCACGACCTCGGTCTCGGCGCGGTCGTAGCCGCTGACATCCGCCAGCCAGCGTTGATAGCGCGCCTTGTTGTCGATGCGGTCGTGGCTGCCCGGAATGCGGCGGGTCAGCGTCATGGCGATCTGCGAGCCAAAGCCGGCGGCCAGATGCAGCGCGTACTGCACCGGATAGCGCCCGCCGCGACTCAGATTGAGCACGCCCAGGTCGGGGTCGACTTCCTTGAAATTGGGCACGGGCGGCACGATGCCATGTTCCAGAATCTTGACCGCGATCACATCCTCGACGCCGGCGCCCATCGGATGACCGGTGAAGCCTTTGGTGTTGCAGACGACGATCTCATCGGCGGCTTCGCCAAAGGTGCTGCGCAGCGCCATCACCTCAGCGGAGGCGCTGCCCCCGCGTGCGGGTGTGAAGGTCTCGTGCGAGATGAAGGTCATTTGCGGCGCCATCGTGTAGCGGTTCAAGCCAAAGCGCCGCTCCGCCGCCGTGACCAGCCGGTTCATCACGTCGGAGATGTGGTTGACATCCAGCCGCGTGCCGTGGAA
>DGFH01000154.1:1065-2216 GCA_002391565.1 Anaerolineales bacterium UBA3905
ACCAGCCGGTTCATCACGTCGGAGATGTGGTTGACATCCAGCCGCGTGCCGTGGAACGCGCTGTTGGCGGTTTCGCTGCTCAGCAGCTCGACGATGCCGCGTATCCCGCGCTCGCGGGCGGCGTCCTCGCTCTCGACGACGAGCGCACACGCGCCCATGCCGAGCAGCGTGCCGTGGCGACGGCGGTCGAAAGGCAGCGCGGCTTCATCGACCTTGTCGTCGGTGGCCGCGGCGCCTGTCGCCAGGAAGCCGGCGCCGATCCAACCCATCAGGTTCTCGCTGGTCACATCGTCGGCGCCAACCACGATCACGCGGCGGCAGCGCCCGTTGCGAATCCAGTCCTCCGCCAGCGCCACAGCCTGGGCAGTGCTGGCGCAGGCGGCGTTGACGTGCGTGTTGGGGCCGCGCGCGCCGATGTACTCGGCGAACTGGCTGTGTCCCATCGCCAGGATGCGGAAGATGAAGCGGCGGTCAAACTCGTAGGGATGCTGCTCCAGCTCTTCCTTCAACTCACCGATGCGGCGCATAATCTCGCGCAGCGTCGTCGGGTCGGTGGTGTACTGACGCAACTCTTCGAGCGCAGCGATCTGCTGGCGTCGGTTCTCCCACTCGTAGTAGCGCCGGAACTCATCTGCCATGCGGTCGCCGCCGGGGAAGGCGCTGGCAAAGATGACGCCGGTCTCGTCGCGCAGCGCTTCGGGGAGCAGCCAGCGGTCAGGCAGGTAAGTGCCCTTGCTCGTCGGGCGGTAGGTCTGCACGAGCGGAATGCCCGCCTCGCGCAGTGCATCCAGCCCGGCGGCAATCGAAAGCTGCGTGGTGATGTCGAGCGCCTCGATCAGCTTCTCCGGGACGCCGTATTCCTCCGCCAGATTAAAGTAGCCGCCGCGCCCGGCCAGCTTGATCACATCACTCGTGTCTTCGATTACCTCGAAGCGACCGCTGCCGTCGTCGCCCTTGACCAGCCGCGTGATGCGCCGGCTCGCCATCTGCCTGCGGAAGCGCTCCGGGATCAGGTCGACGAACTGCTCGCCGCGCAGGATGCGCATGGCGTTGTCCGGATCCATCACAGACTTGTTGGCGCCCGGCAACCCTAATCCTGTGCCGGTGATGACCACCGAACCCAGCGGCGTCTCGTTGCGGTCGTAGGGGAG
>DGFH01000154.1:2400-2787 GCA_002391565.1 Anaerolineales bacterium UBA3905
GTGCCGGTGATGACCACCGAACCCAGCGGCGTCTCGTTGCGGTCGTAGGGGAGGGGCGAGTTGCGAGGGGCGAGGGGCGCCGCGCCCGCCAATTGCTGCAGTGCCTGCATCAACGCCTGCCCCAGCGCGTTGTTGGCGTCGGCGGTTGGTTGTGCCATAGCTACACTTTCTTTCGTTTCTACTTGAACTGAGGCTGGTGACGAAACAACGACAGGCGCGCTTTCCACACGCCCCTCGCCCCTCGCCCCTCGCCCCTCAACGCCATAGCCGGCTGCATACAGCCCGCCCAGCGCCTGGTTGAAGCTCTCGATTTCGCCGGTCTTGGGGTGGTTGGTCAGCAGCGACCAGCCGTCGGGCTTGTCGCCCCGCCCGTCCTCGACTGTCTCT
>DGFH01000099.1:0-1001 GCA_002391565.1 Anaerolineales bacterium UBA3905
CTGCTCGGCGACTACTCCTACCCGGCGCACATCGAGACGCTGATCGCGCTGCACGGCATGGGCTTTTCCGAGCATCCGTTGCCGGCGTCGATCAAGCTGGTTGATGACTACGCCGACATGATCAGCCCGCTGACTGCCATCCACGGCGCGGTGTCTGCACAGACGCAGGTGCATTACGCTAAAGGGTGCGACATCAACAGCCCTTCGACCGAGGGCTTCGCCGCCGCCATCGACGCCGCACGCAAAGCCGACGTCGCCATCGTCATCGTCGGCGACAAGGCAGGTCTCACCCCGGAGTGTACGTCGGGCGAATTCCGCGACAGCGCGCATCTTACCTTGCCGGGCGTGCAGCAGGCGCTGGTCGAGGCAATCCTGGCGACAGGTACGCCGGTCGTGCTCGTGCTGGTGACCGGTCGCCCCTACGCCATCCCGCAGTTGGTGGACGCGACACCGGCGGTTGTGCAGGCGTGGCTGCCTGGCGCCGAAGGTGCGCCGGCGCTGGCAGAGGTGCTCTTTGGCGATGCGAACCCCAGCGGCAAGCTGCCGATCACCTTCCCGCGCCATGTCGGTCAGGCGCCGATCTTCTACGCCCACCGTCCGTCGGGCGCGCGCTCGTTCTTCTATGGTCCCTACACTGACGAAAGCAACGAACCGCTGTTCCCCTTCGGCTACGGGCTGAGCTATACCAGTTTTGCCTTCGAGAACCTGGTCGTCACGCCCGCCAGCGTCACGGCTGACGGCGAAGTGCAGATCAGCGTGGAGGTGGTCAACACGGGCGCCCGCGCTGGCGACGAGGTGGTGCAGCTCTACACGCGCACCGACGGCGCCAGCGTCACCCGCCCGGTCAAGGAGTTGCGCGGCTTCAAGCGCGTGTCGCTGCAGCCAGGCGAGCGCAAGCGCGTGGTCTTCACGCTGCCGGTCGAGCGCCTCGCCTACTACGACGCGGCGATGCAGTTGGCCGTCGAGCCAGCAAGGTCTCTTATACACATCTCCGATGCCAC
>DGFH01000099.1:1185-2111 GCA_002391565.1 Anaerolineales bacterium UBA3905
GCGTTCGCGGTGACCGGCGACAAGCGAGTGCTGGTGCAGCGTCAGCATTATTTCTGCCAGGCCGAAGTGACGCCAGCGTGAGGGTGGAGCAAAACTAAGAGACTGTTTGAAAAGCGTAGAAGTTTGACGCAAAGACGCAGCGACGCAGAGGTTCGCAGAGGAGTTGCATAGCTGGCTACAGATGCGCATTCGGTTGATTCTCTCTGCGTTTCTCTGCATCTCTGCGGCTCTACGTTAAACTGGGTGACTCTTCAAACAGGTTCTAAGGCGGCAAAAGTGTCTTATCTGCCCAGGAGATGATATTATGCCAGTAGTAGCAAGGTTCTATGGCGTCATTATCAAGATGTACTTTAGCCAGAGCGAACATGGCATTCCACACTTTCATGCCATCTACGGCGAGTACAATGGGGTTTTCAATATCCAGAATCTTGAGATGCTTGAAGGCGACCTACCTTTGCGCGCACAGAGGCTGGTAAGGGAATGGGCGGCAGAGTATCAGCAAGAGCTACTGCGTATGTGGCATAGTAACGAGTTTAGACGCTTGCCTGGACTGGAGTAATGAAGTGAGCACGCCGAAAATCCACTCAGTGACGCCTCTAGAGGATAAACACCTGCTGGTGACATTCGACAACGGCGTCCAAAAGGTCTATGACTGCCACAGCATCCTGAAGCTTGACCGCTTCCAGTTGCTCAAACACGAAGCTTTCTTCAAAGCGGTCAAAGTCGATCCTGGCGGCTATGGCATATCCTGGGATGATGAAATGGACTTGAGTGAATACGAGTTATGGCACAACGGCACAGAGGTTGACCCCGATACGGTTCGGACTGGTGCAATAACCGTTGCGTAGAGGAAGGGATGACATTATAATAGCCTTCAAATGGACATGATTTGGCTATTTTGGAGGCAACTATGCACCCAGTCCCAC
>DGFH01000099.1:2289-3788 GCA_002391565.1 Anaerolineales bacterium UBA3905
GCCTTCAAATGGACATGATTTGGCTATTTTGGAGGCAACTATGCACCCAGTCCCACAGATGGCGCCGATTTCGGACTTGAAGCACCGTCATTTGGAGGTGTTCAAACGGCTCAAGAACGGGCCGGTCATTCTGGCAAATCGTAGTCAGCCGGCCGCCGTCCTGGTCTCGCCAGAGCGTTGGAATGCTATCGTCGAGTATATCGACGACCTGGAATGCAGCATCGAGGCGCTGAAGGCTGAACTGGCAATCGCCAGAGGTGAAGATGCACTGGAACGGTTGACGCCAGCAGAAATTGAAGAGTGGCTGGGCGATGAAGGTCTACCAGATTGACATCGCGCGCAGCGTGCGACGGCAGATCGAAGCACTGCCGGGCCACATGCGCCAACGGGTCAAGCGCGAAATCGCGAAGCTGGCGTTCAATCCACGGCCAGACCATGCCAGAGAACTGCGCGGCAGCCTGGCCGGGCGTTACAAAATCCGGCTTGATCACTATCGGTTGGTCTATCGCGTCGATGACGAAGCGGTGACAGTCGTCGTATTGCAAGCCGGCATGAAGCATGATGGCTTCTATGATGAACTGGATTAGCGCACAGTGATGCAAGGAAACACGATGAACGCAGCAAACGCACCACTCTATCTCGACTCGACGCAGCCAGTTTCCGCCCGCGTCGCCGACCTGGTCGGGCGTATGACGACGGAGGAAAAGCTCGGGCAGCTTCTCTTCAACGCGCCAGCGATCCCGCGCCTGGGCATCCCTGCCTACAACTGGTGGGGCGAGGCGTTGCATGGCATTGCCCGCAATGGTCGCGCCACCATCTTTCCACAAGCCATCGGCATGGCGGCGACGTGGGACCCCGACCTGATCCGCCGTGTCGCCTCCGCCATTGCCGACGAAGGGCGCGCCAAATATCACGCCACGCTGCGCCGTTACGGCGAAACGGGCCACTACCAGGGGCTGACCTTCTGGTCGCCCAACATCAACATCTTTCGTGACCCGCGCTGGGGGCGCGGCCAGGAGACGTGGGGCGAAGACCCCTTCCTGACCGGCGAGATGGGCGCGGCGTTTGTGCGCGGCTTGCAGGGCGATGACCCGCGCTATCTCAAGGCGGCGGCGTGCGCCAAGCACTTCGCCGTCCACAGCGGGCCCGAAAGCAAGCGCCACGAGTTCGACGCGCGCGTCTCGCGCCGCGATCTCTACACCACCTACCTGCCCGCCTTCAAGAAGCTGGTCACCGAAGCGCAGGTCGAGGCGGTGATGGGCGCCTACAACCGCACCAACGGCGAAGCGTGCTGCGCCAGCCAGTTGCTGCTCGTCGACATCCTGCGCGGGGAGTGGGGCTTCCAGGGACACGTCGTCTCCGACTGCTGGGCGCTCAACGACCTGCACACCACACACGGCGTCACCAACGACCCGGCGGAGAGCGCGGCGCTGGCGGTCAAGCGCGGCTGCGATCTGGAGTGTGGGCAGACCTTCGAGTTCTGTCTCTTATACACATCT
>DGFH01000185.1:0-1366 GCA_002391565.1 Anaerolineales bacterium UBA3905
CTGCATTTCGATAGCGGCCATCACAGTAGCCGCTGCCACTGTCACAACCAGCACTGCCACGATGATTTTTTTCCACATTTGCTTGCCTCCTTCAGATTTCAGCAGGTTTGTTCGATGGCTCCAGCATGGCGGATCGCTGTGAAGAAGTTGTGAAGAAAGGATAGGGTTTTTATTGTTTTGAGGACTAGATCAACGGCTCATCAACGGTGTATGATTATGTTGTAGTCCGTTAGCGGTAGCGTCGCATTGCGTTCAACGAGTTATCACCGCATGAGCTTGTCGGACTATGCCAGTTTCGACATCGATCTGGGGCCTGCAGAGGGCGGCGCGTATGCGCTGTCTGTGCTGGACTCGCCAGCCGGCGTTGTGCGCACGCGCTTCGTGACGCCTTTCACCGACGCCGATCTGCATGCGTGGCATGCGCTGGTCACAGCGTCGATGCCGGCCGCGCGTGGCCTGACGGGGACGCTGCCAGCTGCGCCCGCGTCGTGGTCTGGTGGGCAGACGCCGTCATCGTCGCGGCGCATGACGGAGGCAGAACAACGCGCTGTTGAGTGGGGGCTTCGGCTCTCTACAGCGCTGTTCGATGCGCAGGTGCACGCGCTGTACAGGGAAAGTCGGCGGCGCGCGGCGGCGGCAAAACAAGGGTTGCGCATCAAGCTGCGCGTGCGTGCACCTGAGCTGGCCGTCCTCCCCTGGGAATTGCTCCTCGATCCCGATGCCCCGATTTCTGACCCGTGCTTTCTTGCTCTATCGCGTCAAACCCCGGTGGTGCGTTTTCTCGAAGTGGGTCAGGCGGCCGAACCACTGGCAGTGCGCGGCGCGTTGCGTATTCTGGCCATGGGCGCCAGCCCGGCTGACCTTACCCCGATTGACATCGAGAGCGAACGTCGTCATCTGGCCGCAGCCTTTCCCCGCTGGAATCACCTGGTGCGCGTTGAATGGGTGGCAGGTCAAGATTGGCGCAGCCTTCAGGAACGTTTGCAGGCAGGCGGTCCGTATCATGTCTTTCACTTTATCGGTCATGCATTCTTCGATGGCGTGAGCAACACCGGTTACATTGCCCTGGCGGATGCAGCCGGGCAACCAGAGCTACGCACCGCCAACGAACTCGCCGACCTGCTGGCAGACCATCCCACTCTCAAGCTGATTGTGCTGAATGCCTGTGAAAGCGCCGAAGGCTCCCCACGCGACCTGACATCGAGCATCGCGGCCACGCTGGTGACACGCGGCTTTCCGGCTGTGGCGGCGATGCAGACGTCCGTGAGCGACCGGGCGGCCATTGAGTTTGCGCGCAGCTTCTACCGCGCCATCTCCAACCGTCTGCCGGTGGATGCAGCCTGCACCGAAGCGCGCAAGGCCATGC
>DGFH01000185.1:1441-16970 GCA_002391565.1 Anaerolineales bacterium UBA3905
CTTCTACCGCGCCATCTCCAACCGTCTGCCGGTGGATGCAGCCTGCACCGAAGCGCGCAAGGCCATGCACCTGGCTGCCGGTCACACGCTGGAATGGGTCATTCCCACCCTCTATATGCGCGCCGCCGATGGTCGCCTGTTCCAGCGGGAAGGCGTCCCGATCCACTGGGCAAAAGTGTTTAGCCTGTTGCTGTTCACATTGATGGTGCTGGGCGCCGCCGCCGGCTGGTGGTGGTGGCGCAGCACGCGCCCCATCCCCACCGGCGCATTCAATGTAGCGGTGGCAGACTTTGTGGAGAACGGGGCGACTGCTACAGCACTGCAGGCCGGCGCCGTTTTTGGGCAATCTTTGAGCGACGCGCTGGAGAACGAATATACGTTGAGCGGCGCCACCGATGTCGCAATCGTGCATCAACACGTCGGGCGCATTGCGGAGGCGAACGCAGCGGCAGAGCTGGTAAAGAGCGGTTTTCAGATGGTCATCTACGGCAGCGTAGATGGCGTCGGCGACCAACTGAATGTGCGCACGAAGTTTCTGGTGTCGGACGCTTTTCGCAACGATATGGGCGAAATCACCGGCGCACACGACTTCGCCTTTCCCCTTACCATTCATCCCAGTGAAATCTTCACGCTGACGCCGACGTTGGCGCAACGCGCCAGTCTGCTAGTCGATCTGATCCAGGGCGTCGATTACGCTGCCCAGGATCGGTTGACGGAAGCTGCCGCCGCGCTGGCGCGGGCTGCCGCCGAGTCCGAGCCGCTCGGCGTCTTCGCCGGTCGAGAGGTGATCTATCTCTTTGCCTCCGACGTGGCGCGGCGGCGCGCTCGCCTCGACGAAGCGGAGCAGTTAGCGCTGTTGGCGCTCGACCTCAACCCGAACTATGGGCGCGGCTACATTGCGTTAGCCAACAGCCTCTTCCTGCGCGGCGACCCGTATCTTGCCGAGGCGCAGACGCTCTACGAGCAGGCGCTACTGTTGCCAGAACAGCCGCACGCCGCCTTCATCGCCGAGAAAGCGCACCTGGGGCTTGGTCTGGTCTATTTCCGACGTTACCAGTTGGCGTATGACGACGCCTCGCCCTATGCCGATGACTACGCTGCGGAAGCCGCCGCCCATTACCAGGCTGTGATCGGCAGCATTCCACTGCAGCCGCCGCCAGCGCAGAGTCGTCTGGATCTGCTGGCGCAGGCTTATCTTGGTTTGGGCGGACTGGAGCGCCAACGCGGGATTGCAACTGCCCCCGACCGCTTCTGTCGCGCCCTGGAAATTTCACAAAACACTGCCCGTCGCCATTATGCCCAAGATATACTCGCCGGGCTGGGCGTTGCCTGCCCTGGTCGATCCTCGACGCCGTGACGCCGGGAGATCGCTCTTTCATAAAGGAGCCACATTATGAGTCATCGCCACTTCATTTGCATCGTTGTGTGGCTGTTTGCGGCTAGCGTGGGCGTAGCGTGGTCGCCACCGCTACTGGCGCAGACGCCAACTCCGGCGTCAGGGCAACCTTGTCCCCCGGAGGGGGAATGGCGCCAACACATGGCGCGCCCTGGCGACCGGTGGGCGACCATCGCCGATCAGTATGGCGTTAGCGAAGCTGATCTGCGTGCGGCCAACCCAACACCGCTTGGGTTGCTTCGCATTGGCGTGCCTGTGCGCATCCCCTGTGTGCCCGGTCCTGGCGCGCCGCCCTACCCGACGCCGCGCGCCGCATCCACGGCAATCTCCTCCGGTAGCGAGACGCCTGCTCTCTCTCCTTGCACGCCGCCGCCTGGTTGGGACGTCCGCTACACGGTGCAGCGCGGGGACACGCTCAATCGGCTGGCGGCGGCCTGTCGCACTACGACCGCTGTGATTCGGCAGGCAAATAGCTGTCGCAGCGGCGAGCGCATTTTCGCAGGGGAAATGCTGTTGCTTCCCTGCCGACCGGCCTTGCCGCCTGCTGTCACACCTGCCGGGGCTCGACCATCAGCACCGCCCAGAGGCCCTGCAACCCCCGACCCGCTACCTCAGCCAGGCCCATTGCGGGTAACGTTGAATCCTGCGAATGCTGTTGTTGGCGCCATCATCGGCGTCACCATTCAAGACGCCGGAGCGCGCGAGCCGCTGGCGGTTACAGTGGCTTGCGGCGGTCAAACGATGGCTGCGTTCAGCGTGACGGCTTCCACTGGCGGTGCGGCGACGACATCGTTCAGCACGACAGGCTATCCGGCAGGTCGTTGTCGGGTCGATGTCGCCAGGACAGTTATCAGTGGCGGCGGCAGCGCCAGATTGATCCTGACGCCGGCGGAGACGCCACCTGTGCAGGCGCCGGCGCCCGCCCCTGCGACGCAGGCAGCCGCAGCAGGGACGGCGTCTATATCGCCAGAGGCAACGCTTACGACGCCGATGGATGCGCCCCCGACGACACCCTTTACCCCTGATTCGGACGCCGAGACCGGCGCACCTGACGCGCCGCCCACCGACGCGGAGAATGGGGAAGCGGCGCCCACCGGGCAGGAAACGCCAACGTCTCCGCCCGACGCACCCATCCCCGCTACTCCTATCGACGCTGCACCGCCGCCTGAGGAGCCACCGACAGCGCCGCCGCCATCGTCGCCGACCTCAACGCTTCCGCCGCCGACGCCCGCCGCGCCGACGCCCGCCGCGCCGATTGCCACGAGTTCACCTGTTCCCACCGCACCCCCTTCCACCCCCACGCCAGACGCCGGCGAAGTGGGCGAACCTGCCCCGACGCAAACCGCTGCCTCGCCATGACCTGGCAGGGTTTCCTGGGCGCCGACCGGTAACGACCGGTTCTTACGATATGCGCGATGCACTTTTGTGGCCGCCGGCGTGCGGCGAAGGAGCAGACCAATGGACAGGCCGGCCGAACTTTCTGAAGATGAAATTGTAGACCTGAGCGCTTTGCCGTGGATCGTGTGGGTTGAGTTGCAGCGTGATGTCGTCTCTTTCGAGTACCGCGACGGTATCGAGGACGCTTTGTCGGATGCATACCCGGAGTTCGCAGCGCGATGGAAGGATGTGCAATCTATAGGTCCGAATGTGACCTTCGAACGCGCCTTTTTTACCCTCAGCCCAGGTGAACTGGCGGAACTGGTGGAGCGCCAATCTTCTGCTGAGGGGCGGCGCGGTGAAAGCACAGTGGCGCCTGTCGCCCTGGGGGAGTTGTTTGCGCACCATCTCTTGCGCGTGCCATCGGAAGAACAGGCGATTGAGGTCGCCAAGGCGCTACAGGGGCTGGAGCACATCTTTGCACGCGTGCAAGTCCAGGCTCCCTTACCGCCCCAACCAGCCGGCAGCCAGCATTACCTGGATGGCGTAGACCTGGTTAACGACACCGCAGGGATCAATGTGCGCAGCGTGTGGACAAGCGCAGGCGGAAAAGGCGAAAACGTCATGATTGGCGTCATCGAGCAATGCTGGGCGCTGGCGCACCGCGACCTGCCAGCAGCCATTGCGCCGCGCCGGTATCCTCAAGTGCAGCCTGCCAATGACTTGAACATGCAGCGGGCTATCGTCCATGCGATGGCGGATGCAGGCATCCTGGCCGCAGTGCACAACAACGTTGACTTCGATGGCATTGTCGCCGGGGCCGCTATCCGGCTGACGTCGAGCATCCGCACCAAGAATGGCGTCAAGCTATACGACGTGGCTGACGCCATCGCCTCGCTCGCGCAACAGTTGCCAGCCGGTGCAGTCTTGCTGGTGGAAGAACAGGCCGAGACGTTGGTGCAAGGGCGTTTGCAACTGGCGCCTGCAGAGCAGATCGCGGCTGTTCACACCGCGATCCGGGCGGCAACCAACATCAACATCGCTGTCATCGAACCGGCGGGTAATGGCGGTATTGACATCGACGGCGTGCTGAGCGCTGTAGATTCTGGCGCCATCATGATCGGGGCCTGCGCCGATGATGGGCAGCATCCCTCGCGCCTGGCGGGTGTGCTCCCTTCCAACTTCGGTGCGCGCGTCGATTGTTACGCATTGGGCGAGTTTGTGGAGACGTTGGCTCTTAACAATGGCACGCGGCGCGATTATGGCGGCACGTCAGCGGCGGCGGCGATCATCGCGGGCGCCGCCGCCAGCGTGCTGTCAATTGCCGCCGCAAACGGGCGCACTGTCACCCCTGAGGAACTGCGCAACTGGTTCAGAGATGATAGCCAGGGTGTTGCCTCGGCGAATCCCGGCGTCGATCGGATTGGCGTCATGCCTGATGTTGGCCGACTGGTTGCAAACCTGTAGACGAGCTCCACACAGAGGCGCCCGCAATCGGGCTGACCTGTCTGGGATGTACTTCATCCTGGAGGCATCATCTGCAACTCATCGTCTTCGGCGTGATGGGCTGCCATCTCACGTTGGAGGCGATGAACTACATTTTCAACTTTTGCGCCAAAGGTGAAGCAGCCTCACCTGTCTTCCCTCCTGGCGTTTTTCTTGCACGCAGTGTACAATTGCCTTCACCTCAACATTCTGACGACACAAGCGAGGAGACTTGATCATGAGTGAACCGCGCTACACCCGCGTGGCTATGTATCTGCAGGATAAACACCCGATCCGCGACGGGATGGAGTATGCTCGCTACGCCGAGGCAAGGGGCTTTGAGGCGGTCTGGCAGGCCGAAAGCCGCCTGGTGCGCGATGCGATCGTGCCGATGGCTGCCTTTGCCGCTGTGACCGAACGCATCCAGATCGGCTCCGGCGTGATCAATAACTGGACGCGCAACATTGGCCTGCTTGCCGCCACTTTCCTCACACTGGATGACCTGGCGCCCAACCGCATCATCTGCGGCATCGGCGCCTGGTGGGATCCGCTGGCAAAGAATGTGGGCATCGAGCGTCGCAAGCCGCTCGTCGCCATGCGCGAAACGGTGGAGGTGCTGCGCCGGCTGCTGGCGATGGAACGCGTTACCTTTCACGGTGAATTTCACCACGTGGATGGCATCGAGCTGGATGTGGTGCACGGGCGCCGCGAACCGCGCAACGTCAAGATCATGATCGGCGCCACCGGCCCGCAGATGATGGAACTGACCGGTGAGATTGCCGACGGCGCCGTCCTCAATTACTGTGTCCCGCCGGAATATAACATCGAGGCGTTGGAGCAACTGGAGCGTGGCGCCGCGCGCGCTGGACGCCGCCTCGAAGATATCGACCGCCCGCAGCTTGTCGTCTGCTCCGTGCACGAAGATCGTCAGGCCGCGCTCGACGGTGCGCGCGAACTGCTGACCCAGTATCTGGCGCAACAGCCGCACATCGCCAAAGCCAGCGGCGTCAAACCGGAAGTTGTCCAGCAGATTCAGTCGATCCTGGGCTGGCCAGCGACAAAAGAGCAGGTGCGCGCCGCCATGAAGTATGTGCCCGACGAGTTGGTGCAGCGCATCACCGCCAGCGGCACGCCCGCCGAGGTCAAGGCCAAAGTGCGCGAGTATATCAAGTACGGCGCCACCTGCCCGATCCTCTATCCATTAGGCGACGTGAAGCTGATGATCGACACTTTTGCAGATGGATATTGAAACGCTGTAACCGGGGCGTCACTATGACTGAATTGCTTGCTGCCTCGCCCGACCTGACGCCGTTGCGTTCGATCCTGGCCGGACACGCAGGGCAAGGACGCGCTGCACTGTTGCCTGTTTTGTTGGCGGCGCAGGCGCACTATGGCTTCCTTCCTCAGCCGGTGACAGCGGAAATTGCTCACTCCCTGGGCGTGCCGTTGGCGGAAGTGCACGGCGTCATTGAATTTTACGCGCTGCTCTACAACGAACCGGTCGGTCGCACCGTGTTGCGCGTTTGCACTGATCCGGCCTGTGCACTGCGGGGGGGCGATGCCGTGTTGTCGGCAGCCTGTGCGCTGGCGGGCGTAGCCGAGGGCGAAACATCCGCCGACGGCGCCGTGACAGTCGAGAGATCGCCCTGTCTGGGTCACTGCAACTCCGGCGTCTCGGTCAACGTCTCGTCCGGCCGCCCGGTGCGCAACCAGACCTACGCTCATGTGACGCCCGACACAGTAGCCGATCTGTTCGCCGGGCACGGACGCACCACCGCCGATTTCTGGAGCGAGGATTATGTCGGCGGCGACCTGAGCATCGTCACGCCGCTGTGCGGGCGCGGGCGACGGACGCGGCTGATCGAGTACGAAGCTGTCGGCGGCATGCAGGCGCTGCGCAAGGCGCTGACCTCCCTGACGCCGACGCAGGTGATCGAGGCGATGCACCGGGCCGACCTATTAGGACGCGGCGGCGCCGCCTTCCCGACCTGGGCGAAGTGGGACGGCGCCGCCAAAGCGCCCGGTCAGCCCAAATACTTCGTGGTCAACGCCGACGAGTCGGAGCCAGGCACATTCAAGGATCGCGTGCTGTTGGAAGGCGACCCGTGCCGTGTGCTGGAAGGCGCCATCATCGGCGCCTATGCGATCGGCGCCGAGCGCATCTATATTTACATTCGCGGCGAGTACCCTCTCGCCATCGAACGCGTCGGTGCAGCCCTGGAAGAGTTGCGATCTGCAGGCTACCTGGGGGACAACATTCTCGGCTCGGGCTTCAGCGTCGATGTCGAGATTCGCAGCGGCGCCGGCGCGTACATCTGCGGCGAGGAGACGGCGCTCTTCGAGTCGATCGAGGGCAAGCGCGGCTTTCCGCGCGTCAAACCGCCTTTCCCAACCACACACGGCCTGTTCGGCAAACCGACTGCCATCAACAATGTCGAAACGCTGGCGCAGACGCCTTACATCCTGATTCACGGGCCGGACGCATTCCAACGTCTCGGCACCGCCGAATCGACCGGCCCCAAGCTGCTCTGCGTCTCCGGTGATGTCGTGCGTCCGGGACTGTACGAAATCGGCTTTGGCGCCACGCTGCGCCACCTGATCGAGAATCTGGCGGGCGGCGTGGTTGGCGGCGAGCTGCAGGCGATGTTGATCGGCGGCGCGGCGGGCGCCTTTGCCACGCCGGCGGAACTCGACACGCCGATCACCTTCCAGGGACTGCGCGCCGCCGGCTTGACGCTCGGCTCCGGCGCGATCATGGTCTTCAATGACAAGCGCGATCTGCGCGACATTCTGCGGCGGCTGGCGCGTTTCTTTGCCCATGAGTCGTGCGGCAAGTGCTATCCCTGTCAGTTGGGCACACAACGCCAGTACGAAATTCTGACACGCGTGGCGGCGGGGCGTGCGCTGCCCGGCGACGTGGAGCGCCTGCGCGACGTTGGCTGGACGATGACGGATGCCTCGTTGTGCGGGCTGGGACAGACGGCGGCGGCGGCGCTCTTCAGCGCAATGAAACGGTGGCCGCACCTCTTTGAGAACGGACATGCACCATGAACGAAGTCACGTTGATCATCGACGGGCGACCGGTTACAGCAGCTGAGAACGCCACGATCTTGCAGGCAGCGCGCCAGGTGGGCATCGACATCCCAACGATCTGTTATCATGACGCGTGCACGGCAAATGCTATCTGCCGGCTGTGCGTGGTGGAGGTTGAGAAGCAACGGCTGTTGCAGCCGGCGTGCGTCACGCAGGTGCGCGAGGGCATGGTGATTCACACGCGCAGCGAACGCGTCGAGCGCAGTCGTCGCACGATCCTGGAGATGCTCGACTCCGCCGTTGATCTGAGCGACGCGCCGGAGATTCAGGCGCAGCTGGCGGAGTACGGCGCCGATCACAACCGCTTCCCTGCCGCCGAACGCCGTGCACCCGCCCTGATCGACGACAACCCCATGTATGTGCGCGATTACGCCAAATGCGTGCTCTGCTGGCGCTGCGTGCAGGTCTGCGCCGAAGATGCACAGTACACCTTTGCGTTGAGCTTCGATGGACGTGGCTTTGGAACGCAGATCGGCACCTATTTCGATCTGCCGATGCCGGAAACGACGTGTGTCTTTTGCGGACAATGCGTTGGCGTCTGTCCCACCGGCGCGCTCAAGCCGCGCCGCGAGTGGCTGCTGGAGCAGGGCAAGACGCCGGACGAAATCATGGAACTCACGCGCGCTGAACGCAGAAAGTCGCGCCGGGCGAAGCAGTGAGATGGGGAAAATGAGGAGATGGAGAGATTGGAGATCGGATGACGAGTGACGGATGACGAGCGAAGCGATGTCTTTGGGAAAGAAAGGGACAGCAAGATGTCAACAACAACCGCCTTGTCCGACGCTCAAATCAAAGCTGCGCTTCAAGACCTGCCCGGCTGGAGCATTGTTGCGGGTAAATTGCACAAGGAATTCAAGTTTGCCAACTTCACACAAGCCTTCGGCTTTATGACCAAAGTTGCCATCGAGGCCAATACCCTCAATCACCACCCCGAATGGTTCAACGTGTGGAATAAAGTCGTCATCGACCTGGTCACCCATGAAGCAGGCAATCAGATCAGCGCGCTGGATGTGGCGCTGGCGCACAAAATAGAAGAAGTCGTCTGAGATTGAGAGATTGAGAGACTCAGCAACTGCCCCGAACCAATCTCCAATCTCTTCATCTCCCACCTTAACCAACCATGTACGAACTTTCTGCTTTGTTTTTCGGTCTGCTCTCTGCCCTCAGTTGGGGCGGCGGCGATTTTTGCGGCGGGTTATCGACGCGGCGCGCTGACCCGTACACGGTCGTCTTCGTGGCGGAGATGGTTGGCGCAGTGTTGCTGGCCGCGCTGGCGCTGATCTTCCGTGAGGCGATGCCCGACCTGGTGCATCTGCTGTGGGCGAGTGCAGGCGGCTTACTGGGCGCAGTGGGGCTGCTGGTGCTCTACCAGGCGCTGGCCTCCGGTCACATGGGCATCGTGGCGCCGCTCACCGCCGTGATCTCCGGCGGAATGCCGGTTCTCTTCAGCCTGATCACCGATGGACTGCCTGCCCCGCTGCAACTTGCCGGCTTTGCGCTGGCGCTGGCGGCGGTGTGGCTATTGGCAGGCGGCGCCGGTGAGACGCTCACCCGCCGCGATCTGGTCTACACGCTGATAGCAGGCGTGAGCTTCGGCTTCTATTTTGTCTTCATCGACGCCGGGACCAGCGCAGGCAATGTCTTCTGGAGCCTGACGGCAGCGCGTGCGTTGGGCGGTCTGCTCTTGCTGGCGGCGATCGTGGTGATGCGCCGCCCCCTGTTGCCGCCGCGCGCTGTGCTGCCGGTCAACTCGCTGACCGGCGTGCTCGACGCCGGCGGCAACCTCTTCTTTGCGTTGGCCGCAGCCGTGGGGCGACTCGACGTGGCCGCCATCCTGGCGTCGCTCTACCCCGGCGTAACCGTGCTGCTGGCGTGGGGATTCCTGGGGCAGCGGCTCAACCGTCCCCAGGCTGTCGGGGTGGCGGCGGCGCTGGCAGCGATAGTGTTGATTGCGGCGTGATGGCAAGACAGGAAAATCTAGAAGTACAAAGCTAGAACAAATTTTCGGCAAATTGCTTAAACCGGACTTGGTCAGCTACAATATGCCACAGGAGGTGAGTATGCAATTGATCCAGATAGAGTCTAGGAGTGCAAAGCCCTTTCTGAAGTGGGTAGGGGGGAAACAGCAGTTGCTAGATCAGTTTGCACTCTTGTTCCCTGCCCACTTTCACTCTTATCATGAACCTTTCCTGGGTGGGGGGGCTGTCTACTTCCATCTGTGGAGTTCCAATCAGATTACTGGCGCGGCATATCTATCTGACTTGAATGAAGAACTCGTAGACACTTATCTTGCTGTTCGTAATCGCGTTGATGATGTCATCGCGATTCTTCGCAAACATGAAGCGAATCACAGCCATGATTACTACTATCATGTTCGCGCTGCCGATCGCAAAATGCATCAACTTACCCAAGTTGAGAAGGCAGCACGACTCATTTACCTGAATCGCACCTGCTACAATGGTTTGTATAGAGTTAATCGGAAGGGGCAATTTAATGTTCCGATCGGCAGCTACCAGGCGCCTAAGATCGTCTTTGAGGATACTCTGCGCGCCGCAAGCCGTGCACTTCAGCCAGCCAATTTGCACATCCGAAAATTTGAATCTGTGCTTGATTATGCGCAGGCAGGAGATTTCATCTATTTTGATCCACCCTATGTACCAATCAGTAAGACTGCAAGTTTTACAAGTTATACGCTGGATAGTTTCAGTGATGAGAATCAGCATCAACTGGCGGAGGTGTTCGGTGAATTATCCCGTAGAGGATGTTACTGTATGTTGAGTAATTCCTATTCTCCCCTAACTTTGAACTTGTACAGGGACTACAGAATTGAAACGGTGCGCGCAATTCGTGCTGTAAATTCTAATGGTGGCGCAAGAGGCGCAATCAATGAGGTTGTTGTCCTAAACTACTGAATCATCTTCTGTCATCATGGCCGGATTCATAATTAGCCTAGACAATCCAGAATCCTTGAAGTTGTATGCGGAGCATGGAGTATACGCAACGAAACTATCTGCTCCTAAGTCCACTGCCTGGATGGCGCACCATGAAGGCACTTTCGCCGACTATGCCTCAATGAAGGCTGGTGACAACGTATACTTCTTTATTAAGCGGCGAATCTACGGTATCGGAAAACTGATAAATGTCGGACCGGATTGCAAATTTTTCAATTTTCCGCGCGCAGCCTATCCAGAAACCTTCGCCTATTTGGAAATCCGTCCAAATCTACTCTGGGATGAGGGCGAAGAAAGCATCAATCAACGCTGTGTTTGCTTTTTCGAGCCAGACCCTTTTTTCTTTCAGGCAGGTGTTGACATGGACGATGTATTGTCGTCCAATCCGCGCGCATTCAGGATGTTGAGAGCTTTCTGGAAACTCTCCTTCATCAAATTTGACGATGATGAAAATCAGGCTTTCCGTGACGTGCTTCTGAAGCGGAATGCTGCTCTGTTGAGATATTCGATACCACCAAGTCATAGCGTGTTCAAATTCACTCCCGTGCATGCTGAAATGGTTGAGAAGACATTACGTGCGGAGTATTCTATCGAAACTGGAATGCGAGTCATGCTTGCACAATGTGCCGTTGGGGACCGCCTGAACCACGAGATGGCTTTGGAGGCAGGATTGTTACATAAGCTGTCGATACAAGCTCCAGATACCCGTTCCATCTTTGGCGAGTGGGATTACATTTCGCATCAAGTTATTGCATCGCCTTTCAAACCAATTGACTACATGGACAAGATGGATTTGTTTGGCTATGCATACCTGCCAGGCTTCAAGCCAACCAGGTCGCGCGTGCTGGTGGCTGAAATAAAGCGCGACATGGCCAGCGAAGAAAACATCGATCAATTACTCAAATATGTGGATTGGGTAAAAGATGAGTATTGTTTCGGTGACTATGATATGATTCATGCATTCCTCGTTGCATCTGACTTCCCCAGGAATGTAATTGCGCACAGACAAAATGTTGCTCTACGAAAATACACCGTTGGCATGCGTCCTGCCCAGTCTAGAGAGTGGCGTAACGTTAAGTTAATACGTTATCGATTTGATCAATCATTACTTTCATTGACTTTTGATGAGATAAATACGTAGTTTTGGCGGACGGCTACGCCGCCCACCAATGCTCACCTGCACCCGACGGGCTGTCGCCTGCAGGTGAACGGGGCAGTATGTCCATAAGCAGACATAGAGATGCCGCAATGATCACACCAGACCGCATCATTTCCACCACCTGTCCCTACTGTGGCGTTGGTTGCAACCTGCACCTGCACGTCAAGGATGACTTCATCTACCGCGTCACCTCGCCGCACGACGCGGTGGTGAATCATGGCAACCTCTGCGTCAAAGGGCGCTTTGGCTACGACTTCATGTATCACCCCGACCGGGTGACGACGCCGCTGATCCGCAAGACGCCACAGCGACCGGGTGCGCGCACACAGGCGTTCGACCGCAGCGAGTGGCGCGAGACAAGTTGGGATGAAGCGCTCGAGTATGTGGCGGATCGGCTGGTCGAAATCTATCGCCGCGATGGCAGCCGGGCAATGGCCGTCTACTGCTGCGCCAAGGCCACCAACGAAGACAACTACCTGCTGCAGAAGCTATTCCGCGCTCTCTTTCGCACCAACAACGTCGATCATTGCACGCGGCTCTGTCACGCCGGCAGCGTGGTTGCCTTGCTCATGTCGCTTGGCACCACGGCCATGAGCAACACCGCCGCCGAAGTCATCCATAGCGACTGCTTCATCGTCACCGGCTCCAACACCACCGAGAATCACCCGATCATTGCCCTCCAAATGAAAGAGGCCGTACGCAAACATGGCGCCAGGCTCATCGTGATCGACCCACGTCGGCTGGAACTGTGCGACTATGCCACGCTCTGGCTGCCGCTCAAGCCCGGCGCTAATGTGCCGCTCTTCTCGGCGATGGCGCACGTAATTGTCAAGGAAGGCCTGGTCAACCGCGCCTTTATCGACGCACGCACCACCGGCTATGATGAGTTCGTCCAATCGCTGGAACCCTTCACGCCGGAATATGCCGAAGCGATCACCGGCGTCGATCGCAACCTGATCATCGAGGCGGCGCGCCTGTACGCCACCGCCAAAAACGGCGCGATTTACTGGGGCATGGGCATTTCGCAGTTTAGCAACGGCACAGCCAGCGCGTTGGGACTGATCCACCTGGCGCTGCTCACCGGGCACATTGGGCGGCTGGGGACAGGGCTGAATCCACTGCGCGGACAAAACAACGTGCAGGGCGCATCCGACGCCGGCGCCATGCCCTTTCACTACCCCGGCTACATGCCTGTAGACGATGAGGCGAGCGCGCGCAAATGGGAACAGGCATGGCGCATTGAGCCGGGTGGGCTAAACCGCACGCGTGGTCTGACCACGACCGAAATCCTTGCACACGCGCATCCGGGTGGCGTGCGCGCCCTCTACATCATGGGCGAGAACCCGATGATGACCGAACCAAATCTCAATGTCACCCGCCAGCACATGGAGCAGCTTGAGTTCCTGGTGGCGCAGGATATCTTTATCAACGAGTCAGGCGCCTTCGCCGACGTCTTCTTGCCGGCCGCGTCGTGGGCGGAAAAGGAGGGCACCTTCACCAACACCGATCGCCGCGTTCAGCGCGTGCGCCGCGCCATTGCCCCACGTGGACAATCACGCCCCGACGCCGAGATTATCTGCGACCTGGCTCAGCGCATCGAGCAGCGATTGGGACGACCCACCAGCGCCGGTTGGGACTATGGCGGGCCAGAGGCCATCTACCGCGAAATGGCGGATGTAGTGCCGATGTTTGCCGGCGTCACCTATGATCGCATCGAAGCGGTCGGTCTGCAGTACCCTGTCCCGGATGAAACACACCCTGGCACGCCGTTCCTCTTTGCCGACACATTTCCCTCTGGGCGCGGGCGTTTCTTTCCGCTAGAGTATGTGCCCGTCGCCGAGGAGGCGGATGACGAGTACCCCTTCATCCTCACGACCGGACGCCTGTTGGAGCATTGGCATGGCGGCACCCTGACGCGCCACTCTCAGCTCGATGCACTCTACCCGGCGCCACACGTCGAGATGCATGAAATCGACGCGGCGCGGCTGATGGTGAAAAGCGGCGACGCCGTGCGCGTCGCCTCGCGGCGCGGATCGGTCGTGCTGCGGGTGGAGGTTTCCACCAAAGCGCGACCCGGCGTTGTCTTCATCCCGATGCACTTTAGCGAGGCTGCCGCCAACCTGCTCACCATCGACGCCCTTGACCCGCAGGCGAAAATTCCCGAATTCAAAGCGTGCGCCGTCAATATCCAGATCGCCGACCCAGAGGAAGCACAGAAGTTGCCTGATCCTGCCTGGCGCGGTCGCTACTGAATGTTAACTCAACCTTTACACGCAGCCCTGCTGCGCGGGCGTCAAAGTTAATCCGCTCCATCTATCCTCCTGATAGACCTGCCGGCGTGAACTGTCTATCAGGAGGAACAGCCCAATGCGAACAGTACGCACAGCGGAAGGAGTACAACTGGAGGCGTTTCTGGCGCGCAGCCGGGCAGCCACCTTGCGCCGGGCGCTGGAGGAAGAGTGGCTGAACGCCATTTTGCCGGATATTCGTTTGCTTATCGGCTGTGATCAGGGCGCCGACCTGCACCTGGAAGGCGACGCCGCCACGCACACCGTGCTCGTTTGCATGGCGCTGCCAATCTTTGCGCGTCGCTATCTGGATCGCGAGCCGGATTTCGTGGAGCGGCTGGCGGCCCTGATGCACGATTGGAAGAAGCCGGTGTGTCGTCGCAACGTTCGCTCTGGCGCGCCCTTTGTCGGTCACGAGGTGCAGGCGGCGGCATTTACGCCGTTGCTGGCGGCGCGTCTCGGCTTGAGCGCCGCCGAACAGGAGCGGCTCCACTTCGTCGTCTTCCATCACGGGCTTGCTCATGAGTTTCCCTACTTGCCCCGACGTGAACAACATCGCTTGGCCGCATCGCCTCACTGGGCATCGCTGGCGCTGTTGCAGGCCGCCGATGCCCACAGTTGCTGGTGTCCTGGCGGCGGTCATCTACCAATCCACTGGGAACTCTTCGAACACGAAGCGTTGTCGGCGCAAGCGCGCTGCGGAGCATGTCTTGATGCCAGCGCCTGGCGTCGACGGCTGGCGTCAGGCGCCGCCATTCGACGCCATCATGCCCGCACCGACATCCCAAACAACCTGGTTGTGACAAAATGCACAATTGGCGATCCCAAATCTTGTGCATTTTGCCCGATGTGCTTATAATGGTGTCCATACTACAATAAGTGTGAAGTTTACTGGGGAGCAAACTTCGCACACATTCACCTCTCCCGGCAACGGGAAACCTCTTCTTTCCTCCGGGCGTCCATCGCCGGGCACACCCCGGCGATGGCACCCAACTCCTTCAATTGACAAAGTCGGTTTTCCGTATTGGTGTTTTGACAATCCCTATTGGCATGATACACTCTTGCGCAAATTTGTCTCCACATGCCTGCACAGTTTGCTTTGTCCGACCGAATCTGCAACCCAACCATGAGGATGGAGGAATCGCTCAATGGCTGAGTACGCCGTTGAATTGCGCAATGTATGGAAGCGTTTTCCTGGCCCCGGCGGCGAAGTTGTTACTGCCGTCAAGAATGTCTCGCTGAAAATTGCCGATGGAGAGTTTTTTGCGCTGTTGGGGCCGTCGGGCTGTGGCAAGACGACCTCGCTACGCATGATTGCAGGCTTTGAGTTGCCAACAGAAGGCGAAGTCTTCATCCATGGTCGCCCAATGGGCAAAACGCCGCCCTTTCAGCGCCCCGTCAACACCGTCTTTCAGAGCTACGCCCTCTTCCCCCATATGACCATCGGTGAGAACGTGGCGTTTGGCCTCCAGATGAAAAAAGTCGACAAACAAGAAATTCAACGTCGTGTGGGCGAGGCGCTGGAGATGGTGCGGCTATCGGGGTATGAGCGGCGCAAGCCCAAGCAGCTTTCAGGCGGTCAGCAACAGCGCATTGCCCTGGCGCGTGCGTTGGTGAACCGGCCTGAAGTGTTGTTGCTTGACGAGCCGCTAGGTGCGCTCGACTTGAAATTGCGCAAGGAGATGCAGCTCGAGCTCAAGAAACTACAGCGTGAAGTCGGCATCACCTTCGTTTTTGTGACGCATGATCAGGAAGAAGCGCTGACCATGAGCGACCGCAT
>DGFH01000068.1:0-2141 GCA_002391565.1 Anaerolineales bacterium UBA3905
AGATGTGTATAAGAGACAGGTTCCAGGTTGAGCCACCGAAAAGGAGAAAGTCAAATTTGGGAAAGAGCTTGGCGTTGGCAGCCGAAATCACCATGACCTCACAGGTTGCCAGGCCGGTGGCTTCGATTTCGTCTTTTATCATGTTGGCGACGCGTTCCGTACAGCCGGTGCTGCTGCCAAAGAAAATACCGATCTTTGCTGTCATGATCTGAGGTCTCCTTGCACCGCATTCGAAGTCGAAGAACGTTTGAATCGTTGCTCGCAACTATACCGTTCGTCGGATGGATTGGCAAGTAAGCGCTGTTCCTGGTGAAAAAGTGCACAAGGGACGCGGCTACAATTTACCCTCATGCTGGCGGGTGCGTCTCTACGACAACTGCTGACGCCGCCAGGCGACGCGCCTGTGTGCGCCGTTCCCAACCCCAGGTCAGCAACGCCACCAGCAAGCCGACGCACATCAAGCCGGCCACTAGGAGGAACTGGTCGTGAATTGCCAACACGATACTCTGCGACGGCGCCAGACGCAGCGATTCCCCGTCGCTATACACGGCGACGCGGCTGGCGAAGAAGGCGCCCAACGCGGCGATGCCTGTCACCTGCCCAAGCGTGCGCACCATGCTCAGAATGCCCGACGCAATGCCCAGCCGCGCGCGGGGCACGGCGCCCATGATCGCACTGTTGTTGGGTGAGTTGAAGATCGCCATGCCGATCGACACCGGCAGCATCCTGGCGACAAAGCCCAACGGGGAGCTATCCACCTGGAGCGTCGTCATCGTCAGGTAGCCAGCCACGATGAAGCACAGCCCCACCAGGCTGACAGGGCGCGTGCCGAGGCGATCCGACAGGGCGCCCGACAGCGGCTGCAGCAACACCATGATCAGCGGCACCGCCGCCATCAGCAGGCCGACCTGCGTCATCTCCAGCCCCAGCACCAGATTCAGATAGATCGGCAGGAGCAGCACGACGCCGGAGATGGCGATGAATACCAGCGTGGCGGTGAACAGGTTGAGGGAGAACGCCGGGGCGCGAAAGAGCGACAAATCGATGATGGGATATGGCACGCGCTGTTCCACCCAAATAAAAACCGGCAGCATCCCCACAGCAATGACCAGGAGGGCGAGAATGCGTGGATCGGTAAAGCCAAGATTCTGCCCGGCGGTCATCGATAAGGTGAAGGCGAGCAGGCCAATACCCATCACGCTGGCGCCAATGAGGTCGAAGCGTTCGTGTCGGCTTTGTGGCGGCAGGGGCGCCAGGTAACGCAGCGCCAACAACAGCGAGATTGCGCCCACCGGCACGTTGACAAAGAAAATCCAGTGCCAGCTCCATGCGCCCAGGATGATTCCCCCTGCCACAGGCCCTAACACAATGCCCAGAGAGATGAAACCGGCGGCCAGCCCCAACACCTGTCCCCGTTGCTGCGCTGGCCACGCCTCGGTCAGGATGGCGGTGCCCAGGGCAATGATCATGGCTGCGCCCACAGCCTGCACCACGCGAAAGGCGATCAGCCAGTAGACGGTGATGGCAAGCCCACACAGAGCGGAGCCGGTCAGGAAGATGAGAATGCCCATGACAAAGATGCGTTTCTTGCCCATCATGTCCGCCAGCCGTCCCATGCCGACCAGCAAAAGGGTCAACGTGAGTAGATAGGCGATGATCACCCATTGGACGGTGGGAAAATCAGCGTGCAGCGCCTCCATCAGCGGCTCCACCGCCACATTGACGATGCTGCCGTCGACGCTGCCCAAAAAGAGCGCCAGCCCGACAGCAAGCAACACCCACCATTTTTTGCTGTAATCCACACTGGGTCTGGACGGTTGAAAAGAAGAAGTCGTCATACGTGCACACTGCACATTTCTGCTGTGGAGGTTTGGATGTTCACATAATCAGGCGCTGCCGCTCAGTCCGTCATGGCGCCTAAAGTTGCACATTCCCTATCTTCCCGGAAGCTTTATGAGGATTTACAAAATGATCCGGTCATCGACGTTGCTGCCTTCAGCGCACAGAGCGTCCTCTCCCGTAGGTCATCGCCTCCAGCGTGACGGCGTGGCTGACCGGAAACTATTGGTTAAACTCCATTGAGCTTCAGGGTAGATGAGCAAAGTCTACCTGCGCTATCTATTACTGACCGCCAGGTTAAC
>DGFH01000068.1:2376-17142 GCA_002391565.1 Anaerolineales bacterium UBA3905
TGCGAGCAATATCACGTGACAACCTGGAAATCGATAGCTGCAGCGCATCAGCGCAGCCGCTCCCCATCATTCCGACCCAGCTGGCTTATTCCGGCATCAGCCGGTAGATGACGCCGCTGGCGTAGTCCAGCGCGTACAACTCACCGGCTTCATCTGCGCCAAAGGAAGAAATCATGAGGTCAGAATCGGTGATCTCGGCGTTTGCCCAACCGCCGGCGCTATCAGGCGCCAGCGCCCAAATGCGCCCGCTGCAATAGTCGCCGTAAAAATAGACGCCCTGCCATTGGGGGAAGGCGGCGCCGCGATAGACGTAGCCACCTGTCACCGAGCAGTTGCCATCAGCGTGTGTGTATTCGGCAATGGGCAGCGTCAGCCCCGTCTGCTCGCAATTAGCCGCGCCAAAGCAACGACTGCCCTCCATGATCGGCCAGCCCAGGTTCTCGCCGCCGGGTGCGCCCGGACGCAACACATTGACTTCCTCAATCTGGTTCTGCCCGACGTCCGCCACCCAGAAGTCGCCGGTCTGCCGGTCGAAGCTGGTGCGCCATGGGTTGCGCAGCCCGATCGCCCACACCTCATCGCGCACGTCTTGCCCGTTCCAATCGGCATTGACAAATGGATTGTCTGCCGGGATCAAATAAGGTTGCGCCGGATCGCTAGTCACATCGAGGCGCAAAATCTTGCCTAGCAGCGCGTTTGGGTTTTGACCATTGCCAAAGCGATCATTGGCGGCGCCGCCATCGCCAAGCGGGATGTAGAGATAGCCATCCGGACCGAAGTCGAGCATACCAGCGTTGTGATTGGCTGCCGGCTGCGCCACAGTCAACACGGTAAAGGCGCTCTGCGGATCGGCGCGGTTTGGATCATTTGCGGAGACGGTGTAGCGCGCCACCGTCGTCGTTCCCTGGCGGTCGGTGTAGTTGACGAAGAAATGGCCGCTCTCGGCAAAGTCAGGGGCAAAAGCCAGCCCCAGCAGCCCCTGTTCGTTGCCAGCGGTCGTAATCTTCTCGCTGATGTCGAGAAATGGCGTTGTCTGCACCTTGCCATTGACGCTCACCCAGATTTTGCCGGTCTTTTCCACAACGAAAATGCGTCCGCTGCCATCGCCAGCGTGCGTCAGGAAAACCGGCAGTTCGAAGCCTTCGTATACAGGCTCAAGACGTAGCCGCACCTGGTCGGGTCTCAGCACGGCAGCCTCCGGCGTGGGCGTCGGGAGGTTGATCGACGCACCAGCGCCAGCAGGTGCGGACTCAGTGGACGGTGCAGTTTCAGGCGTGGCGCCAGCCGAAGCAGGAGTCGCCATCGCTGCTGCGACCGTCGTCACTGCGGAAGGTTGGTTATCCGGCGCCAGTGGCGAGGACTGTGCGCACGCCGCGAGTGTACAGGCAAGCAAGCAAAAGACAAGAACTTGACGTTTCATCGACTCATCGTCTCCATCACAATGCAAGCAGGTCGAAAGTCTCTTTGTCACACCAGGCGCTATCGCTGGCGACATCGAAATCAATAGAAATAGCGGCTGCTGGCGGCGCTCTTCACAACTTGGCCCTCGCCTCTATCTTGAGAACAATATGCCAGACATTCGCCCATCGGCGCGGTTAGTGATGTTCCATTTCCAGCCACACATCAGCGCATCCTGCTTACGCATCCACTGTCATCACGCCTTCGCAGACCAGCACCGAGGCGCCGCCCACGCGTACAGCTGCGATGGCGCCGTCGCGCTTGTCGGCTTCAACTTCCAGGATGCTGGGACGCCCCATCTCAAAGCCTTGCTCAACAATCCAACGCAGCGTGCCATTGCGCGCCGGGTCGTGCGTGCCAAGATAACCGGCCAATGCCGCAGCGGCGGCGCCGGTGGCCGGGTCTTCGACAATGCCCATCGCCGGCGCAAACATGCGGGCGCGCAGGTGGGAGCCGGTCAATTCCGGGTCGAAGGCGATCAGATACACCTGGTTCGCCCACCAGTTCGCCAGCGTTGCTTCCCAGCGGTCGCGGCGCAGGCGGGCGCGCGCCAGGGACGCGCGGTCGCGCACCGTGATGAACAGGAAGGGCACCCCGCATGAGGCGCCCTGCGCCGCGTAGTCGCCACTCACAATCTCGTCTTGTTCCAGCGTCAGCATGGCGGCCAGGGCAGCAGTGTCGGGCGGCGGCGGCCCGAAGGTGGGCAAAACGGCGGCAGTCAACGTTGCGGTGTGGGGACGCCCATGCTGTGCAGTGATCGTCACCGGCACCGGGCCAACGCCCTCCTCGAACACAATGGGCGTGCGTTCCCCCGTAAGTTGGATCTCACCAATCGCAGCCAGGACATAGGCTGCGCCGACGGTGGGATGCCCCGCAAAGGGCAACTCCCGCGCCGGGGTAAAGATACGCAGCCGCCGGGTGTGCGCAGGTTCTTCGGGCGGCAGGACGAAGACCGTTTCCGAGAGGTTGAACTCTTGCGCAATCTGCTGCATCTGGGCGTCGCTAAGACCGCTGCCGTCGGGAAAGACGGCCAGCTGGTTGCCGCCAAAGCGCACGCTGGTGAAGACATCGGCAGTGAAAAAGCGGTAACGCATGGTGATTCCCTCCTTGATGGTTGTCACAATCCAGGGCGAGATTGTCGTCGGCATCGCCCAGAATTGGCGTAAAGGACGACGCTCCGTAGTATACTCGCATCATGATCGACTATCGTATGCCACGCACTCCCTTTCGCCCGAATCGGCTCGTCCGCTCTGGCAGCGTCCAGACCATGTTGGCGATGGTGCGCCCCAAAGCAATCGATGTCAACCTGGACGAGCAGCCGCTGCTGCTCGACGCCGGCTATGATTACACCGGCGCCGACCCAGGCCGACCGGTGCGGCTGCACGGATATTACAACGCCAGCCGCGTCCCCGGCTTGACGCGCGGGCTGGTGATGATTCTACATGGCTGGGAAGGCTGCAGCCATTCCAACTACAACGTCATCCTGGCGCAGGCGCTGGTGGAGCGGGGATTCGCCACCTTTCGCCTCAACCTGCGCGATCATGGCCCTGGCTTGCATGTTGATCCCTATGCCCTCAACAAAGGCATTTTCCGCGCCACGTTGCTGGAGGAGGCGGCGAACGCAACGGCGCAGATCGCACAACTGGCGGGGACGCGCCCTTTCTACATCATCGGGGCGTCGATGGGAGGGAATTTTGCGTTGCGGCTGGCAAAATGGCACAGCGAGCGCTGGCCATTCCACAACCTGCGCAAAGTCATCGCTGTCTGCCCGGCGATCAACCCGGCGCGCGCCACCGATGCACTTGACCGCAATCCGGGCACACGTCGCTACTTCCGGCAACGCTGGCTGCGTTCGCTGCGCGCCAAACGCCGGTTCAATCCTGATCTGCCCGACCTGACCGAGCTGGAGCGCATTCCTCTGGTGCGCGACATGACCGAGTGGTTTATCCAACAACCGGCAGTGGCAGGCGCCCGACGCTACCGCAACGCCGACGAATATTTCGCTGCGTACTCTGTGCTGGGCGACGCGTTGGCGCAGCTCACCGTGCGCTCCACCATCATCACAGCCAAAAATGATCCCGTCATTCCCGTCGTCGATTTCTACACATTGACGCCACATCCACTGCTCGATGTCCAGATTCACCCCACCGGCGGTCACTGCGGCTTCATCGACGCCCCGCCTGTCCGCCATCGCATGGCTGACCTGATCTTGCCCGAATTATTGCGACCTGGGTGAACCTTCTCAGCGCGCGGCGTCCATCACTGCCTGGAACCCCTGGATCACCAGATCGTTCTGCGCCGGCGCGCCCAGGCTAATGCGCACACAGTTCACCAGTTCAGGATAGGCGGCCATGTCCGAGATCAGGACGCGACGCTGTTGCTGTAAATGGTCGAGCAGCGGCTGCTTGGGGCGATCCAGTTGCACCAGCAGAAAGTTGGCGCCGCTCGGATAGACGGTCACGCCGGGGAGCGTCGCCAACGCCGCCGCCATGCGCTCTCGTTCAGCGATTGTCTGGTCGCGCAGCGCCAGGAAACGTGTACGATGTTCCAGCGCCACCAATGCCGTGATCTCACTGAAGATGCTGAGCGGAAAGACGGTGACAACTTTTTGTAGCTCGGTCGCCAATGTGGGCGTCGTGAGCGCATAGCCGACGCGCACCCCGGCCATGGCATAGAATTTGCTAAAGGTGCGGAGCAGAATCACATTCTCGAGATCGAGCAACCCTGTCAGGTCCTGGTCGCAGAACTCGGCGTAGGCCTCATCGATCACCAGCACGGTGGGTGTAATCGCCATCGCCAGGCGCCGGAGGTCGGCTTCAGCGTAGACGGTGCCGGTCGGGTTGTTGGGTGCGCACAGCGTGACCAGACGCGCACGATGCTGCTGCGCGGCATCGATCAGTGCGTCGACCGGCAACGCAAATCCGTTGGCAGCAGCGAGGGGAACTTCGACGACATTTGCTTCATGCAGCCGTGCATTCTGGCGATAAAGCAGGAAGGTGGGCGCCGGCATGACGATGGCGTCGCCGGGGCGCAGCGTCGCCGCCATCACCGCCTTGATCAAATCGGCTGAACCCTCGCTGACGACGACCTGGTCGGACGCCAGGTGCAGTTGCGCCGCCAACGCATCGATGAGCTGCCAGGGGCGCCCGCTGATCGGGTAACGCGACCAGGCCATCCCTGCCAGCCGCTGCAGCACATCCTCTTTGAGATCGGCGGGAAAGTCCTGTGGGCTTTCGTTCCACTGCATGCGATGCAGCGACTCATCCACCCGGCTGCGCCCAACCGGCGGGGCGGCGCGCACGCCAGGGCGGACAGCATCGTGGTTTTCCTGGTGCATGACAATTCCTCAGATACGAAACAACAAACCGCAGCATCAGCGGTGTGGGCGGATAGACATGGATGATGGATTATCCGCGCTTCCCTGCCCGATCCGCCAAATCTGCGGTCTGCTGGTGACAGTGGCGAACGTTTGACCCAAAGGCGCAAGGACGTAGAGATTTGCAAAGGCGCCGCGGAATCTGCGGTCTGTTGGTGACAGTTGCCTGCGCCGGGCTTCGCCTACTCGGTCTTGACCTGAATCTGGTAATCGCCGGTCTTTTGGGGGCTGAAGTGACGAACGAGCACGGTGTAGACGCCAGGCTTGAGCGTGCTGACGATGCGGGGATTCATGCCGACGCCGCTGTCATCGTCAGTGCGGATGAGCTTCGTCTCGTCGTTGGGGCCATACAAGCCCATGACCAGGTCTTGCTTGCCCAACGTTTCCACGCGATAGCGCGCCTGCTTTTGGACGGAGAAGGTGAATTTATCCAGTTCGCCAGGCGCGCCAATCGATTGGCTGATGGGGCCGCCGTCAATAGGCAACTCGTTGGTCGGCTTCGATGTAAAGGGATAGATCGTGCTGATGAACTGTTTATCCGTGTCCGAGAGGACCGTGTTCCAGCCGACCTCGAAGTCGCCGATCGTGAATTCGTTGGGGATCGGGTAAAGCATGATCGACTGCGGATCGAAGGCTGAGAATTGCGTCTGGTCGCGGGCGTACGTCTGGAAGAGGTTGACATCGGTCTGTTCCTTCGTCCAGTTGTTGGGTGGGCCGGCGTAGTAACGGTAGACGACAGGCTTGTCCCAGGGAATGTTGGCCGCTGGATTCTGGTGCTCGTGGATGCAGCCGATGGCGTGGCCGAATTCGTGTGTGACGACGCGCGAGTACTCGGCGTCATCGGTGGTGCGCGTCAGCCAGCCAAAGTTCATCGTCGCCTGGTTTTTAGGAATGCCCAGGCAGTCGGTGCCGATGTACGACCACGACCCGCGTTGCTTGAAGGAGATGCGGATTTCGGCGTCCGGATCATTGCCAAAGACAAACTTAAGGTTGGCGTATTGACTCCACACATGGGCGAAAGGCTGCAACCGTTGCTGGATAACCGGATCGCCGTCGAGGAAGCGCACGCGGATCGTCATGCCGGGCTTCCATAACTTCTTCGTCACCAGCGCCAGGCTCTGCGGCAAGTCGATCCCAGCAATAGCGGGCAGTTGTTCAAGCAACATGGCATTGGCGGGGTTGACTTCGACCGCGCGGCGCTCGGCGCGCGTCAGGCGCGGCCCTTCGAGAATGCGATCAACGCAGGCGCGAATGTCTTTGAGATACATGGCGAGGCTCCTTTGTGGTTATGACGGCGACGCCTGCCAGCGCCTGGCGTCCCGTCAACATTGGGCAATCGGTGCGGTGCAAGGCATTGTAGACCTGCGCAGAGGCGCTGTCAATACGAATACGAATTCAGCAAATTTCCCGATTTGACAGGCAGGCCAGGGCATGGTATCTTATCAGTACGCTGTCGGTGGTGCTGGGCCCCAATCCCAGCTTCGGGGGACCATCGACAGCGTATTTTTTTGCCCACAAGGAGCCTTCACCCATGAAAACCCGCATTGCCGTGTTGGCGGATTACGCCAGCCTATCGATCGAGCACAAGCTCAACATCATGGGCGTTTTCACCACCATCAACGCTGCCCAGACGCCGGTCGTGCATCCGCAAATGAAGCTGGTCACGCAGTTCGAGTTCGAGGCCAGCGAGACTGGCGCCCATCAGATGCGCATCATCCTGGTGGATGACGACGGTCGCGAGCTGTTCAACATTGCCGCAACAGTGAATATTCAACATCCGCACGATGGACGTCCGGTGCTAATGAACCAGATCTTCGACCTGGCGCATCTTGCCTTTCCGGCCTTTGGCGACTACGAATTTCGCATTCTGCTTGATGACGAAATTGCCACCGAGGTGCCATTAACCATTGCGCAACATCACCCACCGAAAGCCTGACGAGGCCAGGGAACTCAGCGCAACCTTTCACCACCCCTCTTGGCTTCTGTAGCACAGTCTACTGACCTTCTGTGAACACCCCTGCATAATCTCACCATCGCATTATCACTGATTCAACCAGGAGTAAGCATGAACTTACGCATCAATGGCGTTGATCGCGAGGTCGCCAGCGGGCCAGGCGCCTTGCTGGTGTACGTGCTGCGCGACGAGCTGGGGATGACCGGCACCAAGATCGGCTGCGCGGCGGGCTTTTGTGGCGCCTGCACAGTGCTGGTGGAGGGCGTGGCGACGCGTGCATGTATCACGCCGCTAACGCTGGTCGAAGGCAAGGCGATCACCACGATCGAGGGGTTGGCGCAGGCAGGCGCCGACGGTGAGCCGGTGTTGCACCCTGTGCAGCAGGCGTTCATCGACGCGCAGACGCCGCAGTGTGGCTGGTGCATGAGCGGGCAGATTCTGACCGCAGTGGCCTTCTTGCAACGCAATCCGACGCCAACCGAGGACGAGGTCATTGAGGCGATGGGCGAAAACTACTGTCGGTGCGGCTGCTACCACCGCATCAAGCACGCCGTACTCACCGCCGCCGACCAGATGAACACGGCAATGCAACCGCTGGAGGTGGCCGCATGACGGATTTGCAGACTTCCCCGCCCCCTGTTGCCGAAGCGCCCGACGACGCCACAATGTCAGCGCAACCAGCCAGGAAGTCACGCTGGCGCATGAGCCGACGCGGCTTCCTGATCGGCGCCGGGGTCGTCGCCGGTGGTCTCGCCCTCGGCTACGTCTATGGCGTGCCGTGGGCGCGGCTACAGTTGGCGGGCGTCTTCGAGGGCGCCGAAGGGCCGCCGGGCGATTACCCGGAGGATCCCTGGGTCTGGTTCGAGGTGTTGCCCGATAGCCGCATTCGTCTCTACCTGATGAAGGTGGAAATGGGGCAGGGCGTGCACACGGCGCTGGCGCAAATTGCCGCCGAGGAGCTGGGCATCGCCTGGCAAGACCTCGACGTGGCGCAGGCCAGCACGGGGCGCGACATGGGTGGCTCACTGATGACCAGCGGCAGCAGTTCGGTGTCGGGGGTGTTCCAACCGTTGCTTGAAGCAGCCGCCACGTTTCGCAGCATGTTGGCAATGCAGGCAGCCGTCCTGCTGCGCGTGCCCGTCGATCAAGTTGGAGTCGATGGGCGTGGCTTTGCCGTCCAGGGGGATGCAGTCAAACGCGTCGATTTCCACACCGTCGCCACCAGCAAGACAGAGTGGGAAGCGCCCAAGGAGCCGGCGCCAGTCAAACGGTGGCAAGACTTCACAGTCATCGGGCAATCACTGCCGCGCGTGGATATTCCGGCAAAGGTCACCGGCGCCGCAATCTACGGCATGGATGTACGGCTGGAAAGGATGAAGTACGGCGCTGTCGTGCGTCCACCGACGATCTCCGCCGCGCCCAAATCCTTCGACGCCAGCGCCGCCGCAGCCATGGACGGTGTTGTCAAGGTAGTCGTTGAGAAAGATTTCGCTGGCGTGATTGCGAATAGCCGCCCTGCCGCCTACGCTGCCGTCGCCCAGATTCGCAGCGAATGGGACGAAGGTCATCGCTGGCAACAGGAGGAATTGGAAGCGCTCGTCACCGCAGAAGGCAATGATGGCATCGTGATCCAGGATGTCGGCAATGCGCCGCGCGTGCTGGGCGAAGCTACGACGCTCTCCGCTGAATATCGCACGCCCTTTGCGATTCATACGCCCCTGGAGGCGCAGGCGGCGCTGGCAGACGTGCAACCCGACTATGTGCGCATCTGGTGTTCGACGCAAGGGCAGGGCTTTGTGCGCAGCCAGGTGGCGAAGGCGATCGGCGTCGATGAACAGATCGTCGAAGTGTTCCCAACCTATCTTGGCGGCGGCTACGGACGCAAGGCGGGCTGGGAGGTCGCCATCGAGGCCGCACGCTTGAGCAAGGCTGTAGGCGCACCCGTGCATGTCGGCTGGTCACGAACGGACGAGATGCGCTACGGTTATTTCCGTCCGCTCACCCATCACAAACTGTACGGACGCGTGGATGGGGAAGGCAAGCTGCTCGCCATCGAGCATCGTCAGGCCAGCGGCGACGTGGCCTTCGACTTTCTGCCGCCGTTCATGTCGGCTGTGATGGGCGCCGATTTCGGCGCGTATCGTGGCGCCACCATTCGCTACGACGCACCCAACAAACGCACGGTCGCCTTTCGCCGCGACCTGCCGCTGCGCACGGGCTGGTGGCGTGGGCTGGGGCTGCTGCCCAACACCTTCGCCGTCGAGAGCTTCATCGACGAGCTGGCGCACGCAGCGGGCGTCGATCCGCTGACGTTCCGGCTGCGCAACCTGCGCGACGCAGGCGACTCTGGTCGCTACAAACGGGTGTTGCAAGCCGCAGCTGAGCTTGGCGAATGGGGCAAACCGGCGCCAGCGGGGCGCGCACGTGGTCTCGCCGGTCAGATCGACGTCGGCACGCCGGTGGCGATGGTGGCCGAGATCTCGCTCGATGGGGCAACGGGCGCCATTCGCGTCCACAGGATCGCGGCGGCGATGGATTGCGGGTTGACCATCAACCCGGACGGCGCCAAAGCTCAGGTCGAAGGCAACATCATGTGGGGCGTCGGCTCAGCGCTGATCGAGGAGATGACGGTGCGAGATGGACAGGTGGCGCCTGCCAACTTCGACAAGTACCCGCTGCTGACGATGAAGGAGGCGCCTGACGTGACGGTCACGTTGCTGGAAGCTGGCGACGGCAGGCCACGCGGCGTCGGGGAACCACCTATCGGGCCGGTGGCGCCCGCCATCGCCAACGCTTTCTTCGCCCTCACCGGCAGGCGTCTGCGCCAATTGCCGATGAATCCCGCACGCATTGCGGCGGCGCTGGCGTAGTCGGGTTGAGCAATTGCGAAACATTGTGAGTTGCGAGGGGCGAGTTGCGAGGGGTGAGTTGCGAGGGGTGAGTTGCGAGGGGCGAGTTGCGAGGGGCGAGGGGCGAGGGGCGGCGCCGACAGCGGCTGCGTTCGCGGACATCAGCGCCGGCTGGCAAGATGCCCGTCAAGCCACTGCACCGCCCCCGCCATGCTTGCCGCCCAGGTTGGATGCAGCGTGTAGCGCAGGCGCGCCGCCATCCCCATGCCGGTCAGCAACTCCCGATCAACGCAAAATCGTGTGAGCGCGTCCGCCAGCGCCGCCACATCTCCGGGCGGCGTCAACAGACCCGTCTGCCCGGCAAAGACAACCTCGTGCGCAGCGCCGGTCGTCAATGCGATCACTGGCAGGCCGAAGCGGTGCGCTTCCAGATAGGCGATGCCGAACCCTTCGTAACCAGGCGCCGCGAAGAGATGATGACGTCGATACAGATCGACGAGCACAGCATTATCGACCCGCCCCAACAGCCGCACACGCGGCGCCAGCCCCGCGCGCACGATCTGCCGCCGAATTGCCTGAACATAGCCGTCCTCCGGGCGATAGCCGCCCACCACCGACAATTCCCACTCCTCGCGCACCTGCGCCAGCGCCGCCAACAGATGATGCAGACCCTTGCGTGGCGTCAGGTTGCCCACAAACAGGATGCGCAGCGGTCTTGACAGCAGGGCGCGCGCGGCAATCTCCTCAGCGGTGATGTCAGGCTGCACCAGTAGATGGTCAGCGGCGGGCCAGGCGACGGTGTAAGGGCGGTGCACGGCGAGCAACGCCTGCACGCTGACCTGGGTCGTGTGGCTATTGGCCAGGTAGCCATCCAGTGTGGCGAGATAGGCGCGTTCGATGCGGCGGTAGAGGGGCAGCAGATAGGGCGGATGATCTTCGCTGCTGCGCAGATGATGGACGATGGCGATGATCGGCGCCGGGTGCTGGCGCCGCAGCTGACGGTTAAGCCAGAAGAGCGACGGGTGATTTAGCTCATCCTGCAGCCAGAGATCGACGGGCGCAGTCAGCAGCTGGCGTCGCCAGCGCGCACGCCAGTTGTCGGCAAGATGCTGTGCGTAGTTGCGCCACGGCGTACTGAAGATCGAGACACGGTGCCCCGTCTGCTCCAGCGCGCGCACCAACATGCGGTCGTACAGGTAGCCGCCGGACAATGTCTCCAGGCTGCCGTAGATCACCAGGCCAATGTGCATGAGGAGAAGCCCAATTGGCACGCAGATGACGCGGATCAGAGGGATTTCACGGATTTCATCCGCGTTGATGCGCCCGAACCCGCGTCATCCGCGTACTATTTTTACCGTTCGTGGCGATAGGCGGCCCAGGCGATCTGATTCTCCCAGATTTTCACCGTCAGCGCCGAGAGATTAGGCGCAGGGATACCATCGTTGAGCGCCAGGCAGACGATGCGCGTAAAATGCTCGATGCTGGGGTTGAGACCGGCAAACTCAGGCAGGTCATTCAGCGTCTTGTCCTTATAGCGCGCCACAATCGCCTCAAGCTGCTGTTCGACATTGACAATATCAACCAGATAGCCATGCTGGTCGAGCGTGGCGCCTTCCAGGATCAGTTCCAGGCGATAGTGGTGCGAGTGCCAGAAGTTCTCGGCGCCCCAGTCGCCGCCGATGAGAAAATGTTGGGCGACAAAATCACGTTGGACGGCCAGTGTGTACACGATAGGTGCTCCTTGATGATGATGCGGTTGGATAGTCCAGCAGAATCTGCAGCGCCTGCTGCGGCGCCTGGTCGAGCAGGCGGTAGGCCGCCGGCGCTTCCGTCACCGGCATACGATGGGTGATCAGCGCCCCCACATCGATCTGGCGCAACATATCCCACGCCACATCCAGCCGACGCGCCTTGTCCCAACGCCCCAACCAGCGCGGATCAAGCGTGCTCACCTGGCTGGCGAGCAGGCGAATGCGGCTGCGGTGAAACGCGCCGCCCAGGTCGATGGACGCCTGTTTGCTGCCGTACCAGGAGCCGATGACGACGCGCCCGGCGTAGCCGGTAAGCGCCAACGCCGTGTTGAGCGCCGCCGGCGCACCGCTCACTTCGTAGGTCAGGTCGCACGCGCCGCTCTCTGGGAGCGCGTCCGGAGCGACAGCGGTGTGCGCGCCCAATTGCAGCGACAAGGCGCGCCGCGCCGGCAGCGGATCAACGGCCAGCAGATGCGCCAGCGGAAAGCGCGCCAGCAGCGCCACCGTCAGCAACCCGACAACGCCCAGACCCACCACGGCCACGCGCTCGCCGATGCCTGGCTGACCATCCATCACGAAGTTGACGGCGGTCTCCATGTTCGGCAGGAGTGCAGCCTGCGTCGGCGTCAGTGCGTCCGGGGTAGGAATGAGCTGCGCAGCCGGGACGGTGAAGTGGCTGGTGTGAGGATGGAAGGCAAAGACGCGCCGCCCGATCCAGCCAGCGTCCACATCCGCGCTGGCGGCGATGACATGACCGACGCAGGCGTAGCCGTAGCGCAGCGGGTAGCGCACTGCGCCGTCAAGCGCCGCGATCGTGCTATCAACGCTCATCTCGGCGGGAACCTGGCCGCGCAAAAAGAGCAACTCGGTGCCGGCGCTGATGGCGGAGGTGTGCGTCTGAATCAGCACTTCACCTGGCGCGGGTGTGGGCAGCAGTTCCTGGACAACCTCCACCTGCCCCGGCGCCGCGAAGACAACGCTGATGCGCGTCATACCGGCGTTGCGAGCCACTGCGGTTCACCCCACACGATCAGGTCGGCGCCAGCCTGGGTGTAGGCGACCTGCGCCAGTTGCGGCGCGGCGCCGTTCAGACTGTGCTGGAAGGCGTGGAGACCGCCCACCAGGCGCGGCGCCAACGTCACCACGGCGTAGTTGACCAGGTGCGCAGCCACAAAGCCGCTCAACACGGTAGCGCCGCCCTCGACCATGAGCGTGCGCACGCCGCGCTGCGCCAGCGTCGCCAGCAGCGCCGCCAGCTCGACGCGCCCGGCGGCGTCGGCAGGCAGCACCGTGATGTCGGCGCCGCGCGCGGCCAGCGCCGCCCGGTCGCACGGACAACTGCGCTCGGTGGTGAAGAGCCACACACCGCGTGGATGGTCGAAGAGGCGCGCAGTGGCAGGCGTGCGCAGCGTGCTGTCGAGCACGACGGGCTGCGGGTCGGCGCCGGCCACCAGCCGCACGGTCAGGCGCGGGTCGTCGGCCAACACCGTACCGACGCCAACCAGGATGGCGTCATGGGCTGCGCGCAGTGCATGCGTCAACGTCAGCGCGGCGGCGCCGCTCAGCGCCAGCGGCTTGCCCGGTGTGGCGGCCAGGCTGCCATCAAGACTCTGTGCGTACGCCAGCGTGACAAAGGGTGTGCGCGTCTGCGCAAAGTGACGCCAGCCGCGCTCCTGGAGCAGCCGCACGCGCGCCGCCAGGTCTGGGGTGAGCGTGGAGCCTGCCAGCGTCGCCGGGGCGGCAGGAAGCTGCAACAAGTGACGCATCCGCGTGACTTTGGTCTGGAGATAGGCAGCGTTGTCGCCGTGCACGCTGGGTTGCAGCGCCACGCGTTCAACCACGTTGATGCCGTAGCGCCGTAGCTCCTCAATCTTGGCGGGGTTGTTGGTGAGCAGGCGCACGCCCGCCACGCCCAGATCGCGCAAGATGTCGGCGGCGGCCCAATATTCGCGTTCATCGGCCTGATGCCCCAGCATCAGGTTGGCGTCGACGGTGTCGTAGCCTTCATCCTGGAGATTGTAGGCGCGCAATTTTTGCGCCAGCCCAATGCCGCGTCCTTCCTGGCGGAGATAGATGATCACCCCGCTGCCCGCCTCGGCGATGCGCTGCATTGCCATATGCAATTGCTCACCACAGTCGCAGCGCAGCGAACCGAAGGTGTCGCCGGTCATGCATTCGGAGTGTACGCGCGTGAGCGCACCGGCGCTGCCGGTCACGTCACCCATGACCAGGGCCAGATGCTCTTTGCCATCACGCGCGCTCTGATAGTGGAAGAGTTGAAAGGCGCCATAGGTGGTGGGAATGCGGGCGCTGGCCGTGCGCGTCAATCGTGCGGCGGCGTTTGTTATCGAGATACTCACACACGTTGCTCCTCTACCGTCGTCTTTCGGGTGAATTGGACAACGCTGCATTGAGGTTGGAGAGCAATGCAGTCATCGTCTTGCTAATTCTTATACGCCGAAAGTACGGTGATTGGTTTGGCGACGCGTCATTCGCTCCCGGCGCGCCCCAATGTAGCGCGGACTACCTCCACCGGGAAGCGGGTTTGATTACGATCCAGCTTGCGAAAAATGGCGTCGCTCACGTCGATGCCGGCGCTGTTGGCAAAGCTGAGCGCGTAGATAAGCACGTCTGCCAGTTCGTCAGCAATTTCGGCGCGTGCGGCGTCATCCTTGACCAGCGCCTGGCTTGCCTCGATGCTGAGCCACTGGAAGTGCTCCATCAGTTCAGCTGTCTCGATGGCGATGCTCATTGCCAGGTTTTTGGGGGTGTGGTGACGATGCCAATCGCGCGCATCGACGAAGTCGTGCACAGCGCGGCGCAGATCGCTGAGGGTGGTGGTGGAGTCCATGAAGCCTCGTTTCTAAACCTGTAGGATGAAGTGGATTATTATGTTCGGAGGGTATTTCAAGCGTGACATGGCGCCCCTCATGCTGGAGGCGATGACCTACAAAATAAACTCTGCCCCTGGTGTGAAATAGACCCAGCTCCGCAAGAAGTTGGCGGCATTGCGAAAGGTGATGCATACTCAAAGAGTTTGTATCCAGTTTTCGTCAAAGTACAAAATCGTGGAGATGATATGAGTAAACCACTGAAGGTAGCCATCATCGGCGCGGGCGGCATCTCACGCACGCACATCCCAGGGTGGCAGGCGTCGCCCTACACCGAGGTTGTCGCCGCCGCCGATATTAACGACGCTATGTTGCAGGACTTTGGGCAGAAATTCGGCGTCGAACGCCTCTACACCGATGTCGATGCCGTGCTAAGCGACCCCGCCATCGATATTGTAGACATCTGCACACCCAACCGGCTGCACACACCACAGGTGTTGGCAGCGCTGGAAGCGGGCAAGCATGTCACTGTCTCTTATACACATCT
>DGFH01000330.1 GCA_002391565.1 Anaerolineales bacterium UBA3905
ACCGTCGTGCCCGCCTTTGGCTACACCGTCGTGTCACGACGCACCCTGCGCACCTATACGCTTGCCGAGAGCATGTATGAAGATGCAAGCGTCGAAAACGCCTATCATCGGTTGACTTTCGATCTGGAGACTGGCGGCGTCATCGCCTGGCGCGACAGGCGTCTGCAGCGTGAGTGGGTGGATGCCACATCGGGCTTCCGACTCAACACCTTTGTGCACGAAGAAGTGGCCGATCATGACCATCCCTGGCCGCGCCATCGCCTCTTCCAAATGAAGTGGGACTCGGAGTTTGTCGAGCGGGCGCGCGGCTGGAAACCCGGCTGGCGCGCGCACCGCCGGACGCCGACAAAAGTGCTGTCACACAACGTCTTCCGGTTGCCGACCGGCGTCGAAGTCATCCAGGTGCTGGAAGCGCCGGGCGTTGAGGGTGGATTGGTGCAAAGCATCTTCCTGCCCGACTACGCCGAATGGGTGGAGTTCCGCGCGCGCTGGCGCATGACCACCAACACCCACCCGGAAGCCACCTATCTGCTATACCCCTTCGACCTCCCTGGCGCTACGGTGCGGCTTGATCTCGGCGGCCAGGCCATGATTCCCGGTCAGGAGCAAATCCCCGGCGTCTGCTACGACTACTTTACGGTGCAGAACTGGGTGGATTTCAACGATGGAACGTGCGGCGTCACCATTGCGACGCCGGATAACCCGATGGTGCAGCTTGGCGACTTTCACTTTGGGCACAATCAGGCCAGCTTTGCGCTGGAACGGGCGCTGCTGCTCGGCTGGGTGACCAACACGTACTGGGAGACCAATTTCCGGGCGCAACAACCGGGGTTGGCGACGGCGCGCTACCGGGTGCAACCCTACGCCGGCGCCTTCCAGGAGGCGGCAGCGCACCGCTTCGGTCTGGATGCCGCCAACGATGCACTGTTGGTGCAACATCTCGGCGAACCGACGGCGGCTACACCGTTGCCCCGCAGCAGCACCCTACTTACGCTGCCAGAGCCGCCGGTGTTGGCCTTGCATGTCCAGCCCACAGAGAACCATGACATTCTGGTGCGTTTGCACAATGCCAGCGATGAGCGCCAAAGCGCCGCGCTCGGCTCTGCGCTGCTGACGATCACGGCGGCCCAGCGCTGCGATCTCTTCGGGCAGCCGCAAGGCGATGCACCGGTGACGCAGGGAGAGATCAAGGTTGATCTTGCGCCGCGCCAGACGTTGACGCTTCGCTGTCGACTTGCCTGAAGTGAAGGATCACCTTCCCGGAAGCTCTGAGCTTCCGGGAAGGTTGACGAGGTTTCAGGTCAGCGGGTGATAGCCGGCAAGAATAGCCGTGCTTCGCCGACGGTGACATAGAGCATGATCTCGCTGACGACATTGCCGGCAGTAGCGCGGATCGGCACCGCGTAGACGCCCTCAGGCGCATCGGCAGTCGCCGACGCCACCAGCGTGATCGGCTGCGCAAAGGCGGCGCGCCGGCTGGCGGCGGCAACAGTTGGCTCGCCGTTCGGCGCCACACGCGCCACGCTGACAACCGCTGCGCGTGAGCTGGTCGGCGGGGCAGAGGGCGCCAACCGTCCTTGCGGCGAGACCCAACCGTCGGCCACGCGGCGAGCGTTCTCGTCCACGAAGTTCACGTCGACCTCCGGCGGCAGATTCCAGAGATCCACTTCCACCATCGCCTCGTAGAAGAGATCGGGCGACATCTCCAGATTGATAGTGTGTTGGCTCTCACCGCCAACCGGCACGACGAGCGTGCTGCTGCCCACGTGCGACAGCGCCAGCGATCCCAGCGGCACGGAGATTTCCTGCGCCGCAGACCAGGCAATGCGATTGGTGGCATAATCGATCGCACCGATCCGCAGGCGATAGGTGCTGTCCGGCGCCACATCACGCCAGCCGGAGAAGCCAACCACGCCGATAAACTGGTTGCCTTCATCGTATAGCTCATAGACCGAGTCGCCGACGGTGATGACCTGCGTCGTCGTGATGGTGGGCGAGCTGATCGGCGTGATCTCCGCCACATAGCCGTCAGTGTCGGGATGGTGACTGGGCGTCCACTCGAAATAGAGCGGGTAGGAATCCGCCAGCACCCATTTGCCCCATTCCTCGCCCAACTGTTCACACGCCGGGTCGCTCTCCGGCGGTTCGCACACGTCGGGCTGCGTATGCCAGGCGTAGATTTCGACCTGCAGCTCAGGCGTCACGACCGCTGTGGCAAAATGATCCAGGAAGGTGTCGGTGTGATCGATGGGGATCGGGACGGCGCCAGCGTATTGCACCAGCGGATCGAAATCGGCGGCGGCGATGCGCACTGTACGAGCGCCAGCCGCCATGACCAGCGCGGGCGACGCTGCGTACTGGTTGACCGCAGGACTGACGCCATCCTCCACTTGCGCCCAGATGTAATACACCCCTGTATCCAGGAAGGAGAGATCCAGCATATGCACAATGGGCAGGCTGCCGTCGAGCAGGTCAGGATCGGTAATCTCGATGCTTTCGACCTCTTCGCCATGGAATTGGGGAATCGTCTGCGGGACGGCGACGTTGTTGTTGTCGGTCATCACCGCCGTCACCGTGATCGGCGCCTGCGCTACAAAGAAGGTGATCTTGGTCGGCGCATAATCAGATTGCACACGCAGCGAGACATCCACCGTGTGCGGGGCGCCTGTGCGCGGCTGCGCCACAAAGTTGCTGATGACCGGCGGATTGGCAGCGTTGAGCACTGCCACGCGCCAGGTCGGGATCGACGTGGCGCCGAGCAATTTCACTTGCCATGCACCGGTGGGCGCCTGGTCTACGATGAATTCCTTGATGGTGAGCGCCGAGTGAGCAACTTCCACCAGCTCATTCAGATTGGCGATGGCGACATCGTTGTTGCTTTCGTCTTTTGCCACCTGGCTGCTGGCGACCAGGGCGCGATGATCGCCCTGCAAGAGCGTCACCGTGCCGGTGAGCACGACGGTGTTGCCGGCATCGCGCACCTCGGCGTGATAGGCGCCGGCTGGCAGCTCTAGATAGGCGCTGGCCTGACCGGGCGCCGCCTGACCGACCAGCTGGCTGTTGACATAGAGGCTCAGTGCGTCATTGCGGTTACCCAATACGTTGATAAAACGTACTAATGCCTTGCCGTGGGCGCTCGGCGGCACGCGGCTGTCAGCAAAGACGGTGGCCGTTAATTGGTTGGCGCTGTTGTAATGCAACAACACCGTCGAATCGGCGCCGGTGATGGCGTTGACCGATGTCGTGACGCTCGGCAAGCCGGTGGGAGCGGTGGGTTCCAGCGTGATGGTGTGGACGCCGGGCGTCACATTGAGGTAAGGCGAGGCATAAACTACGTTCGTCCCCGCATTGGCGCCATCCACCTTGAGCGTCACCGTGATCGGGGTCAACACCGCCGAGGCGAAGCGTACGCGTGCGTCGGTGACGCTGGCGGCTTCGGTGAAGGTGTAGCGTTCGGTGTAATCGATGGTCAATCCTTCCGGTGCGGCGCTGTAGTTGGCGAGCGTGATCTCCGTGCCGTTGGGGGTGAAGAGGCTCGGCGTCAGCGGTTCGGTCATACTGATGCTGAAAATGGTGTCGGTTTGTGTGATCACCTGCGTGGTGGTGATGGCGTCGAGCGTCGCCGCCGCCTGCACGCCGCCCTGCTCGAGCGCGGCGTTGCGCATGGCCGAAAGCTGGCGTGGGGAGCGATTGATCACCCCGACCGGCGTCTTGAGCAGCAAACCGCCGGCGTCCAGTTGGGTGGCGGCGACCTGCACGCCGGAAACAGTCATCACGGCGTCGCCCGCGCCGGCCGCCCGCACCGCCATTGCCTGCAGCACGCCGGGCGCATCGAGCACATAACCATTGACATTGCCCAGCGTCACGCGCCCGTTGGTCAGGTCGAGGAAGACGCCGGTGGAATAGGCCAAAAAGTTGACTGCGCCTTTGATGCCCCACAGGTTGTTCTTGAAGCGGCCAATGTCAGCCTGTCCGCCGCCCAGCCAGAGTTCAGAAGGAGGGATGCTCAGGCAGCTATAGCAGTAATTGATGCCACAGGGATAAGAAATCTCCCGCCAGCCAAAGAACCAGATCC
>DGFH01000040.1 GCA_002391565.1 Anaerolineales bacterium UBA3905
TTTGGCCGCGCCTGGGATCGCCAGCTCACCGACGAGGATGGCCCGTACATCGAGCTGATGTGCGGCGCCTTCACCGACAACCAGCCCGACTTTAGCTGGCTGATGCCGGGCGAGGAGAAGCGCTTCACCCAGATCTTCATGCCCTTCACGGCCATCGGCGGCGTCAAGAACGCCAGCGTTGACGTGGCGCTCAACCTGGAGATCGGGGAGCGCGTCGCCCGCTTCGGCGTCTACTGCACCAGTCCGCGCACCGTGCGCGTCGTGCTGACGGCAGCGGAGAGCACGATCTACGACCAGCTTCACCATCTCTCCCCGGAGCAGGCGCTGACGACTGCGGTGAAGCTACCCGCCCGCGTTCCGCCGCAAGCGGTGCGTCTGGCGGTGTTTGAGGGGGAGAAACTGCTGCTCGCCTTTTCGCCGCTGCCGGAGAGTGTAGTCGAGCCGCCGTCGCCCGCCACGCCCGCGCCGCCACCCGCCGAGGTCGCCACGAACGAGGAACTCTTTCTGCACGGGCTGCATCTCGAACAGTATCGCCACGCCACCTACGAACCCGAAGCCTATTTCGAGGAGGCGCTGCGCCGCGACCCACTTGACAGTCGTTGTCACAACGCGCTGGGACGGCTGCTGTTGCGTCGCGGCAAATTCAGCGAAGCCGAGCAGTGCTTCCGTCAGGCCATCGCCAGCCTGACGCGGCGCAACCCCAACCCCTACGACGGCGAACCCTTCTACAATCTTGGCCTGGCGCTACGCTTTCAAGAACGCTTCGACGCTGCATACGACGCCTTCTACAAGGCAGTCTGGAACGCCGCCTGGCAGGACGCCGCTTACTTTGAGCTGGCGCGCATCGACAGCCGCAGCGGTCGCACTGCGGAGGCGCTTGCCCATGTCGAGGCGGCGCTGGCGCGCAATGGTCGCCATCACGCCGCCCGCCATTTGCACGTCGCCCTGCTGCGCCGGTTGGAACGTGACGATGAAGCCCAGGCTGCGCTCAAGGCGGGATTGGCGCTCGACCCGATGAACTACGGTCTGCACTACGAACGCTTTCTGCTCGATGGCGATGACGGCTTCCGTGCGCTGCTGCAAAACAAGGTGTACAACTACATCGAAGTGGCGCTGGACTATGCTCATGCCGGTCTATTCGGCGAAGCGGCGCAGCTTCTGCTTGCGACGCCGCCCACCGATCCGATGGTCTTCTACTATCTGGGTTGGGTGCATCTCCAGGCAGGCGACGCCCCCGGCGCTGCCGAAGCCTTTGCGCAAGCTGCGGAGATGGCGCCGGACTTCTGCTTCCCCAACGAAGTCGAATGCGTCCCGGCGCTGCAAGCCGCCAGCGCGCACCATCCGGCGGATGCGCGTGCGCCTTATTATCTGGGCAACTTCTGGTACGCCCATCGTCGCTACAACGAAGCCATCGACTGTTGGGAGCGCTCCGTCGCGCTCGACCCAACCTTTGCAACCGTGCAGCGCAATCTCGGCGTCGCTTATGTCAATAAGCGCGGCGACCTGACGCGCGGGCGCGCCTGTTACGAGGCGGCGTTCGCCCTCGACCCGCACGACGCCCGCATCCTCTTCGAAGCTGACCAACTCGACAAGAAACTGGGCGTCGCACCCGCACAGCGGCTGGCGCATCTCGCCGCCCACGCCGACCTGGTGGCGCAGCGAGACGATCTGACCGTCGAGTACGTCACGTTGCTCAATTTGCTAGGCAACCACGCGGAGGCGCTGGAGCAGCTGCTGGCGCGCACCTTCCACCCGTGGGAAGGCGGCGAGGGCAAGACGACGGGGCAGTATGTGATTGCGCTGGTCGGGCTGGCGAAGACGCGCCTCGACGCTGGCGACCCCGCTGCCGCCATCGAACTGCTCGAACGCGCCCGCGTCTATCCGCCCAACCTAGGCGAAGGCAAGCTGCACGGCGCACGCGAGAATCACATCGACTACTATCTTGGCTGCGCTTACGCCGACCTGGGCGACGACCAGCAGGCGGCGCAACACTGGCGGGCAGCGACGGCCGGCTCCACCGAACCGGCGGCTGCACTCTATTACAACGACCAGCCGCCGGAGATGATCTTCTACCAGGCGCTGGCGCATCGTCGCCTGGGCAACCACGCCGAAGCCGCCGCCATCGCGCAAAAGCTGGTCGACTACGGGGAGACGCATCTGCACGACGCGGTGACGATGGACTACTTCGCCGTGTCGCTGCCCGACTTCGTGGTCTTCGAGGGTGATTTGCAGCGTCGCCACCGGCTGCACTGCCTCTTCATGGCCGGGCTGGGTTATCTAGCGCGCGGCGATGCAGAGCAAGCCAGAGCGCGCTTCGACGCCGTGCTCGCCGAAGACCCGGCGCATGTAGGGGCAGCAGCGATGTCACGCCAGAGGCGATGACCTACACGAGTCGCTTTTATGTTACCAGGAGCGGTTCGTATTGGTTTCTAGGTTGACATTTTGTGAGCGCACTGTTGCGTATAACGTGTTGCCTCAGGAGTTCCGACGCGTAGCACGCAACACTGAAAACATGAAAACTCTGCCTGGCAATCAGTAATCACGTGTTCTTGTTCGCGGGGGCTGACAATCACCCCTCGCAACTCGCCCTTCGCCCACTCACACCAAAGGAGTTCTTGATGAAACTCGACCTTGCCGGCGCCTGGACGCTGGCGCTCGACCCTCAAAATTGCGGTGAACGCCAGCACTGGTACGCCGCCGATCTCCCTGACCCTGTTGGCGCACTGACCCTACCCGGTTCGATTCAGGCGCAGGGCTACGGCGACGAGATTACGCTCGACACGCCGTGGACAGGCACGATCGTCGACCGCTCCTGGTTCGACGACCCGCGCTACGAACCCTACCGTCAGCCCGGCCAGATCAAGGTTCCTTTCTGGCTCCAGCCGGAAAAATACTACGCCGGTGCGGTCTGGGTGCAGCGCGCGGTGAGGATTCCGCAGGAATGGCAAGGGCGGCGCATCACGCTCACGCTTGAACGCCCACACTGGGAGACGGCGGTCTGGCTCGACGACCAGCCGCTGGGCCGCTGTGACAGCCTGGCGACCGCGCATGTCTACGAGCTAGGGGCACAGGTGACGCCGGGCGAACATCGCCTGACCATCCGCATCGACAACCGCATGATCGTCGACGTTGGCCCCAACGCCCACAGCATGAGCGACCACACGCAGTCAAACTGGAATGGCATCATCGGGCGCATCGAGCTGGCGGCGGAGAGTCCAGTCTGGCTGCGCAACGTGCGCATCTTCCCAGATGTGGCGCGCAAGGCGGCGACGGTCAAGCTCGACATTGCCAGCGTGCTCGGCAAGTCGGCGCGCGGTCGGGTGACGGCGTCGGCGCGGCTTGTCGACGGCAAGGAGATGCCGCCGGTCAGCGCCGAAATTGGCTTCTCAGCAGCGGGCGGACTCTCCGGTCTGGAACTCTCGGCGGCGGGCGGACACGTCGATCTCGATTATCCGCTGGGCGACGACGCGCAGACATGGGATGAGTTCTCGCCGGCGTTGTATGAGATGACGGTGGAGCTTGAACTCTTTGTGAAAGCAAAGGGGGAGAGCGGGGGAGAAGGGGAAAGTGTGCGCGACCGGCGTGTTGTGCGTTTTGGGCTGCGTGAGGTGGGAACGGCGGGGACGCAGATCACGCTCAACGGGCGGCCGATCTTTCTGCGCGGGACGCTGGAATGCTGCATCTTCCCGCGCACTGGCTATCCACCCACCGATGTCGACAGCTGGCGGCGCATCATCCGCATCTGCCAGGCGCACGGGCTGAACCACATCCGCTTTCATTCGTGGTGTCCGCCCGCCGCCGCGTTCGACGCCGCCGACGAGCTGGGCTTCTACTATCAGGTCGAGTGTCCGTCGTGGGCGAACCAGGGCGCGGCGATCGGCGAGGGGCGTCCACTCGATCAGTGGCTCTATCACGAGGGCTGGCGCATCCAGGACGCCTATGGCAACCATCCCTCCTTTTTGCTGATGGCCTATGGCAACGAACCCGCCGGACGCGACCGTGAATTTCTGGCGGAGTGGGTTACGTACTGGCGCAAGCGCGACCCGCGACG
>DGFH01000244.1:0-589 GCA_002391565.1 Anaerolineales bacterium UBA3905
AACGAGCCGGTGCTGGAGGATGTGTCGATCCACGCCGAGCCGGGAGAGCGCATCGCCCTCGTCGGCGAGACCGGCGCCGGCAAGAGCACGGTGATCCGCCTGCTGGCGCGCTTCTTCGACGTGACCGGCGGCGCGGTGATGATCGACGGCCACGATGTGCGCCGCGTCACCCTCGCCAGCCTGCGCTCGCAGATGGGCATCGTGCTGCAAGACCCCTTTCTCTTCAGCGCCACCATCGCCGATAACATCCGCTACGGCCGGCTGGACGCAACCGACGACGAGGTGATCGCCGCCGCCAAAGCCGTCGGCGCGCACGACTTCATCATGGCGCTGCCCGAAGGCTACGACACGCGCGTCGAGGAAAACGGCGGCAACTTTAGCGCGGGCCAGCGCCAGATTCTCGCCTTTGCCCGCGCTCTGCTCGCCGACCCGCGCATCCTGATCCTGGACGAGGCGACCAGCAGCGTTGATACGGCCACCGAGCAGATCATCCAGCACGCTATGGACACGCTAATGGCCGGGCGCACCAGCTTCGTCATCGCCCATCGCCTGAGCACGATCGTCAACGCCGACCAGATCATCGTGATGG
>DGFH01000244.1:773-4102 GCA_002391565.1 Anaerolineales bacterium UBA3905
GACCAGATCATCGTGATGGAGCGCGGGCGCATCATCGAACGCGGTAGCCACCAGGAGCTACTGGCGAAACGCGGCTACTACTATCAGCTGTATACGATGCAGTGGCGGCGACGCGAGTCGATGAGCGTCCTGGAGAAGCACGCCTGAATTCAAGAACAGAGAGGTAGATCTTCCCGGAAGCTCCGGGGCTTCCGGGAAGATGGGGAAAGTCTATCTGCGTTATCTATTGGTCGCCAATCTCTTCACCCCCCAATCTCGCCGTCTTCTCCACCGTCTCCGTAAAGGTCACGCCCGCCTTCGCCAGTTCAGCAACCAACGTCTGGAAGTGTGCACCCGTCAGCAGCTTTTCAGGCGTGACCCAGCCGGTGGCCGTAAACGCGCCGCGTGCGGCCATGCGCGCCACGATGGCGCCAGTGAAGGCGGTGACACGCGCCATCGATGTGAAGCCCAGCCTCTCATCATAGCGATCCACCATGTCGATACTGTAGCGACGCGGAAAGCCATCTTTCTCCCCGCACACCTCGACGCGGAAGATGGTCAGGTCGCGTTCATCCTCGCGCAGCCGTACATGTGGATAGAGCGCAGCATCCACAACGTGCTTGGGCGCCACCTGCACGCCGTCCACATCGATGGGCTGCAGGCTCAACAGCCCCAACTCCCGCAGCACCGTCGCCTTGGCCGCGTAGCCGGGCCAGCGCACCGTCTTTTGGGTGCCGAGTTTGATCCCCTTGAGCGCGTCGAGTTCCAGTAACCAGGGCATGAAGCCTTCGTGCCACGCCTCCACCTCGCCGACGCCTGCCACCTGGAGTGTTTCCACGCCGGAGTAACGCGGAACGGCGCGCAGCGCGCCATCTTTGGCGATACGGGCGTCATACTCGCGCAGGGGGAGCCGCTTGCCGCCAAAGACAATGCGATAGTTCAGTGGGCCGTCGGGCTGCGCCGGAATGCCGCCACATTTAATATGCAGCTCGTCGGTGCGGTCGAGCTTTTCGGCGACATAGCGCGCCATAATCTCGGTCAGCCCCGGCTCAACGCCACAGCCAGGAATCACCAGTACGCCATTCTCCGCCGCCAGCCGCTTAAGTTCAGGCAGTTCGCTCTCGGCCGGCCAGCTCAGGTCGATCCATGGCGTGCGCGCCGCCACCGTTGCGCGCACGCCCAACGGAATGACGGCGCTGGGCAGTGCGGCCACCACGGCGTCATGGCGGGCAATGAGCGCAGCCGTCGCCTGCTGATCGGCCAGGTCGATCACGGTCGTCTCCAGGCGCGCAGGATTGACGAGCAGCGGTCTGAGCCTGGCAGCCGCAGCAGCAAGCTGACCGGCGTCCTTGTCCGCCAGCGTGACCTGCGCCACCTGGGCATCGGTGAGCGCGTTGTAGGCGGCAGCCGGCCCCATCAGACCGCTGCCCAACACGAGTATTTGCATGGCAGTCCTCACTTTGTGCTTTGAGTTTTTTCCAACATTGACAAGAGTCGCATCACTGTGTAGGATACCGTCCAATTCAATGCCGAACCAAATCACATCATTTACATCCGTTGCTATTTGCAGCCTGGCTGCGAACGCCTGTAGTGCCATCCACCCATCATGGTTCGCTATATCTTGACGCGTCTACTCGGCTTACTCTTTGTCTTACTGGTGCTCTCCATGATCACCTTCTGGCTGATGCACGGTGTGCCAGGCGGCCCGTGGGCGTATGGGCAGCGACTTATGTCCGACCAACAGCTGGAGGCGCTCAAAGCGCGCTACGGGCTGGACAAACCAGTCTGGCAGCAATATCTGATCTGGCTGGGCGGCGTTGTGCAATTGGATTTTGGCATGTCCTTTCAGCACCCGGATGAATCAGTGGCAGAGTTAATCGGACGCACCTGGCCGGTGACCTTGCACCTGGGCGTCATGACGATCCTGGTGGCATTTGGCGTCGGCGTACCGCTGGGCATCATCTCCGCAATAAAGCAGAACACCTGGGTCGATTACCTGGCGACGCTGCTCTCGATCTTTGGCTTCGTGACGCCGCACTTCGTATGGGGAATCCTCTTCATCCTCACCTTCGCCCTCTATCTGAAATGGTTGCCGACCGGCGGCTGGGAAGGGCCGCAGTATTGGGTGCTGCCGGTGCTGGCCTACGCCTTCGCCCCAATTGCAATGATCGCCCGCTACACCCGCGCCAGCGTGGTCGAGGCGTTGCGTGCGGATCACGTGCGCACGGCGCGCGCCAAAGGGCTTAGTGAGCGCTCAATCATGTCGCGTCACGTGCTGCGCAACGCGCTGATCCCGATGGTCACCGTTTTCGGCCCGCTGATCCCCGACCTGATCACCGGCTCGATCTTCATCGAGGCAATCTTCCGCATTCCCGGGCTGGGCGGCTATTGGGTGACCAGCACTTTCGACCGCGATTATCCGATGATCATCGGGCTGGTGATGTTGTGGGCGGTGCTGATCGCCATCACCTATCTGATCACCGATGTGCTTTATGTCTTTCTCGACCCCCGCGTCCGCATCCGTTAGGGAACGGCCTGCGCATGGCTACTGCTGAACTTGACGTCGCCAACCGACCATCACCGCGCACGCTACGCCGCCGCAGCCTCTATCGCGACGCGGCGCGGCGCTTCTTCCGCAATCGGCTTTCCATTGTGGGGCTGATCATCGTTGGCGTGCTGCTCTTTGCCGCCATCTTTGCCGACGACTGGTTCATCGCCCCCTTGCTGGGGCGCGCGCCGCAGCCGCTGATCGCCCACTATGGCTACGACGAGGCTTTTATCGGGCCGACAGGCGCGTTCCCCTCCGCCGATTTTTGGATGGGCGCCGACCTCAACGGGCGCGACGAGTGGAGCCGCATTGTCTATGGTGCGCGCATTTCGCTGAGCATCGCCATCCTGTCGCAGATCTTCGCGCTGCTCATCGGGCTGCCGCTGGGCGCGCTGGCAGGCTGGCGCGGGGGCAAGGTGGACTACGTGATCATGCGCTTCGTAGACATTATGTCGGCGCTGCCAGTGCTGCTGTTAGCCTTCTTGATCATGCTGCGCATGGGCGCCAGCTACTGGAACGTGCTACTCGCCATCTCGCTGACGACCTGGATCGAAATCTGTCGCCTGACGCGCGGCCAGTTCTTGACGCTGCGCGAGAAAGAGTTCGTGGAAGCGTCGCGCGCGGTTGGTTCGCGCACGCCGCGCATCGTCTTCGCGCAGATTCTACCCAACGCGCTGGCGCCGATCATCGTCTCGGTGACGCTGGGCATCCCGCGTGCCATCTTTGCCGAGGCCGCGCTCAGCTTTCTGGGCGTAGGCATCAACCCACCGACGCCCAGTTGGGGGCAGATGATCGGGCGCGA
>DGFH01000244.1:4195-17184 GCA_002391565.1 Anaerolineales bacterium UBA3905
CTGGGCGTAGGCATCAACCCACCGACGCCCAGTTGGGGGCAGATGATCGGGCGCGAGGGCATCGCCAACATGACCTTCTTCTGGCACCTCGCCTTCTTCCCGGCGATCATGATTGCCCTGACAATGCTCGGCTTCACGCTGGTTGGCGATGGGTTGCGCGACGCGCTGGACCCCAAGATGGTGGAGGGGAAGTGAGACGTCAGACGCCATTCGTCAGGCGTTCCCTGTCGATCATGAGACGCATGACTTTTGACGTGTGAATCATTCTGTATCAATAGAGCAGGAGGAAACCTATGCAACGATCGTACAGACTTTTTGCCGTGAGCTTGATCGCGGCGCTGGTGTTGGCGGCATGCGGCGCACCGGCGGCGCCGGCGGCCCCAGAGTCCGCCGCGCCTGCCGCCAGTGGGCCGGTGGTCAACCGACTGGGCATCACGCTGCCCGAGGACGCGCTGCCGCTCGAACAGCAAGTTTTTCGCTACCCGTCGAAAGAACAGAAATACATGACGTGGGACGCCTCGGTTTACGAGGAAAACGACGGCGACAACTACGGTTGGCCCGACTCGTGCGTCCGCCCGGACAAGGACTTCAACCCACAACCCAACGTCTGTGAAAGCTGGTCGGTCTCAGAAGATGGCAAGCTCTGGACATTCAACCTGCAGCAGGATAAGGTCTGGAGTGACGGCGTGCCACTGACAGCCAACGACTTCGTCTTCACCTTCCAGCGCTACGCCCGTCCCGACTATGACTTCGAGTGGTTCTACAGCATGATGGGCATCAAAAACTGGGCGCAGGTCGTCAGCGGCGAGCTGCCACCGGAGGAACTGGGCGTCAAAGCGGTGGACGACCACACCTTCACCATCGAGACCGACTACCCCGTGCCTTATCTGATCAAGATCATGGCCGATGTGTGGGTCGTGCCACAACACATCGTCAAGGATCGCCTGGATGACGGCACATGGGCGCTCAAGCCGGAGAACTACGTCTCGGCCGGCCCCTTTGTCCTGCAAAGCTATGAGAAAGGCAAGCGGCTGATCTTTGTGGCCAACGAAAAATACACCGGCCCCTATCCGCCCATGGTGGACAAGGTGATCGTTGAATTCATGGAGCCAGAGGTGCGTTTTGCGGCCTACAAGAACGGCGAGTTGGATGCTGTCGGCGGCGGCTACACCGACGATCTGCCACCGTCAGCGATGGCCGAGATCATGGCGAACCCAGAACTGAAGAAGGAACTGATCTCCTGGCCCAACTTTATCACGTACTACCTCTTCTTCGACACGTGGAATCCACCGTTTGACAACCTGAAGGTGCGCCAGGCCTTCAGCCATGCCATCGACCGCGACAAGATCGTCAACGGCCCGTTGCAATATCAGGCCGTCGCCGCCTACTCGATGAATCCGCCTGGCTTCCCCGGCGAGAATGTCGAAGGACTGAAAGATGTGCAGGCATTCGACCCAGAATTGGCGAAACAATTGCTGGCTGAGGCAGGCTATCCCAACGGTGAAGGCTTCCCAGCGCTGACGATGTACACGCGCGAAGCCAACCCCGCCCTGACCAATGCCGCCGAAGCGATCGCCGCCATGCTTAAGGAGAATCTCAACCTGACTGTGGAGATTCAGAATCTTGACTACGGCTCTTACATGGACGCCCTGCGCGCCCAAAAGCGCGAAAAAGGCGGCGACTTTATCTTCGCTCTGGTGCCCTACGAATTCGACTTCGTGGATGGCAGCAATATGCTCAGCGTGTGGGGCGGCTGCGAGGATGAAGGCGCCGACCTCTCGCAAATGCCCGGTCGCCACACCTGGTATAACCAGGAGTACAACAATCTCCTGTGCGAAGCGGGCCAGTTGCTCAATGACGAAGCAAAGCGCAACGAGCTGTATCAGCAAGCAGAACGCATCCTGATCGAGGATGTGGCGCTGGTGCCGATCTATCATGGCATCTTCAACGCGTTGGTCAAGCCTTACGTCAAAGGCCCCATGTTCGAGCCGAACAGCAAGGGGCAGGTGACGTGGAATCGCTTCCGCTTCTCCTCGCGCGAATCGCAAATCTACATGTCGTCGAGCACGCGCGAATAGCATCAGGCGTTCACCTTCCCGGAAGTTGCAGAGCTTCCGGGAAGGTGAGGCGCCAATATGAGGGCCAACATTCGCCCTGTTCAACTCGCCCCTCGCTTCAGTGCACAGACTGAACACCCAACCTGGAGGTCTCTATGATGTCACCTTATGAAGGCGAACGGATTTTCGAGGCGGAAATGGTGCGCTTGCATCAATGTGACCGCACGCTGTACGCTGGCTGTGCGCGCGCCGAACAGACGACCGCCACCCAACGCTCATGGTGGCAGTGGTTTGCGCAGAGATTCACCGTCTCACCGGCGCATGCACCAGCGTCGCCGGCATCGCCACAGCGCCCCGCAGATTGAACATCCGCACAATTGGGCGGGTCATTCGTAATAAACAAAACCTGACAGTTGCCGCACTGCACTGCGCGGGTAATCCGATATATTAAGGAGAAAAAAGAGGCTCCAGGCATACGTATTGCCACCGTTCATTTGCGATCCTCAGGGGCGGTGACATTCAATGGCAAAGGGATGGATCGTCATGACGCTGCGCAAACGCACGCTTCTTTTATCTTCACTGATCCTGGTTGTTTTTCTCATCACCACCAATCTGATTGCCAGCGCCGTCTTCGAGCAAAATCTTCTCGACATCGAGCATCAGCAGGCGCACGCCGATGCTACACGTATCCGCCATGCGATCGACCTGGAAATCGCGGACCTGGTCAGCGACAATCGCGATTATTCGAGTTGGGACGACACCTACACCTTTGTACTGGGGCAGAACGACGCCTATCTCGACATGATCGACACACCGACGATGCAGAACCTGGACATCGACATGTTCGCCGTCTTCGATCGTGATCGTCGGTTGGTGGCGTTGCGCACAATTGACCGTATCACAGGTCGGGAAACCATTCCCACCGCCGACTTGTATGCAAGGGTCATTTCAGGCGCCTTGCTCGCGCAACAACTCGATGCACCATATACCGGGATTGTGACAAGCGACGCGGGGGTGATGCTCTTTGCCAGCCTCCCCATTCTCCGCAATGACGGCAGTGGGCCACTGGTGGGAGCGTTGACATTTGGGAAACGGCTCACACCTACCGACATCGCGGCAATCGGCGCGTTGACGCAGCTCGATCTGACCTACCATCGTCTACCCGACGATGCCACAAGCCCCACACTGGCGGCGGTCTTGCCTGAGCTGCTAACCGCGCCGGACAATACCGCCATCCATATCTTCGACCACAACCAGATCGGCGTCTTTTCCCTGTTGCGCGATACGGTGGGGACGCCAGTGGCGGTGATCGGTGTGCTACAGCCGCGCCCGGTCTATCTACAAGGACAGGCCACCATGCGTTATCTGGTCGTTGGGCTGCTGGTAGTGGGGCTGGCTATTGGCCTCACCACCGCCTGGATGCTCGATCGCGTGGTGCTGCGACGTATCGCGCGCCTGAGTCAGGAGGTGGCCGACATCGGCGCGGCCGGCGACGCTGATGCGTGCGTGACCGTCGTGGGTCAAGATGAGATCGGTGCGCTTGGCGAGGCGATCAACACCATGTTAGCAACGCTCACCCGCACACAAGCAGAGTTGCGTGCGGCGCAGAAAGAAGCCGTCGCCGCCAATGAAGCCAAAAGCCGCTTCCTGGCAAACATGAGCCACGAAATTCGCACTCCGCTCAACGCGGTGATGGGGATGTCTGCCTTGCTGCGCGACAGCGAACTCAACGCCGAGCAGCGTGAATACGTCGAAACGATCTACCAGGGCAGCGAGTCGTTGTTAACCATCATCAGCGACATCCTGGATTTCTCCAAGATCGAGGCGGGCAAATTGGAGTTGGAAGAAGAGCCATTCAACTTACGCACCGCCATCGAGTTAACCCTCGACATCATGGCTGCACGCGCCGGCGAAAAAGGATTGGAACTGCTTTACTACATCGATCCTGACGTGCCGGAAGTTATTCGCGGCGATAACGTGCGTCTACGCCAAATTCTCCTCAACCTGGTTGCCAACGCCGTCAAATTCACCGACTATGGCGAGGTGATGGTCACCGTGCGCCAGGGAGGGCACGCACCCCGGCACAGCGGCGCCCCAGACTTATTGCTCCACTTTGCCGTCGCCGACACCGGCATCGGCATCCCACCCGACCGCATCGATCGCCTGTTCCGCCAATTCAGCCAGGTGGACGCCTCCACCACGCGCAAATACGGCGGCACCGGGTTGGGACTTGCCATCAGCAAGCGTCTGGCCGAGCTGATGGGCGGTGACATGTGGGTGGAGAGCACCGGCGTTCCCGGCGAGGGGTCGATCTTCCACTTTACCATCCGCACAGCCGCCGCAGAACTGACGCCGCCCGCCTATCTGACGACGCCGCAGCCGCAGTTGCAGGGCAGGCGCGTGCTGATCGTGGACGACAACGCCACCAATCGCCGCGTGCTGGTGCGTCAGATCCAACAGTGGGGCATGACCGGCCTCACAACAGGTTCGCCGCTGGAGGCGCTGGAATGGCTGCGGCAGGGCGAACGCTTCGACGTCGGTCTGCTCGACATGCAGATGCGCGAAATGGATGGACAGGAATTGGCGCACGCCATTGGGCGCATTAGCAACGGGCAAACCACCCCACTGCCGCTTATCCTATTATCTTCGATGATCGAACGCGCCCATGGCGAGCAACCTCCCGACGTTGTGGCAACACTTTCCAAGCCGGTCAAGGTGGGGGCGCTCTTTGAGGCGCTGCAGCGGCTATTCGCTACAGCAGCGTCGCCGTCTCTCAAGACGCCATCCTCCCCCCAAACGTCACTGGCAGAGCAGCACCCCTTGCAACTGCTGCTGGCTGAAGACAATCTGGTCAACCAGAAACTGGCGCTGCGCCTGCTCCAACGCTTGGGATACACCGCCGACATCGCTGAAAATGGGCAACAGGTGCTGGAGATGCTTCAGGTGCACGGTTATGATGTCGTGCTGATGGATGTCCAAATGCCAGTGCTCGACGGTCTGGAAGCGACGCAGCGCGTTCGCATTGACCTGCCGCCAGACGACCAGCCATACATTATCGCCATGACTGCTAACGCTATGGCCGGGGATCGCGAAGCGTGTCTCACCGCCGGCATGGATGGCTATGTCAGCAAGCCAGTTCAGGTGGCCGAACTGGAAGCGGCGCTCAGAGCCGCCATCCGCTCACGCCAGGGCATCGTCAACATCAACGCCTGACGCGCCCCAATTTTCTGCTGCATCACCATTTCATACCCAGAAGGGGACATTTGTCACTAGATTGTTGTCATCAATTGACTCATGATCGAAGCGCCAACGGAACTGATCTGGCGCATACCAGGGATCTACACTGCCAATGGCCTCCGATTCATTGGACAACTTGCCAAACAACATCATTGCACAGATTCAGCAACAGCAGCGCGATGGCGCGTGGGAGCTTGCCGCCAGCCTGCTGGCAACCCATGCTATTGACCTGTTCGATCACCTGACCAGCGCCGAGTTAGCCGCGCTGTTTGCACCCTTCCCCGCCTCATACGTGGCGCAACTGCCTGATCTCTGGTTCGTGGCCGGTCTGGTGCACGCACGGCTACAGGACGACCTCCCGGCTGCCTATCTCTGGCTGCGCAGGGCGGCGGCTTACTACACCACTCAATCGCTCCAACTTGACCGGGCCGCCTGGGTCTATCTGGAACTGGCGCGCCTGGACTATGCGCGTGACGAGTTCGCTCAGGTGCAGCAGGCTATCGATCAAGCCACGACGCTGCTGGCGCGCAGCGGCGTCCACGCGCCAGCTTACACAGCCTTTCTCGACTACATGATCGCCAGCCTGTGTGGCGACACCGGACGCGTGGCCGAAGGACTGGTCTACGCCCAACGCGCTGCCCATCTGTACCACCAGCAACGCAAACCGGTGCGCGAATATCGCGCCTTACTGACAGTATGCAGTTTTGCCCAGCAACTGGGTCACTACCCCGTCGCGCTCGATGCGTTGCAGCAGGCGCGCACCTGCTACGAGCGCAACCATCTGGAGAGCAACGCCTTTGAGGCGCTGCTTAACGCCGAAACACACCTGGCCTGGTATCGCGGCTATTTGGAACAGGCGCTGACGATTGCGCAAACCTGGGTGCGCTTCTCACAAGGCAGCGGCTTCCAACGTCAGCGCCTCTATGCCCACTGGATGATGGGCAACATTCTGCGCGCGCTGGAACGCTTTGTCTCGGCGGCGGAGTACTACACGCAAGCGCGCCGCATCGCCCGCGAGCACACGCCCAACTTCATACGCTGGATCGACGTGCAAGAAGCGTGGCTGGCTCTGCTGCAAGGTGACTACGTGACTGCCGAGACGCTGATCCACCAGGCGCTGGCGGTGGCTGACGAGGGGCAGCGGATGAGCTTTCAGGTGAATCTGGCCGTGACTGAACTATTGACCGGGCGCGAGGAGGCTGCCGAAGCGCGCCTGCACGAGTCTCTGGCATTCTACACTCGCTCGCAAGATCGGCAGGCAACCTGCGCCATCACCATTCATCTTGCCTATCTGCGCATCGAACAGGGCGCGCGCCCCGTCACGGTCATCAAGCTGCTGCGCCCGGAACTGCGCTGGCTGGAAAGCGGCGACAACGCCTACTTCCCCCTTTGGTGGCATCCGCTCATCGTAGGGCGGGTGGCGGTGCTGCTGCTCAATATCCCGGAGTTTCACGCCCTGGGGCGACGCTTCTTCCGTGAAGGCTATCTGGGCGCGGTAGGCGACAAATTGTTGCAGCAGGTTTATCTGCGCGCCCCCGCCGCCCGCCGCGCCGAACTCGGCGAGTTGTTGAGCGCGCGCGGTGCGGCCATCCCCATCCTGACGGCAGGCAGCCCCGAAGCCGAGCAGATCATCGCCGCCGCCATCGAACAGGGACAGATTGTGGCTGCGCAGGTGGCGCCGCTCCTGCAGCGGCTGCGCACAGCGCAACAGCGCCAGCGCGACAATGCGATTATTGTGGCGGTCTGTCTGCTCCACCTGCAGGGTCTTGCCACCGGCGACATCGCCCTTCGCCTGAACATCTCCCGGTCGACGACCAGCCATCTGCTGCAGATCATCTATGAGACCTTCAACATCTCCCGCGCCACGGGCAACCGCCTCGCACAGCGCACGGCGTTACACCAGGCAATGCGCTCACAAGGCTTGATCCGGTGAGGAATGCAGCCGCAGCCCCCTCGCTGCGCTTCACAACCGCATTTCCCTATCTGTCGAGAATATGCACTACGCATGACATAGTTCTCTGCCAGAATTTGTGGCTGCGATTCGTAACCAGTTTTGTCTAGCAGCGTAAGCTGGCGTAAGCTTGCCCTCACTATCCTGCACATTTCCTGCATGACAAGCCGCCCGCGCTGTGCCATGCTGGATGTATGTGTGACCTTCCTATTTCCCTCACAAAAGGATTTCTTCCATGCAAAATCGTAATGCTGTGCACCTGCAGCAGGCCATCTTCTTGACTGACGAAGATGGCCTGCTCATGCAACCATGCCAATTTCCTAATCTGTTTCAGGGAGGCATTTTATGCTGAAAGTGGTTGCACCTGTCGAGGCTTGTTCAACCTGCGGTGCGCGAGGGTGGACGATATGCCCCACCTGTCAAGGCGCCACCTATGTCATCATGTCGGGCGGGCGCCCCCTCCGCCCCGCAGCGTCCTTCGAGCCAGACGCTGCGCCCTGCCCAACCTGTCGCACCTATGGCGCCGTGATCTGCCCGGAGTGCAACGGCAGTGGCAAGCTCTATCAAGGTCATGAATATGGAAGCGGTCGCAACAGGCCGCTCCGTCCGTATGCCGGTTAAACTGTGATTGCCTTCAGAGGTCAGGCGTTCCGCAATTGGCGAGATTTCCTTTCCCGTGAGTTTGTGGGGGTGCTGAAAACAGGTCTCACACCCCCAAATTCGCTCTTGACAAAACTCCAAACACACAATAAAATCCGAACATCATTCGGAAAAAGAACGGAATTTTCAATGATCGACGCATCCTCGCCGCGCACACGGCGCCACCAACGCACCCAACAGGCTATCCTCGACGCTGCGCGGGAGATCATCAGCCGCGAAGGCGTGGCGGCGCTCTCGATGCGCGCTATCGCCGAGCGCATTGATTACAGCCCGGCCGGTCTGTACGAGTACTATGGCGGCAAGGACGAGATCATTGCCGCCGTGTGCGATGACGCGTTCGACCAGTTGACGCAGGCGCTGCGCAGCACCGACCCAACCTTGCCACCCGCCGACTACCTGCGCGAGTGCGGCGTCAACTACGTGCGGTTTGCCCTCGAAAACACCGACGCCTTTCTGCTCATGTTCACCAACGCCCCGCTGGCAGCACCGCACCCCATGCCGGTGGAGGCCATGCTGCGTCAAAGCCCGGCGTTCATGGTGCTCTACGACGCCGTGCAGCGCTGCGTCGAGGCAGGCATTTTCACCCCACGCCCCGACTACGACGTGTTGGCGATGGCGGTCACCTGCTGGCAGATGGTGCACGGCATGGCGATGCTGGCGGTGACGATCATGCGCAACCAGCCGCCTAACCTGGGCGCGTATCGCCGCTCTCTGGAGGTGTTGCAGGCTGGCATCGCCGCTCAATAAATCGTCGCGGTTGCCCGACGCACGCTGCTTCGGGTCTTTTTTGCGCCATTACCGAACATTATTCGATTTCAGATCATAGTTCAACAGCAGTTCGTAGTTGGAATATGACCAGGCGTAACGTCAGATCGCAGAAACGCAGAACTTCGCAAAGGTAGCATACAAAACTGTAAAAGCTTTCGAGCAATCTGGAGGAAATCATCATGACAACGCAACCGATGACGCCCCACCTCGCTACACCTGCACCAGACGGGACGCTGCTGCAGCGCGCCTGGCGCTTCAACCGCCCACTCACCCTGGCTGTGATCTTGCACCTGGCGCTGACGCCGCTGTTGCTGCTGGCGATGTTCGCCGATCCGCGGGTGATCGGTGGTGTAAATGGCTGGATCAAGCCGCTGAAGTTCGCCCTCTCCGGCGCGATCTACGGCGCCACCTTTTTGTGGCTGTTAACCTTCGTGCGCGGACGTGCACGGCTCGTGCAGTGGCTCGCCACTATCACCGGCGTGGCGCTGATAGTCGAGACGGTGCTGATTACGCTGCAGGTGTTGCGCAACACAGCCAGTCACTTTAACGTTGCCACAGCCTTCGACAGCGCCGTCTTTAGCATCATGGGGATGTTCATCATGGCGCTGGCGGTGGCGAATTTTGTGCTGGCGGTCGTGCTTGGTCTTCAGCGCCTGTCCGACCCGGTGGTGGCGTGGGGCATCCGCTGGGGGCTAATCATCTCGCTGGCGGGGATGGCGCCCGGTGTGCTGATGACTACGGCCAACCTGCCGCCCACCTCGCTGGCGGCGGCGCAAGCAGGACAGCCGATCACGATCGCAGGCGCGCACAGCGTCGGCGTCGATGACGGCGGGCCGGGGCTGCCCTTCCTGGGTTGGAGCACCACCGGCGGCGACCTGCGCGTCGGCCACTTTGTCGGGTTGCACGGTTTGCAGGTGTTGCCCTTCCTGGCCTTTCTGCTGACGCGGGCGTGGACAACGCAACGCTTGAGCACCCGACGCCGCGTCGCGCTGATCTGGACGGCGGGTCTTGGCTACTTCGGCCTGACCATGCTGCTGATCTGGCAGGCGCTGCGCGCGCAGCCGTTGCTGACGCCCGACGGCATGACGCTGACAGCGGCGACGCTCTTGTGCGCAGCGATGGCCGGCGCCGTGTTGATCATCATCGCCAGCCCTAGCCGCCGCCAGACTCAACAATCAGTCTGACCGATAGAGGAGATCACGATGCCTGCACCAATCACAATTACCAGGATCAGACTGCCGCTTGCCAATGCCTATCTGGTGCAGGGCGAATGTGCGATCCTGGTCGATACTGGCGCTCCCGGCGACGCCAACCGCATCCTGCAAGCGCTGCGTCGGGCTGGCGTGACGCCCGCCGACCTGAGGTTGATCCTGCTGACGCACGGGCACGGCGACCATGTTGGTGCAGCCAACGAACTGGCGGCGGCTAGCGGCGCGCCGCTAGCGTTGCATCGCGCCGACGATGCCATGACCAGATCGGGGCGCAACGTGCTGGGCGCGCTGACCGGGCTGGAAGCGCGCCTGATTACGCCGTTTGTCGACAAGCCCTTTCCACCCGTGGCAGCGTCGTTGATCTTTGACGGTGCGCTCGATCTAACGCCTTATGGCGTCGCTGGCCGTGTGATCCCCACGCCAGGACATACGCCCGGCTCGATCTCGCTCTTGTTCGACAGTGGTGACGCCATTGTTGGCGACCTGCTGATGGGCGGGCGGTTGGGCGGAGCGCTGTCTGCATCACGTCCACAGCTTCATTACTACGTGCAGGACTTTGCGCAATTGCATGCCAGCATGGAGACCATCCTTGCTGCGCAGCACCGACGGCTCTTCGTGGGGCACGGCGGGCCGCTCGCTGCTGATGATGTGCGCCAGTGGTGGCGCAGCGGCGCCAGCGCACAGGTTGTCGCGCGCTGTGTTCCGACCAGGGCTTGAACTACTTAATCTTGCCATGTCACGCAAGGTCTGTCGCAATCTTCCCGGAAGCTTTAGAGTTTCCGGGAAGATCACGCAGCTACCCCAGCGGTCAGTGAACAACAGGCCAGAAACCACTTTCCGCCTCGTTGCAGGCTTCACCCAATGACCTGCCGCAGCACCCGCAGCCAGTTGCCATATAGAATTTTCTCGATCTCATCGTCGTGAAAGCCGCGTACGATGAGCTGGTGCGTCAGGTTGCGTGCATGGCTGTGATTACTGAGGCCGGGCGCCTGGTGCGCCTCGATCATGTTGGCGGAAAGAGCAGCCTGCTGTTCAGGCGTCCAATGACGGAAGAGAAACTCGATAAAGTCGAAGCCAATGCCGACCGCGTCAATGCCGGCCAGGTCGGCGACGTAAGCGATGTGATCGACATAGTGATCGAGCGTCGCCTTCTCCTTGTGTGCGCTGAGCAAAACAGCATTGATGCCGATCACGCCGCCGCGTTCCCCTACGGCGCGGATGTGGGCGTCGCTGCTGTTGCGCTCGATGTCATGAAAGTGGCGCGGATTTGTGTGGGAAATAATCAGCGGCCCGTCGGTCAGGGACAGCACGTCATCGATGCCGGCGGCATTGAGATGCGCCAGGTCAAGCAGGATGCCCAGCCGCTGGCACTCCTTGACAACCGCCTTGCCAAAGCGACTCAGCCCGGCGGGCGACGACCCAGACGAAGCAAAGAGGCCGCCGTCGCCCGCTGCATTGCGCCGCGCATGCGTCAACCCGACGCTGCGCACACCCAGCTCATAGAATGCGCGCAGCAGGTGCAAATCCATACCCAGCGGCTCGACGCCCTCCATCGTGATCAGCACGCCGATCTTGCCGGCGCGGCGTGCAGCTTCGATCTCGGCGAAGGTGCGGCAGATGCTCACGTCGTCAGCGGCAAGCGCCACCTCTTCATAGAGGCGGGCAACCTGGTCGAGCGCCACCCGCAATCCCATCTCCGGCAAGTCCTTGTCCTCAATAAAGATTGCCGCGCCAACCAGACTGACGCCGCCCGCGCGCAGTTCGGGCACAAATTCATCGCGCAGCAACCCATGCTGGCCGCGCCGGTCATATAAGTCGAGGGGAAGGTCGAAATGCATGTCGATGATGCCCGGCGTATGCAAGCGGTCAATCCGAGAGTCCAACTTGATATCCATGACGTAACCTTTCGTGAGATGATGAGCCTGTCTGATGAAGTGATGGCAATCAGTACGCTGATTTTGACGATCATAGGATCAAGTCGGCGGTTGTGCAACTGCGCCAGTCCACTACACAATCTGCATGGCAAGAACATCGTTGTGCGCCTTCGCAAATCCTCGCCTCCGGCGCACCCCGCCGGCCTGTGCGCTGTAATGACTCTGTGAGGCGTCGGAAGCAGCCGTAAGTCATCGCCTCCGGCGTGACGGAACGCTGGCCCAAAGGTCAGGCGTCTCGGAGCACCAGGGTCTACTTCACATTTGGGGCAAATTGCGCCGCACCGGTGAATCAATTCACCGGCTGATAGCTCAAGTCCACTCAAGTGGACTGGCGTGGCAGCGTCCAGTCGGCTTGAGCCGACTTCAGCTTTCAGCCTCGATTTGAATCGAAGGCTGTGTGCCCCAACATGAAGTACACCCCCTGTACAAGGACGCGCCTGCCCCCCATGGAGAGTTGTCGCAACCGCTGTGGTATACTCCCATGCAGACAGGCGCGAACCCTACAGCGCCGATTGTGGAAGCGAAAGGAGATTTCCCATGACAGTTGCCGTTGCGGCGCCGCCGGTTGCAGAGTATGAGCGCTTTCGACTATCCAGCGATCGCTATCATCAGATGATCGAGCGCGGCATTTTTGGTGAAGATGAGCGCATCGAATTGATTGAAGGAGGGTTAGTCACCATGTCCCCAATTGGTTCTGAGCATAGCGGCGTCGTTGATCAATTGAACGAAATCCTGGTCAGCCAGCTTGCCAGACGCGCCGTGGTGAAGGTGCAGGGGCCAATTCATCTTGACGATCACTCCGAGCCAGAGCCAGATGTTGTCTTGTCGAAACCGCGCAGAGATTACTACAAACGCTCATTGCCACAACCCACCGACATTCTGCTCATCATTGAAGTGGCCGACAGCAGCCTGGCCTACGACCGCACGGTCAAGATGCCGCTCTACGCGCGGGCAGGCATTGCCGAAACCTGGATCATCAACCTGATCGACCGCTGGATCGAGGTCTATCGCGACCCATCAACAGCGGGCTACACCACCATGCTTAAGATTCTGCCCGGACGCGCAATCGCCCCGCAAGCCTTCGCCGATGTAATCGTAGCAGTGAACGACCTGTTCAGCGAGTAGTTGACGGCTGCAGGCTGCTTAACCGCCGCCCGATCAACATCCAGTG
>DGFH01000242.1:0-1981 GCA_002391565.1 Anaerolineales bacterium UBA3905
GAGGCGCTGGCGCCGCGCAGCCGCACCCTCTTCTGGATGACGCAGGCGCTCTCCTACGCCCTGGCGAATCGCCCAGAGCGCGGACTGGCCATTTTACAGGCGGCAGAACCGGCGGTCGCCGCCTGGCCCGCCGACAGCGGCAAGGCGATCTTTTACCTGGTTCTCGGCGAGCTGGCGCGGGTGTCGCGTGCCTTCGATGCAGCCACGACGGCGCTGAACCAGGCATTGGCGCTCGACCCTGACCTGATCCCGGCGTTGACCAGTCTGGGCAGCGTCTACATCGACCGGGCTCAATTGTTCCCCTATCGCACCCAGCCCGTGCCCGCCGGAATGGAGCAGTGCATCTCCCTGGCGAACGTAGAAAATTCGTCGCCCGACCTGCCCACCGCCATTGCCGACAGCGAAGAGGCGATCCGGTTGTTGCAGCAGGCTGTGACGCTGGCCGATGCCCAGGCGTCGCCCCTTGCTGCCCGCGCACGCATGGCCCTGGGGCTGGCGTTTCGCAGCCGTGCGACCTTGCAGCTGCTGCAAGGTGATCCGGCCGGCGCCGAAGCGCCCTTACAAGAAGCCGAGGTGGTGCTAGAACAGGCGCTGGCTGCATACTCGCCGGAGGACGATCCCGTTTACTACGCCTGGACTCAGGTTAGCCTGGGCACGGTGACGCGACTGCGCGCTCATCTCGCCGCCATGCGTCGCGACCAGGCGACCGACGTCGTCGCGCGCACGGCGGCCCAGGACGAACAAATCGCCTGGCTGCGCGCCACTATCGAGCACTATGATGCATGTCTGGCGCTACGCGAGCGCACGGCGGGCAATGTCCTGTTCCAGCAGCGGGTGCTGGGCTGCAGCTGCGCCCCCTTCGCCCTGGAAACGCGGCAGGTGTTGAGCGACACATTGGAGGTGACGCCATGAACGCACGGAAGTTAATCGGGATCGGGCTGATGTTCGGCGTGGCGCTGACGCTGGCGACGCTGTGGTGGATTGCACCGTCCGCCCTGGCGCAGCCGATCGCACCGCTGCCGCCGTTGGGAACCCCAACAAGCCGCATGACCACCTCCGCGGGTGAGGAGTGGCAGATCGAAGCGTGTGCCGGCGATCGCATCACGGTGACGATGCAGAGCGATGCATTTACGCCCTTTTTGACTGTCTACACCGACGCCGTCGCCGCGCCGCTCGTAGAGGCGGCGTCGGAGGATGGCGCACAGGCGCAGGCCGTCATCGAGGCCAAAACGGACGGACGCTACACCGTCGTGGCTGCCGGCGAGCGACGCAGCGATCGCGGCGCCTACGTCATTGGCGCCGACTTTGGCGACGCCGCGCCGGATGAACTGGCCTTCGACGGTGTGTTGACCTCCGGCGTCATCGTCACCGGTGCGGTGCGGTCAAGCGCCGGAGCAGCGTGGGTGCTGCGCGGCTGCGCAGGCGCTATCGTGACGGCGACGCTCAGTAGCACAGCCTTTACACCCTACGTCGAAATTTTCGACCCGGCGACAGCAGAGACGCTGGCCGAAGGCGCCAACCCTGATGACCAGACCAGCAGCGCCACAGTCGCATTCCCAGCGACCGGCGTCTACCTGGTGCTGGTGGCGGGCGAGCGGCGCAGCGATCGTGGCGCATACACGCTGGTGCTCCATGCAGACGCCACCGCGAACGTTGCCCCCACCCCTGCGCGTGGCACGGCGTCGGCGACGCCCGCGCGCGCTGCGCCGACGATCGCACCGCTCTGCGTTGTGCGCGCCAACCCGAACCTCAATGTGCGCAGTGGGCCGGGCACAGTCTTTGCGCCGCTGGGGATGGTGCGCTTCAACACGCAGTTGCGCCCGCTGGCGCGCAACCTCGATGCGAGCTGGGTCGAGGTGCAGACGCTGCCGAACGGACTGCGCGGCTGGGTTGCAGCCGGCGCCCAGTTCATTTCGTGCACCATCGATCTGACGACGCTGCCGGTCGGCATTTTGCCGCCGACGCCCACGCCCGCACCGAC
>DGFH01000242.1:2115-19596 GCA_002391565.1 Anaerolineales bacterium UBA3905
CGACGCCCACGCCCGCACCGACGGCGACGCCCACACCCACGTTGCCGCCGATCGTGGTGATTCCGGGGCCGCCACTCACACCAAACCCAACCTTGCCTCCATTGGTCGTGCTGCCAGGAGGAGGGCCGGGCGGCGGCGGATGGAACGGCGCGCTGGTCACCGGACTTGGCATCGGAAATGTCAGCAGCGGCAACGCCGTCTTCCGCGACCGCATCTTCTTCCGCGCCGAAATTGACCGCACACCCAATAACCGACGCATCGACCACGTCGATTTTCGCATTCAGGATGGATTGGGCGACGAGTTCTACACGCGCACCGAACGCACCTACGGCTACTGCGCATTTGGCGGCGGGGAACCGGCCTGCAATGTAGTGGAGATTCGGCGTGGCACCCGGTGGCCGGATACGAACCGGGAAATCTGCAACGGCGACTACACCATCTTCGCCGACATCTTCCTCGACAACGGCGATTTGGCAACCTGGAGCAGCCCCTTCACCATCGATCATCCCGACTTGCCGCGCTGTGGCGACGCCGGCGCTGCGCGCGCCGACCTGGAAGCCTACATTGCGCAGACCGGCCCCGGTTACGCCGATAGCACCGTCTACGGTGCGCTCGTCTTCCAGGTTGTGGCGTATGACCCCAATCGCGGCTTCGACGACGGCGACGGCATCCGCAATGTCGATCTGCGCATCCTTGACCCAGACGGGCGCGAGGTCTATCAACGCACGGAGAATCGCGCCGCCTACTGTGCGTTCGCAGGCGGCGAGCCGGCTTGCAACATCTGGGATTTTGGCGACAACGGCGACGCGTGGCCGTCCGGCGAACCGGTGCGTTACGGTGAGCCGTACCTGCTGCGCGGGCGCGTAAACACTGAAGATGGACGCACGCGAGCGGTGGAGATGAGGATTTTCATCGAACCGTGATAAGATGCAGGCATGAGTAGCATGAAACACGCTAAAGCGCCTGCCGAGACCACTGTCGTCGTCGCCATGTCGGGCGGAGTGGATTCGTCCGTGGCGGCGGCGCTGCTGGTGGAGCAAGGCTACAACTGCATCGGCGTGATGATGCGCCTTTGGGCGGAGGTGGGCGCGGGCGAAGGCTCGACCAACAAGTGTTGCAGTCTGGAGAGCGTCCACGATGCGCGCCGCGTAGCCGATGCGTTGGGCATCCCCTTTTACCTGATCAACGTCGAGCAGCCTTTCAAGCAGAAGGTGGTCGATTTCTTTATCGATGGCTACAGCCACGGCGTGACGCCCAACCCGTGCATCGAGTGCAACCGGCACATCCGCTTCGACTATTTGCTCAACTATGCCCGGCGGCTTGGCGCCGATTATCTGGCAACGGGGCATTACGCCCGGCTGCATCGCGGCGCCGACGGCAAAGTGCACCTGCTCAAAGGAGTAGACGACGCCAAGGACCAGAGTTATGTACTCAGCGTGCTGGGGCAGGCGGAATTGAACGATGTGCTCTTCCCGGTGGGCGATTTCCCCAAGCCGGAGGTGCGCCGCATCGCCGCTGCACGCGGCCTGCCGATTGCCTCCAAGCACGATTCGATGGATCTGTGCTTCATCTTCGACGACGACTATCGCCGTTTTCTGCGCGACTGGGCGGCGGAGGCGATGCGCCCCGGCCCGATCGTGGATCGGCGTGGGCGCGTCTATGGCGAGCACAGCGGGTTGCCAGGCTACACCATCGGGCAGCGCAAAGGCCTGGGGATCGCCGGCACGCCTGAACCATATTTCGTGATCGAGCTGGACTACCCCCACAACACGCTGGTGGTGGGGCCGGCGGCGGAGTTGGGGCGCGACCGACTGTTGGCGGAGCGCGTCAACTGGACGTTAGACGCGGCGCCGCCTGCCGGGACGCGCGCACAGTGCAAAATTCGCTACAAGGCGCAGGCGGTGGATTGCACCCTTTTCCCGCTGGCGGATGATCGCGTCGCCGTGCACTTCGCTGCACCCTTGCGCGACATCACGCCGGGGCAGGGGGCGGTCTTCTATGATGGCGATCTCTGTCTGGGCGGCGGCGTCATCGCCCGCAGCGAGATCGCCGAGGCAATCTTTGCCGAACAAGTCGAACAAGCCGTCACCGTCGCATAACGCAATGTGGCAGATTGAGGTGGATGCAGTTTGTGGGCATCCGTGCATAAATTTTCAGCAAAGGAGTAGAGCGTGGTTGGCGTTGTACGCGACATCCTGATCATTTTTCTGGCGCTGACCAGCATCGTCGTGTGGGTGCTGCTGGGCATTTTGATCTGGCAGATCTGGCGGCTGACGAAACTGGTGCAAAGTGAACTGAAGCCGATGATCCTTGACACGAAAGAGACGATCGCCACCGTGCGCGGCACAACGGCCTTCATGAGCGAAAATGTGGTCACGCCTGTGATCCAGACGAGCAGCCGCGTGGCAGGCTACCGACGCACAGTGATGGCGCTCTTCGGGCAACTGCCGTCCACGCCAACGCCTGCGCGTAGCAGCGCCGCCGCTTTCACGACGCCAACTGCCAGCGCTCCGCCCGCCGAGTCAGGCACACCCTGACCCACATCGCCAGCGGCGACGCTGCCGTTACGCCTTTCCAGAAACTCACACCTTCCCAGAAACTCAGCGCTTCCGGGAAGGTGTACAGCCCACCCATATCCCAACACGCGCCACACCTGACGTCACCCCTTGCAACGCGCCCTGGTTGCAGAACACCTTTACTCTGCGCCGTTGCGTCCTTGCCTCAGGGATAGACAATCTTCAGCTCGACCCTCGCCTCCATTAAGCCTCTGCGACATCAGCGCGACTGCGGGCAAGGATGCCAAAGACAATCAACGCGGCGCCGAACACAATCAGCGTCCAGGCCAGAATCTGGAGCACATCGACGCCTGTGACGATGTTGTAGGTGAGCAGCCCGCCCAGGATCAGCAAGAAGGCCGTCATCAACAAGTCGCCGCGTTTGACGCCAACGTCTCCCTCGAAAAAGGGCGCCACGATTGTCAACACGCCTGCGGCCAGCAAACCAGCCGCCAGCAGCCAGGCAGCCATGAGCCGATCGCCAACGGTGAAGATCGCCATCAGGATCACGACCATGCCGACGATCAGGCTGATGGCGCCGCGAATCAGCGCAAAGTTGCCCCGCCGCTTTCCGCGCAAAAGGCCAAGCAGCGCCAACAGCCCCTGCACCGCCAGCACAATCGCCAGAAAGAGCAACGTCCACCCCTGGGCGTCAGCCGGCCATAGCAGCAACGCAACGCCCAACCCTGCGCCGACGATGCCTTCGATCAAGAGCACCCACCACGCCGTTGTCTTGCGCCAGGGTTTGAGTTGATCCACCGATTGTTTGACTCCTTGTTTCATAGCGCCCTCCTCATGCTTTGTACGCCGGCGTCTCACCGGCTGTAATCTGAACGAAAACTGCCCCGTTGTCCGGGACAATCGGAAGACGATAACTTTGCGCCACGCTGTAGACGAATCTAGCGCCGTAGAGAAAAATGAAGGCGGAATAGTACGCCCAGATTAACAGCGCCAGCGCTGAACCGGCCGCGCCGTAGATCGAGCGAATGGCCGCATTTTGGACATAATAGCCGAGCACGGCGCCGCCGATCCAGTAGGCAATCGCAGACAGCAAAGCGCCGGGCCAGATAGCGCGCCAGGGCGCCGTAGCCTGGGGTAGATAGCGCAACACCAGGCAGAACAGAACAAAGAAGACCGCCGGCGACGCCAATACCTGGAGCACTGTTGTCAACCAACCAGTGCGATAGACGCCGAGCAAGGCAGCCGCCGGAAGTGACGCTACAAACGCGCTGGCAAAAAGCAACATGATCGGCGCCAGCCCCAACAGCAAAGCCGCCAGGATCGACGTCAGGTAGTTTTTGCCGGTGGTCAGCAGGCTGCGGGTGATGTCAGGCGGGCGCGCCTCGATCAGCCACATGGCATTCAGGGCGTTGCGCAGCTGGTTGAAGACGCCGGACGCCCCAAAGAGCAACAGGCCAATGCTCAGCAGCGCGGCGGCGCCATTCGGGCGAATCTGCAGGCGCGCGCTCAGTATCTCTTGCGTCAACTGCGCTACATCAGGGCCGACCTGCCGCTCGATGGCCGCCACGATGCGAGCTTCCACCGTGGCGGAGTTCAATGTCAGGGAAGCCAGATTCACAGAAAGGATCAGCAGTGGCGCCAGCGAAAAGAGCGTCGAGTACGCAATTGCTGCCGCATAGACAGGCGCCCGACGCATCCGCCACCCCCAAAACGTCTGGACAAAGAGAGCGAAGATCTTGCGAACGTGCATGGCATCTTGCCCGATGGCGCCGGGAAAACCGACTCCGTGATCGACTCTGTGATAACGCAAATGCGCAACTGCCGCCGCAACACGCGAAGCGCTGCGGCCACCGTGACCTCGATCGATTAGAGCGTTTCGCCTTCGTCACTCAACGCACGTCGCAAATTCTCTTCTGCCTCGGAATCGAGGGTGGTCTGGAGTACGCGCCCTTTATAGTTGCGCAGCAGCCCCAGCACCGCCGTTGGGTCAGCGCTGCGCACGATGATAAAGAGCGCCGAGGTATTGGGCTGCAGGCTTTCCTTGACTTCTTTGACGAATTTGCCGTCAACACCCATCTTTGTCAGTGCGCCCACGCCTGCTCCACCCAGCGCGCCAATTGCCAGCCCGGTCAGCGGGAAAAAGAGGCCGCCAAGCAACAACCCCAACAACGCGCCGATGCCCGTGCCCATCATCGTGGCGCGGCTCACTTCATTCTTGACGCTCAACTTGCCCTCTGCATCGCGACTGACGATAGCAGCGTCGTCAAGCGCGACCAGCCCCTCTTTTTGCTGTGTCCGCAGCCCGGCGCGCACCTTTTCAGCCTCGTCAGCGCCATCAAATGCGATCACGATCAGATGTGACATACCCAATCTCCTTGCTTGTTTTGTCTTTGGGCGGGACGCCTCTTCCCAGCCTCAATATGGGATGACGGTAGAGTGGATGGTGCGCAAAGACAGCACCTGCTTGCCATTGTCCCCACATTGAAAGTGTATGTCAAACCGTGCTGGTCAACGGCGTCCGTTTCACATTGAAGAGGATGGGAGTTTGTAGTGTAGGTGATCGCCTCTGACGTGACCGGCAGTTCAATTGAGCCGGGATCGGCGACCCGCAACAACCCACCCTAAGTTGAAGTGCACCCTGGCAGTCGGTCGCCCCCCAATAGCGAGGAGAGAACGCAGCCAGCAATCTTCTCATGCCGGACGCCTTCTCCTCCAGGATAGAATATCGATTGGTGTGTGATCGTCTCACAATCTTCGCATGTAAGCACTCCACCACTCGCGACAAAGCTGCGCATGACTTTGTCATCATCAAATTCATGTACAGACTATCCTGTGCAGGTGAACGGCGGAGATCAGCACTGTTATGACATGGTTAACAGCCCGTCAACGTTCGTCAGGCAGCACGGCGATGCAATCCACCTCGATCAGCATCTGCCCAACCAGCCCAACCTGCACCGTCGTGCGCGCTGGATAGGGCGCACTCACCATCTGACGATAGACCTCGTTCATTTCGGCAAAATCAAGCGCGTTTGCGAGATAGACGTTGACTTTGACCACGTTCTGCCATGTGGCGCCGGCGGCTTCCAAAATCAACTGTACATTGCGAAAGGTGCGCTCCGCCTGGGCGCGAAAATCACCCGGCTGAAATTGGTTGGTAATGGGATCGAACGACCCCTGACCCGACACATAAAGCGTGCGCCCTGTTGCTATAATGCCCTGCGAATAAGGCGACGATGGGATCACCGCCTGCTCGGAGAAAACAACCTCACGCATGATGAACTCCTTTCAAGCGACTGGATGATACAAATGCGCATCTGTAGCCAGCTATGCAACTCCTCTGCGAACCTCTGCGTCGCCGCGTCTTTGCGTCAAACTTCTATCCTTTTCAAACAGTCTCTACGGCAACGCTTTATCGTGCGTAGTCAACTGGAGGGCGCCATCGTCGGTGATCAGAAAAGCATCCTCCAGCCGCACACCGGTTTCACCGGGGAAATAGATGCCCGGCTCGAGCAGAATCACCATGCCTGGCGCCAGGACATCCTGACCGTAGGGCACGATGCGCGGCGCCTCATGCCCGGTGACGCCCACACCGTGCCCGGTGTGATGTGGATAAACAGGATAGCCGGCGTCGGCGATGAATTGACGGAGACGACGGTCGATGTCGCCGGTGACGGCGCCAGGTCGCAGCAGGCTGGCCCCCAGCGCCAACGCCTGGCTCACAATTGTGTGGATGGCCTGCTGTCGCGCGCTGACTTCACCGGCAACATAGGTGGCGCAGCTATCGCTCCAGTAGCCGTGCAAGATTGTACTCAGGTCAACGATCAGCGAATCGCCAGGACGCAGTGCATAATCGAGCGGCCAGCCGCCAATGTTCTCCTGGCGATACCCGACCACACAATCGTTGCCCATCGGCACACGCTGTCCAGCGGCGGCTTCGACGGCGCTCCTGGCGGCCAGCCAGACATCGATCTCGCGGGCGCCGACGCCGACCGCGCGGCGCGCAGCGGCGTGCGCGATGTCTGTCAGCCGGAAGTTGGCGCGCAGTTTTGCCACTTCCTCATCGGTCTTCACCATGCGCAGCAGGTGCAGCCAGTGATCTATCGTCACCCAGTCGCCGCCAATCTTGGCGGCCAGCACGCCGCCAACGGCAGCGGGCAACGCCCAGCCTTCCACCCCCACGCGCCGGATACGCCTGACGCCGCCGGCTTCCGCCCACAGTGATTCCAGCAACATGCGCAGGTGACGCGCCCCGTCAATGGGCGCGTCGATCGTGTAGCCCAGGTAGGTCAACACACGACCATCGGATGCGGTGGCAAAGGGCGCTGCCGCCGCCGCCAACCCATCGACGACAAGCAGTGTGAAACGCTCACCGTCCCACCACACCAGCGGTGGTGCACCTGCAAAAGGGTGTGGCCCCGTTTGGGGCGGCGGTGCAAAGCCGGTGAGCCAGGTCACACTGGCTGGACTGGCAAAGAGCGCAGCGTCGATCTGGCGGGATTGCAACAGCGCTGTAGCGCGTCGCCGTTGTTCTTCATGCATGGTGACTCCTCTGGATCAAGCACCAACCGGGCGTCGAATTGATGTAGACATTACGCCGTTCGCCGCCATCTCGAAAGCTCCGGGCTTCCGGGACGGTAGTCTCCCATGCGCGAATCTCATCAACTGCTCCACTACCAAGATTATACCACTGCGTCAGGATTCCGAGGCGCGACCACAGGCGTTGCGCCTATCCAGTCAGAGACGATTTGAATATTGCCGCCTTTGACGCCAGGTTGCAGAGATGCAGTAGTGCGCAGACGACATGCACCCAGGCTCTGTGTAACTACGCGTCCTCACACGTCGGAACACTCACCAGCTAAATTGTCCAAGCCCCGCGCCTCTGCTACACTGCACCAGCAACTATGCAAACTATTCGTGAAAAGGAACAAACCATGTCAGCCAAACAATGGAACACCCCCCCGGCCATGCAGATCGATGTGAAGAAAACTTACAAGGTGACGCTGGAAACCATCCGCGGCCCGATTGTGCTCGAACTCTATCCCGAGCACGCGCCCAAAACCGTCAACAACTTTGTCTTTCTGGCGCGCGAGGGCTACTACGACGGCGTGACCTTTCACCGCGTCATTCCCGACTTCGTGATCCAGGGTGGCGACCCAACCGGCACCGGGCGCGGCGGCCCTGGCTACAAGTTCGAGGATGAAGTGAAAGGCAACCCGCTCAAACACGAGACCGGCGTCATTTCGATGGCAAACGCCGGCCCCAACACCAACGGCAGCCAGTTCTTCATCACCCATTCGCCGCAACCCCACCTGGACGGAAAACACACCGTCTTTGGCAAGGTCACCAGCAGCATGGATGTCGTCAACGCAATCCGCCAGGGCGACAAGATGATCAAGGTCGTGGTGACAGAAGCGTAGCGCTGTCGGAAGATTTGGAGAGCGGATTGCGCATGGGAAATGAAGCGAGGATGCATGAGCGCAGCCACATTCACATTGCTTCAATCTGATGTAGGTTATGGTGTAGCGCCCTCGGCGGCGTGGCAGCCACTGGCGGCGCGCCCGCTGCTGGTGCTTGTCGGTGTGACCGGGGTGGGCAAAAGCACGACGCTGGCGGCGCTGCAACATACCGGCCTGGCCTATCATGCTCTGCCCGACCGCCGCGTGCTGACCGATCGACTCATCATCCCGACGATGCTGGCTACCAGCGGCGCGCCATTGGCGCCGGTCACAGATCGCACCCAGCGCTTTGCCCTGACACGCGCCTATCGCGAACAACACCCTGGCGGCATGGGCGAGGCGCTGAACATGCTGCTGGTGGATGTCACGCAGACGCCGGGCTTGTTGCTCTTCGACGGTCTGCGCGGCGAAAATGAGGTGACGTACGCCGCGCAGACGTTGCCACGCGCGCGCTTCGTCGTGCTCGACGCGCCCGACGTCGTGCGCGTCATCCGGCTGATGGATCGCCAGGATCCCTTCGACGTGATTGCAGCGCGCGCCAGCACGCACGCCGTGCATGAGCTGCAACGTTTTGTCGATCTGGACGTCGAGGGCGCCGAAGCCCTGTTCACGCCGGAAGAACAGCACATCCTGGCCGACCTGGTCAGCACAGGCGAGGCCACCGCCGACGATCTACGCAAAGCGCTCAGCATCGTCGTGGAGGAGCGACGCCACTATGACCCGGCAGCCACGCGCGCGGCGCTGGAAGCCCTTGCGCCAGCGCGCACGCTGGTTGTCGACACCGTCGCCGACGCACCGCAGACGGTCGCCCTGAAAATTCTAGATTTCTTGCGAACATCTTAAATGGTTGCACACTCAATTGCTGCTATTGAAACCACCGAATTTCGCCTGCCGATGGTCGGGGAGCTGCGCTGGGGCAGCCAAAGCAGCCTGGCGGAAGCGCGCCATGTACTGGTGACGGTCACCCTCAGCGACGGCAGCAGCGGCGTGGCCGAGGCGCCGCCCCGCCCCACGATCTATGGTGAGACTGCCGCTACGATCACAGCCATTGTGCGCGATGAGCTGGCGCCGCGCTTGCTTGGTCAACCCGCCACGACTGCCTGGGCGCGGATGGCGGCAATTCGCAACAACCACACCGCGAAAGGCGCCATCGACATAGCAGTGCACGCCGCATTGGCGCAAAGTGCAGGTCAATCGCTGGCGGAGCAACTGGGCGCGACACGCCAACGGGTGCGCGTCAGCTATATCCTCGGCATCGGTGCGCGCGATGAGGTGCTGGCCGAAGCAGAGCGTGTGGTTGGGCAGGGAGTGCGCGTGCTCAAGGTCAAGGTCGGGCGCGATTGGAACGAGGACATTGCGCGCATTCATGATCTGCAAGCGATGTTTGGCGATACGGTCGAGCTGTACGCCGACGCCAACGAGACGATGTTGACGGAAAACGCCGCCGACCGCCTTGCCACGCTGCGCGAACTGGGGCTGCGCTATTGCGAGGAGCCATTGCCGGTGGAGCAGATCCGCGCCCGCGCCAGGCTGCGGGCGCAAGGCATCTTGCCGATCATCGCCGACGACAGCGCCTTCACCCTGCGCGACCTACACCGCGAGTTGGAACTGGACACCTTCGACATCCTCAACATCAAGACCCCGCGCACCGGCTACACCGAATCGCTGGCAATGCTGGCGCTGGCCGGTGCAGCTGGCAAGGGCGGCATGGTCGGCTCACAGGCGGGCAGCACCATCGGCACAGCGCGCGCCGCCATCTTCGCCGCCCGTCCAGAGATTGAGCACCCGTCCGAACTGTCGTTTTTTCTCAAGTTGCGCGAGGAGATCACAGATCGCCCACTCCAGCTGGTCGATGGCTGGCTGGAGGTGTGCGACGCCCTTGCCGTGCGCATCGACCCGGCGCGACTGCGGGAGATGACAGTGCGCGGATAACTGCAGATCGGAGCAGTGACGATCTTCATAAGGAGCCAACGTCATGCAGGCAACGTCCTTTCAGACACCGCTTGGGATCGGCCAACTGCTCGACCGCGTCTTTCGGTTGTATCGGCTCCGCTTTGGCAGGCTGGTGCTGACGGCAGCGATCTTTTTCGTGCCGCTGGCCGTGCTCTCGGCGCTCGTGCTGGGCGTAGCGATGAGCAGCTATTTCGACTTGCTCTTCCGGGCGATGGATGCGCCCACCATGAACGAAGAAACTATTCTTCTCACTGGCGGCACGACGATTGGGCTGGCGCTGCTGGTGGCAGGGTTGGCGTTGATCCTGGGGGCGCTGGCCTTTCTGGCGACGTTGGCGCAGGCGGATGCCACCGTCAACGGGCGAGAGATGACGGTGGGCGCCAGTGTGCGCGCCGGCCTCACTCGCTTCTGGGCCTTTGTGGGAATGTCTTTGCTTGTGACGCTGATCGCTGTCGGCGTTCTGATCGTCATCTATGTCGTTGCCATCCTGGTGGCGCTGCTCTTTGCGGGCTTACTGGCCGGCCTCTCTACGCTGGCCGGCGGTAGCGATCTGGCAGCGGTGGGCGCCTTTCTACTGATCATGGCGTTGGTGTTTGGCCTGCTCTTTGTGATGTTGCTGCCGCTCGCTTTTCTGACAACGCGCTGGTTCGTGGCGCCGGTGGTGCTTCTCACCGAACACTGCGGGCCGGTGGCGGCGTTGCAGCGAAGCTGGCGCCTGACCGAGGGAAGTTTCTGGCGAATCTTCGGCTTGTTGCTCCTGATCTTTATTCTCAACAGTGTCGTGCTCAGCCTGCCGCTTTCGCTGCTCCAGTTCTTCGCCGTCATTCTGCTAACCACGCAGCTGCTAGGAGCAGTCAACGGCGCGCTGACCGGATTAAGCTATCTCGTCAGCATTTTGTGGTATCCTTTTCTGGCGTTGACGCTGGTGCTCGTCTATTACGATCTGCGTGTGCGCAAAGAAAACTTCGACCTGGACATGCGCATCCGTGCGCTGGAGACGGCGGTGCGTCCGCCAACGCTGCCCCTGCCATGAAGGAAGCATATAGCCATGCAGCGTGGCGGCTGGCGATGCTGCTAGTGTTGCTTATGGCGCTGGCGGCGTCGCCTGTCGCCTACGGTCAGGATGAAACGCCTGCCCCATCCTCGCTGGAAGATTATGCAGCCGCCGTGCGTGCAGCAGAAGGCTTGCTGCGCGACGCCCCCACTGCGTCTGACGCCGCCCGACGTCAGCTTGCCCCTTTCGCACAGGTGGAATTGATCTCCGGCGAAAGCGTGACGGTGGCGCCTCTGCTGGGGACGGAAGGGGCGGAGCTCAATGGTGCGCCTGCGCGGGCACGGCTCCAGCTTGTGGAGCGTCAACTGGACGCAGCTGACGCCGACCAAACTGCCGACCGTCTCGCCGTGCTGGAAAGCATCCTTGCCGGGCCGGCGTTTCAGGAGCGAGAATCGTGGCTCGATCAATTGCGACGCTGGCTGACAAATCTCTTCCAACAGTGGGCCGGCAGTGCGGCAGCGGATATTGAACCATCGCCAGTTAGCACCGTGCTGGCGCAGGCCGTCGGCTGGGGCGTCGTCATCGTCGGCAGCGCTCTGCTGATCACGCTGTTGGCGCGCTGGCTGCGGTCGCTGCTCCACACTTTTATTGGTGACGCCGTCAAGGTGGAAGGACGGGGCGACGACACACCAATGACACCCATCGCGGCGCGCGCCGCCGCCGCGCGCCTGGCCCAACACGGCGACTATCGCGCGGCGGTGCGGCAACTGTATCATGCTGCGTTATTGACGCTGCAAGAGCGACGCATCGTCGTACGCGACCCCAGTCTCACCAATCGCGAGGTGCTGGCGCGCACACCAGCGACGCATCCTGTGTACACGCCTTTGGCGGCGGTGGTGGAGGTCTTTGACGATGTCTGGTATGGTGTACACGAGCCTGATCAGACGACATTCGAGCAGTATCGTTCCACCGTCGATGAGCTAGAACGTCACGCCTCCAGCGCAGCAGTGCAGGAGCCGACAGCATGACGCCGCCACTGACCTCCTCGCGCATGCCATTCCCAACCAGGCTGCAGTCACTCGCCACACCCCTCGCGATTACAGTGCTGGTCGCGATCCTGCTGCTTGCCACACTCCTCACTACGCCGCCGCCGGAGCCGATCCCTTACGACCTGGACGCCAGCCATCCTACCGGACTGCTCGGTTTGCGGTTATGGCTGACCGAACTCGGTTACGATGTACAACGCACAGGTGGGCTACGTTTTGAGCTGCCCGCCGCCACAGACATGCTTTTTGTCTATCCGAATCAGCTGAGCTACAACGCCGCCGAAGCGGCAATGCTGCGGGCATGGGTGGAACAAGGCGGAACATTGGTGCTGGTTGGTCCCGCCGGTGAGGATCGCGAACTAATCGCTGCTTTTGGCGTGCGCGTGGCGTCGGAACTGAGCTACGAAAATGAACAGGTGCAGGTGCAGCCGTTGTTGCCCGAGGGGCGTCGCGTCTATCCGCGTGAATGGTTTGCGCCCGGCGTCACGCTCGATCTGAGCGATGCGCCGCAAGCTGTGCCGGTATTGGCGCTCGCTGATGGCGACAGCGACCGTGTCACGCTCATCGAACACGCCGTCCGCAAGCCGGTCGTCGCAGTCCAGTCAGTGGGCGAGGGGGTGGTCTGGCATCTGGCGCCGGGCGTCGATCTGACCAATCTCAACCTGGCGGAATATCAGCAGGGCGAGCTGTTGCCGGCATTGTTGCGCACGACGCCCGCAGGGGGCAAGATCGTTTTTGACGCCTATCACCTCTTTGGCTTTAGTCGCGTCGGTGAGCAGATCGCCACGCTGCAGGACTGGCTGTATCGCACCCCCACCGGCTGGGCAATGCTCTTTACACTCCTTGTAACGGGTGGCTTTTTGCTCCTGGAGGGGCGTCGTCTCGGCCCACCGCTGGTGACAGTCGCGCAGACACGCGGGCGTGAGGCGGCCGAATACGTGCGCGCGATGGCAAACCTGCATCGACGTGCAGGCGAACACGTGGCGCTGGCGCAACATCATCATCACCGGCTAAAAGTAGGGTTGGCGCGGCGACATGCCCTTCTCCCCGACCTGCCTGACGATCAGTTTCTGCTGGCGCTGGAGAGTCTCTCGCCGTCGTTGTCGCCAACGCAGCTTGCCGCTGTGCGCACCACGTTGATTGGGCTGACCAATCGACCGCAAGAAAAGCAGTTGGTCGAACTGGCGGCAACCGTCGACCAACTGCTGAATTCGAGCCATTAACGCACCTGGCGCATGACGTTGCTTACGCCAGACTGGCTCTCATCTCTGGCTTGAATTGACCGCGCAATTCCTGGAGTTTGGCGATACGCTTCTCGGTGGCGGGATGCGTGCTGAATAACCCTGCCAGCCCGCCAAAGACCGGATTGATGATATAGAGATGCGAAGTCGCCGGTGAGACTTCCATCGGACGCTGCTTCACACTCATCTCGATCTTACGCAGCGCATCCGCCAGCGGCTGCGGATCGCCCAAAATGCGGGCGCCCTCTGCATCTGCCACGAACTCGCGTGAGCGCGAGATCGCCATCTGGATGATGAGTGCAGCAATCGGCGCCAGGATCAACATCACAAAGCCGCCAGCGCCACCGCCTTCTTCCTCATCACCGCCGCCAAAGATCATGCTCCACATCGCCATATCGGCGATCATGCTGATGGCGCCTGCAATCGTCGCAGCGATGCTACTGATGAGTGTGTCACGATTTTTGATGTGCGCCAGCTCATGCGCCATGACGCCGGCCAGTTCGTCCCGGCTCAACACCTGCAGGATGCCCGTCGTCACAGCGACAGCACCCTTAGCCGGCGAACGACCGGTGGCAAAGGCGTTCGGCGTCGGGCTATCGATGATGTAGACGCCGGGCTTGGGAATGCCGGCGCGCTGCGCCAACACTTCCACCATGCGATGCAGTTCGGGCGCCTCGGCTGGCGTCACTTCACGGGCGCGGCTCATCTTGAGCGCCATCTTGTCGGAGAACCACCAGGCCGCCATGTTGATCGTCACGGCAAACAGCAGTGCAATCACCATACCGTTGGCGCCACCCAGCGCACCACCGACCAGGACAAAGAAACCGGTCAGCGTCGCCAGCAAGAGTGTTGTTTTGGTTGTGTTCCAGAATTGGTTCATAGTGCCTCCTGTGCCTTGTGTCAAATGGAATTAAGAAAAATAGAAAGCCAAAGCTGAACTGTCATGCCGGGCAGTTCGGCGGCACAAGAGTCTTCACTCCTTCTGGTTACAAAACTCCAGACAACTCACAGTCTTCACCCTCGCATCTTGAATGATTGAAGGCATTATCAATAGACCGGGTATGGGAAGGGGTAGGCTGGCTTCCAATCCAACCGACACGCGGCTGACAATGAACTGACTCATTGCCAGCCGGATGACTGGTCTTCAGGTTGCCACTGGGTCGGCGCATTACCGCGCAACTCATATTGCGTAGAGATTTCTGACGCGCAACAAGTAATGCGTCGCTGGCAACAAAATACTTTGTCTGACCAATGGTAAAGATGTGCGCATGGGGAGGCGCAATGGCGCGCAGTGGAGAGAATGGTTCAGGCTGGCAGGCTTAACTGACAACGAGTTTCAGTTGATCGCCAACTTCGGTGTGGGTTCGTTCGATGGTGCCAACAGGGACTTCAACAACATAATGGCTATTACGATAAATCTTGCCGATGGCCCAGGGTTGCATGGCCTTGTCTATTGCCACGACCTGATGTTGCTTGTTGACATAGATTACGTCGATTGGAATCGACATAAACATGCAATGAACGCCATGACACGGCTCGATGACAATCCCCTCCCCTTCAGGAAGATCACGCACCCCGATCAACCCGCGCAGGCGCGTCCAACTGTTGTTGGCCATACGCCCATTGCTAATCACTTCCGAATTGCGGCTGACATTTTCGACGCGCACCACAGTCATCGCCTCGCTTTCTGGAGTTTATAAACCCATCCACAGTATCACAAAGGCGCCAATTGCCAGGTAAGGTGCATACGCAATCGCTGTCTTGCGTGTTGCTCTTCGGGTGAACAAAAGGAAAAGCGCTGCGCCGGCGCCGACAAGTGCACCGATGACGAGCGCCCATAGCACATTGGGATAGCCGGTCATCAAGCCGATCACGCCGGCAAGTTTTACATCGCCCATTCCCAGGGCGCCACGCCCTATCACCGCTAACAGCAAAAACACACCAAAACCGGTCGCGCCACCCAATAGAACGTGCAACGGATCGGGCGTAAATGGTAGCAAGCTGAAGATTGCAGTCGCAACAGCCGCTGGCGCAAGCATCACATTGAGGACGCGGTGATGCTCAAAATCAATGACAATGACAGCAAGCAGGAAGACCGCGTACAGCCACCCAATGATCAATTTCGCACCCCAGCCCCAATGCCAGGCCATCAATACGGCAAGCACAACGCTCGCCAAGATGACCGGCAATTGACGACGGCTTGATGTAGACCAGGCCGGCGCCCAGTGATGCAACCAATGTGGCGAAGGCGCCGAGGCCGTATCCTGCCTGCCAATGCCAGGCAGAATATCGGCGGCCCAGTTAACCAGGCCGCCGCCTATCCATCCCACCAGAACTGCCGCGATCATCAAAAGAGGCGATTCCATACCCACCTTACGGCACAAGGCTGGCGGCGCGCAATTCCCAGGGCGCCGCTGGGTCACCGTCGGTGCCACCGCAGAAAGTCATACAATTGCCACTGCAATCCTTTGTCGCCAACACAGCTTTACTCGTGATCTTCTTGATCGTCTTAGGCATGCCAGGTTTTGGATTCAACACAAAGCTCTGGATCCAGCCAGTTACAGACACGCAACCGTAGCGTGTGACGTAGTAGCTTTCTGCTTCCTGGCCGGTGCAATTGCCGCTGGCAGCGCAGTTGATGCTGCTAAACAATGGCACACTGACAGTCTGTCCGGCGCGAGCATTGACGTCATCCTTGACGCCAGCCTTGATTCCGCGTAGGCCGGGAATACAGGCCGGCAATTCGACGCGACCACCATAGTCGCTGCGAATGCGGCATGCCAGTTCGCTGGCGCCACAGCCGCTAGCCTTACATGGATCAGTATAGACGCCGTTAGCAGGCGTATCTGGGAAATCCATCCAACCACGCGCGATGCTAGTGACAACCGCAAAGTCGTTCGAGCCATCGTCATCCAGGTCGCAGTCATAACAGTCACATGTGTCACGCTGCACGCCGCCGATGACGCAGCTGGCGTCGACCTTATCGAAATCGGCGTCCCAGATGACTATTGACTGGCCGCACTGCACACCCTCAAACAACGCATAATCGAGTGCAACCGGCCACAATCCGCATGCGGCGTTGGCCCCGCCACAGGCAGCGCGCGCCGTAGCGCTGACCGTGACTTCGTTCCAATTCAGCACGCGCGCCAGGATGGTGTCGGCAACCGTGCTGGCGCGAACAGAAACGCGATTGCCATTAATAGAGATGTCGCTAATCGCAATGGCATCGTCGTTCAAACCATTCCGGCGCAGATAGTCAATGGCCTTGCTGGTGGCAGTTTGTTCACTGCGACCCAGGCAAAGTTCACGCGCCGCTGCCAGAGCGCCAGCATCGGCGGCATTTTGCAGCTGCCGACGCACACCGTATACGTTTCCGGCTTCGATTGCGAGCGCTACGAACGCCAGCAGGCCGAGAAACATCAGCGTGAACTGAATGAGTGCCTGCCCACGTTCACTGCGCAGATGATTTAGCTTGTTCATGATCCACTCTGTGAAGTATCACTGCCATAGTACATCATACTGGTTGATGCACTGATCGGAACATCGCCAATGCCAAGCAGATCACCAAACCGGGACTCATAGAGCACGCGCACTCGCACCTCAAGCGTAGAGCCAGGTGTAGGGCAGCCTGAGGTTGGATTGGGCGTAATCTCCACGTTTTGTCCCAAAATTGCAACTCTGCCGCCGGCGCCCTCTGTCACGGCAGCGTCGATGATGGCGCTGCGCAGCGCGTTGCGATTGGCGCCCGTGCAGGGTAAGCGTGAGTAGAGACGCGCGCTCTCGCGTGACGCGTTCAGCACGACGCTGTAGTGTTGATACGCATACCCAAGGTCGACGGCGCCAACGATTAGCGTGAGCATGATAGCGACGACGAACGCCACCTCCAGTAGACTCGAACCGCGCTCATTTCTCAACTGAGGCAGCCAGCGACGCTTGATGAGCGTCCGTCTATTCGAGTGTAAGCCTGTCGTCGATGAGTCGATCGCGTACATAGACACCTTTCGGTTCCATACAAAAGTGGGACGCATCCAGCCGAAATTCCATATCCACACCACTACGCCCTGAGCGATTCTTCTCGATGCTGAACACCACCCAGTTGCGCATACTCTCCGCCTGGATCGGGTTGTAGACGATGTGTTCCCGTGAGACTACGGCATACTTATTGTTGATGACGATTCCAACGTCTGCTTCGTACTGAATTGCTGAGCTGCCGCGCATGTCATACAACCTGACCCTTCTAGATTGTAAGCCAACTCCTGTCTCTTATACACATCT
>DGFH01000180.1:0-20913 GCA_002391565.1 Anaerolineales bacterium UBA3905
TGAGGATTCACAAAATGATCCGGTAATCGACGTTGCTGCCTTCAACGCACGGAGCGACCTCTCCCCTAGGTCATCGCCTCCGGCGTGACAACGTGGCTGACCGGAAACGTCCGGTGGAAGCCGAACCTACGACTACCGAATCTATTTGCTAAACTCCATAATTCACCGACGCCGCTCTCCAATTCACCCCAAACATGAAGTTGTCCCCCGCTTTCCAGCTTCAGCGTTCACAGCCCAGCGTTGTGATACAATCCATCCATCATCTTGCTTGACCATACGCAAACTCGTACTTCAATCGTGACAGACTTACTGTTCCTATCTACTTCTCTGGTATACGGCTTCATCAACGACACCGTCGGCACACACGGCAGCCGCACGATCATGCTGAAGGAACTGCGGCTGCTCTTTGCGGCGTGCCCGCGTCCAACCAGCTACGCCGACTTCCGCGCTGCGATTGTCGACGAAAATGTGCTGCTCAAGAGCACCGCAACGACGCGCCACGAGTCGTTCCGCCGCCTGCGCGAACTCTACGGACTGGATGAGGCGATCCCGCTCTTTCGCGGGCTGCGCGATCTGTGGGATGCGGATACGTCCGCGCAGCCACTGCTGGCGATCCTCTGCGCACTGGCACGCGACGCCCTGCTGCGCGGCACGGCGTCGGTGATCCTGGCGACGCCGCCCGGTGAAGAGGTTACGCCGCAGATGCTCGAACGCGCCGTGCAGCAGCACTTTCCCGACCGCTACGGCCCTACCACGCTGGCGAATGTCGGGCGCCATGCCGCATCCTCGTGGCAGCAGGCAGGGCATTTGCAGGGGCGCGCCCGCAAGGTGCGACGCGCGGTCGAACTCAGCCCTGGCGCGGTGACCTATGCGTTGTGGCTGGGCTATCTCTGCGGTGCGCGCGGCGACGCCCTGTTCACAACGGCGTGGGCGCGACTACTCGATGCGTCCGCCCACAATCTACACGCCCAGGCCGCGCTGGCCTCGAAGCAGGGCTTGCTGGAATACCGTCACACCGGCGCCGTCACCGAGATCACGTTCCGCCATCTGATGCGCGCACCCTTCCCAACGGAGGGCGCAACATGAGCGAGCTGGATGTGCTGCTGGATCGCTATCGCACGCTGCTGCAGTTGACATGGTCTCCCACGCTTTCCGGCGCTGAGCGCGTCTGGTTTGTTGTCTATTCACCCGCCCAGGAGCGCAGGCTGCGGCTGCGGCTGGCTGACTTTGAGCTGGCGACCTGCGCCGCCGGGCACGGCTGGGTGTGGATCGATGTGAGCGACGCATTTGCCGATTGGATGGCAACGCACGAATACCGCGACGATTATTTCCGCGAACCAGAATATGTCGAGACCGTGTTGCCGGAATTCTTCGAGGTCTTGACGCGCCGGCTTCAGGCGCAGCTTGCCGCCGCCGATGCCAACAGCGTTGTGGCGATCTTCGGCTTGAGCGCGCTCTTTGGTCTGGCCAGCATCTCCGACCTGGTCGTCGCCGTGCGCAGCGCCATTCGCGGGCGGCTGCTTGTCTTCTTTCCTGGCAAAAAGGAAGGCTCGAACTATCGCTTTCTCGACGCCAAAGATGGCTGGAACTATCTTTCGATTGCAATCACCGCTGATGAGGCAGCATCCCCATGATCCTGAACCGCGCTCTGTTCTATCGCGATCCCACCAGCTTTGTGATCCCAAACGACGGCGTGACCGAGGTTGGCGCGCCACAAACCCCGGAACAGTGGAACGTGCTGCGCTATGAGGTGGAGGCGTTTGTCTGCGAAGGTGAATATCGAGAGGGGCTGGAGCGCATTTTGCGCACCTACCTGACGCACCTCGGCAAGGAAAAACAGCCGGCGGTGTGGGTGAGCGGCTTCTATGGCAGCGGCAAGTCACATTTTGTGCGCGTACTCGAAGCGCTGTGGCGTGACATGGAATTCCCGGACGGCGCACATGCCCGCGGTCTGGTGCAGCTCGACGCCGCGCTGCGCACCCAGTTTGCCGCGCTGACGGACGCGGCGGCGGCGCGCGGCGGTCTCTGGTCGGCAGCGGGCAGTTTGGCTTCGTCGGCGGGCAGCGTGCGGCTTGGCTTGCTGGCAATTGTCTTTCAAGCCGCCGGCTTGCCCGCTGCCTATCCACAGGCGCGCTTTGTGATCTGGCTCCGGCAACAGGGCGTGTTCGACGCCGTGCGCGCTGCCGTTGAAGCCACCGGCGCCGATTGGAGCAAACAACTGCACAACATGTACATGTCGCCCGTCCTGGCGCAGGCACTGGAACAGGCATATCCCGACCTGCGCGCCAGCGCCAAAGACGCCCGCGACATGATTCGCGCCCAGTTCCCCAAACAAGAGGAGATCGACGACGCCCAGTTGATTGCCACGCTGGAGGATGTGCTCCAGCTCCAGTCCACCACGCCTGGCAAGCGTCCCTGCACGCTGATCGTGCTAGACGAGCTGCAGCAGTTCATCGGCGACAACAACGAGCGCACGATCCAGGTGCAGCACATTGTCGAACGCTGCTCGTCCCACTTTGGCAGCAACCTGCTCTTTGTGGCGACGGGTCAGGCGGCGCTGGAAGCCTCGCCGCAGCTCTCGAAACTGCAGGATCGCTTCACCGTGCGCGTGATGCTGGAAGACAAGGATGTCGTGCGCGTGGTGCGCGATGTCGTTCTGCGCAAAACGCCCGACCAGGTCGCCGCCATCGACGCCATGTTGGAAAAAGCCAGCGGCGAGATCGACCGCCACCTGCGCAACTCCAGGATCGCGCCAACACCCGCCGACCACGCCACGCGCACCGCCGATTACCCGCTGCTGCCCACGCGCCGCCGCTTCTGGGATCGCGTCCTGCGCGCCATCGACAGCGCCGGCACGTCGGGGCAACTGCGCAATCAGCTGCGCATCACCCATGCGGCGGTGCGCGCCATCGCCGACAAGCCGCTTGGCCATGTCATCCCCGCCGACTTCATCTACCAGCAGCAGGAGCAGGTGATGCTCCAGCGCAAGGTGCTGCTGCAAGAGATGGCCGCCGTGATCCAGGAACTCGACGACGGCACGCCCGACGGCGCACTGCGCGCGCGGCTGTGCGCCACCATCTTTCTGATCGGCGAGCTGCCGCGCGAAGGCATCCTGGCTACAGGTCTGCGCGCCGACGCCGATACGCTTGCCGATCTGTTGGTGGAGGATTTGCCCGCCGGCAGCGCCAAACTGCGCCGCCGCATCCCGGCTTTGCTCGCTGCGTTGGCAGAGTCGGGCGTGTTGATGGCCGTGGACGGGGAGTATCGCCTGCAGACGCGCGAAGGCGCTGAATGGGAGGCAGAGTTTCGGGCACGCGCTGCGCGCATCGCCGCGGACGAAAGCCGGGTGGCGAGCGACCGCCATCAGCTTCTCCAGCGCGCCGTCGCCAAATCGCTGCAGGGGATCAAGCTGGTGCAGGGCGCAAGCAAGACCCCGCGCAAGGTGCTGCTTGAGTTTGGCGCGCAGCCGCCCGTTCTGAGCGGCGCCGTGCCGGTCTGGGTGCGCGATGAGTGGAGCATCTCGGCAAAGGCAGTGCGCGAGGAAGCTCAAGCCGCCGGCGTCGATAGCCCGATCGTCTTTGTCCTGTTGCCGCGCCTGCACGCCGATGCGCTTAAAGCTGCGCTGGTCGCCCACGCCGCTGCCGGTGAGACGCTGGCCGGTCGCCCCGCCCCTGCCACCGACGAGGCCACCGTCGCCCGCCGCGCCATGCAGACGCGCAAGGAGATCGAGGAACAGCGGCTGGAGGGATTGGTCGCTGCCATCCTGGCGGGCGCGCAGGTCTATCAGGGCGGCGGCAGCCAGGTCGTCGGTGATACGCTGGCGGAGGCAGTGACCACAGCGGTGGAAGCCAGCCTGGTGCGCCTCTTTTCACAGTTTGGCATGGCTGACCACGCCAACTGGGGCGCGGTGGTCAAACGCGCCGGGCAGGGCGCGCCCGATGCGTTGAGTGCAATCGGCTATCATGGCGAGGTGAGCCAGCACCCGGTCTGCCGCGAGGTGCGCACCTACATCGGCGCGCAACGGCGCGGCGCCGACATCCTCGCCCATTTTCGCGGCGCGCCCTACGGCTGGCCCGACGACGCCATCGCCGGCGCGCTGTTGACGCTGATGGTCGCCGACATGGTGACGGCGCGGCGCAACCATCAGCCGGTGAGCGCCAAGGAACTGGTGCAGTCGCAGATCGGCGTGACTGATTTTTACGGCGAAGACATCGTCATCTCGGCGCTGGAACGCCTCAAGGTGCGGGCGCTGTTGGCGGAACTCGGCTTTGCTGTCAAGCCGGGTGAGGAAGCCGCCGCGCTGCCCAAGACGCTGCAGCATCTGCTCGAGCTGGCAAGCGACGCCGGCGGCCCCGCGCCGCTGCCTGCGCCGCCCGAAGCCGGTTTTGTCGAGACGCTGCGCGACCAGAGCGGCAATGCCCAGTTCGCAGCGGTCTATGCGGCACGCGAGCAACTGGCAGCGTGTGCAAAGGAATGGCGCCGCCTGCGCGAGCTCAAACAGGAGCGGCTGCCGCGCTGGCAAATGTTCGAGCGGCTGCTCGCCCACGCCGACGGCACGTTGGCGGGCGCCGCCGTCGCGCCCCAGGCCGCGGCGATTCGCCAGCAACGCAGCCTGCTCACCGACCCGGACCCGCTCAAGCCGCTGCTGGATGAGCTGACCACCGGTCTGCGCAACGCACTCCAGGCTGCACGCGCCCAGGTCGTGACGGCGCGCGACCGTGAAGTCGATGCGCTGGCGAACACCGCCGAATGGAATAAACTGAGCGATGAGACATGGCGCGCCATCTTGCACCGGCACGGGCTGGGGCCAGTGGAAGCGCTGCAGGTGGCGGATGACACCCAACTGCTGGCGACGCTCGATGCGCGCCCGCTGCGCGCCTGGAAGGATCGGGCGCTGACCGTGCCGGCCCGCATCCAGGCTGCGCGCGAAGAAGCCGCCAAATTGCTGGAACCCAAAGCCGTGCGCATCCAGCCCAAGTCGACCACACTGCACGACGCCGCCGAGGTCGAGGCGTATCTGGCTGAGCTGCGCGCCGCGATCCTGGCAGAGATCGAGAAAGGGAGACCGGTGATCCTCTGATGCTGCTGACACGACTGACAGTGCGCAACTTCAAGCGCTTCGCCGAGGTGTCGATCGAGCTTGGCAACCCAGTGATCTTTATTGGCCCAAACAACTCGGGCAAGACGACTGCGCTGCAGGCGCTGGCGCTGTGGGACGCAGGTCTGCGCCGCTGGAACGAACGCCGCGCCGGCAAAGCGACGCCGGAGAAGCGCCCCGGCGTCACCATCAACCGCCGTGACCTGGTCACCGTGCCCACACCGTCTGCCAACCTGTTGTGGCGCAACCTGCACGTGCGCGATGTGCTGCGCGAGAACGGCAAACCGCGCACAGAAAATGTCCGCATCGAGATTATGGTGGAGGGCGTGCATGAGGACAAGGAGTGGCGCTGCGGTCTGGAGTTCGACTATGCCAACGAAGAGTCTTTCTACTGCCGCCCGTTGCGCCTGACCCCAGACCCCGGCGGCGAGCGGATGCCCGTGCCGGCGGCAGCCAGCCTGGTGCGCATGGCGTATCTGCCGCCGATGTCGGGCTTGACGGCGAACGAAACGCGGCTGGACATGGGCGCCATCAACGTGCGCATCGGCGAAGGGCGCACTGCCGAGGTGCTGCGCAACCTCTGCTATCAGATTACTGAACAGCCGGAAGGCGCCGCACGCTGGCAGACCATCGTGGAAACTGTGCGCGTACAGTTCGGCGTTACGCTCGACGCGCCGGTCTACATCGCCGAGCGCGGCGAGATTGCGATGACCTATCAAACGCGTGCGGGAACGCGCCTCGATCTGTCTTCGGCGGGGCGTGGCTTGCAACAGACGCTGCTGCTGCTGGCGCACATGCATGTCAACCCCAACACGGTGCTGCTGCTCGATGAGCCAGACGCACATCTGGAGATTCTGCGCCAGCGCCAGATGTATCAGGTGCTGAGTGACGTGGCGCGCACCCAACAGAGCCAGGTGATCGCCGCCAGCCATTCCGAAGTGATCCTCAACGAAGCCGCCGACCGCGACGTGGTTGTCGCTTTTGTCGGGCGGCCGCACCGCATCGACGACCGCGGCAGCCAGGTGCTCAAATCGCTCAGCGAGATCGGTTTCGAGCAGTACTACCAGGCAGAGCAGACCGGTTGGGTGCTCTACCTGGAAGGATCGACCGACCTGGCGATCTTGCGTCGCTTTGCCGCCACGCTCGGTCATCCCGCCGCGCCGCTGCTGGAGCGCCCCTTCGTACACTATGTCTACAACCAGCCGACTAAAGCGCGCAACCACTTTTACGGGCTGCGCGAGGCAAAGCAAGACCTGGTCGGCATCGCCATTTTCGACCGGCTGGAACGCAGCGTCACGCCCACCGGCGCGCTGACAGAAGTGATGTGGCGGCGCCGCGAACTGGAGAACTATCTCTGCCAGCCGGAGGTGCTGCTGGCGTGGGCGGCGGATGCCGGCGCCGCAGGACAGGGACCGCTTTTTGCCGACAATTGGCGCACGATCATGCAGGAAGAGATCGACAAGCTGACTGCGGCGCTCCAGGTTGCGCGCCGCCCTTCGCCGTGGAGCGACGATATCAAAGCCTCCGACGAGTTTCTCGACCCGCTCTTCGCCAACTTCTATCAGCGGCTGGGGCTGCCCAATCTCATGCGCAAGACCGACTACCACGTGCTTGCGGGTTATGTGCCGGCGGCGGCCCTCGATCCGGAAATCAGCCAGGTGCTGGATCGTGTGATCGAGACGGCGCAGGCTGCACGTGCCGAGGATTAGCATTTCCCGTATTGAATCGACACACCCAGAAAGGTTCCATCGCCCATGCCACCCCTCCCCACCGACCTGCGCAGCCAGCTGGAGAGCACCGTCATCGCCGCGCGCACTGTCGCCGAGGAGGCTGCCGCGGCTGCGCTGACCACGCTGGCGGTAAGTCGCGACGACCCCTTCCCTGCCATGAACGAAGAGCAGCGCCGCCTGCGCCGCGCTTTGCGCGCGCGTGCCCGCCAGTTGGGCGCAGGTGTGCTGGCGGACGGCATGGACGCGCTGCGCCATGAGATCGCCTACGCACAGTGGCACCGCATGTTGTTTGCGCGCTTCCTGGCGGACAACCACCTGCTGATGCACCCCGACGGCGTGGCGGTGACGCTCGACGACTGCCGCGAGCTGGCGGCGGAAGAAGGCGCGGCCGACGGCTGGGAGCTGGCGGCGCGCTACGCCAGCCTGATGCTGCCCGGTCTCTTCACCGCCGCCGACCCCACCGTGCAGGTGCGGCTGGCGCCCGAACATCGCCACGCCCTGGAGCAGCTGCTACAAAACCTGCCCACACACGTCTTCATCGCCGACGACAGCCTGGGCTGGGTCTACCAGTTCTGGCAATCCAAACAGAAAAAGCTCGTCAACCAGCGCGGGGACAAGATCGACGCCGCCAGCCTTGGCCCCGTGACGCAGCTCTTCACCGAAGACTACATGGTGCAGTTCCTGCTCCACAACACCCTCGGCGCCTGGTGGGCTGCGCACCACCCGGAGAGCGCGCTGGTGAAGACCTTTACCTACCTGCGCAGAGAAGATTCAAGGGAGATTGGAGATTGGAGATTGGAGATTGGCGCCGAATCTCCAATCTCCAATCTCTACTCTCCAATCTCTACTCTCCAATCTCCAATCTCCAATCTCACCCTCCTCGACCCCTTCGGCGGCTCTGGGCATTTCATGGTGGCGGCGTTTGAGCTGCTTGTGCCGATGCGCATGGAGGAGGAGTGGCTGGACGCGGAGCGCGCAGTGCGTGCGGTGATCCGCGACAACCTGTTTCTGCTCGACATCGACCCGCGCTGCTGCCAGATGGCGACCTTCAACCTGCTGCTGGCGGCGTGGAAGCGCATCGGCTATCGCCGCGATCTGCCGGTGCCCAACGTGGCGTGCAGCGGGATTGCCGTGCAGGGACAACTGGCGGATTGGCTGAAGCTGGCGAACGGCGACGCCCGGCTGAGTGCGGCGCTGACCCGGCTCTACGATCTTTGCGTGCAGGCGCCGACGTTGGGCAGCCTGATCGACCCGGCCGCGGCGCCACTGCAGCAGCGCCTCTTCAGCGCCGACTTTGCGGAGGTGGCGCCGCTGCTGGCGCGCGCGCTGGCAAAGGAGCGCGGGGACGACCCGGCCGCGGCGCTGGTGGGCGAGAGCGCGGCTGGCGCACTGCGCGCGCTGCAGTTGCTGGCGCGCACCTACACGCTGGTGGCGACCAACGTGCCCTATCTGGCGCGCGGCAAACAGGACGAGACGCTGCGCAGCCACGCCGACGCCCACTACCCCGCCAGCAAACACGACCTGGCGACCATGGCGCTGGAGCGCTGCCTGGCTTTCTGCGCGCCGGGCGGCACGACCGCGCTGGTGCTGCCGCAGAACTGGCTCTTTTTGACCAGCTACCGGGCGCTGCGCGAGAAGTTGCTGCGGCAGGAAACGTGGCATTGGGTGGCGCGGCTGGGGCCGGGCGCGTTCGCCACGATCTCCGGCGAAGTGGTCAAGGCGATCCTGACCGTGATCACGCACAGCGCACCGCCGGACGGCCACAGCATGGCCGGGATCGACGCTTCCGCCGCGCCGACGCCGGAAGCCAAAGCCGCACAGCTGCGCACCGGCGAAGTCAAGCGGGTGGCGCAGTCCGCACAGCTTGCGAATCCTGATGCGCGGGTGGCGTTGGAGGAAAGCACCAATGACGAATTGCTTGAAAAATACGCCTGCGCTCATGAGGGGTTGACAACAGGCGACATCGAACGTTTCGTCAGAAAATTCTGGGAAGCGCCAGCAAATCCAGATTGGGTCAACTATATTCAGAATGCCGACGACACCATCTTCTATGGGGGAAGAACTGATGTCATTTTCTGGCGCGAAAATGGGATCGAACTGGCGTCATTCGCTGGTTCTGCTATCAAAGGCAGAAATGCTTGGGGAAAACCCGGACTACGAGTTACCCAGATGCGCCATTTGCCGATCACTCTCTACACCGGGGAAATTTTTGGGAAAAACGCAGCGACATTAACTCCTTATCATCTTGATCATCTTCTCGCCATCTGGTGCTTTTGCTCATCTCCTGAATATGGCGAGTACGTCAGGCAAATTGATCAAAGTCTAAAGGTCACTACTGCTACACTCACCAAAGTACCCTTTGACCTGGATTACTGGACGCAGGTCGCGGCTGAGCGCTACCCCGACGGGCTGCCGCCGCCCTTTTCCAACGACCCGACGCAGTGGCTCTTCGGCGGTCATCCCGTCGGCGCCAGCGACCCGCTGCAGGTGGCGGTGGCGCGGCTGCTCGGCTATCGCTGGCCCCAGCACGCCGACGACGATCTCGACGCCTTTGCCGACGCCGACGGCATTGTCTGTCTCGCACCCGTGGCGGGCGAGGCGCCGGCGCACGAACGGCTGCGCAGTCTGCTCGCCCACGCCTACCGCCACCCGCCCACGCTGCCCGACTTCGAGCGCTACCGCGTCGGCGACTTTGTCCCCACCACGCCCGTCCCCGTGGACGCCGGCTGGTCGCTCGCCACGCAGCAGGCGCTGCTCGCCGCCGCCGGCTACGGCGGGCAGACGCTGGAAGTGTGGCTGCGCGACGGCTTTTTCGAGCAGCACTGCCGGCGCTTTCACAACCGCCCCTTTGTCTGGCACATCTGGGACGGGCGCAAGGATGGCTTCGCCGCGCTGGTCAACTATCACAAGCTCGACGCGGCCGGGCTGCAAAAGCTCACCTACACCTATCTCGGCGCGTGGATCGCGGCGCAGCGTGCAGCCGTGCAGCGCGGCGAGGCCGGCGCCGACGGGCGTCTGGTCGCCGCGCTGGAGCTGCAGCAAAAGCTGGCGTTGATCGAGGAAGGCGAACCTCCTTACGATATCTACGTGCGCTGGAAGTCTGTGGCTGAACAGCCGCTGGGCTGGAATCCTGACCTCAACGACGGCGTGCGCCTCAACATCCGCCCCTTTGTCGAGGCGGGGGTGCTGCGTAAGAAGTTCACGATCCACTGGAAGCCGGATCGGGGCAAGAACGCCGACGGCAGTGAACGGGTCAATGATCGACATCTGTCGCGAGCGGAGAAGGTTGCGGCGCGGGCGGGATAGACCGCGGATTGGGCGGATGAGGCGGATTTGCGCGGATGCTTGCGGACTCACACCGATTTCGTTGTCTATCCGCTATAATAGGAAAGACTGGCAGCCGCGCATGGATGGGCATTCATCCAATTGACAGGTGCTGGGGGAGGGTGAGAAATGAACCAGATGATCGCAATACCAGACGACCTGATGGTGCGCGTCGAAGCGACTGCTCAGGCCAAAGGTAAGAGCACGGCAACCATCGTGGCGGAAGCGCTCGCCCTTTATGTGGACAGCGTTGTCGATGGGCCCGCCAATGCCGCTGATGCGCCGCCGTGGCTGGCGCGGTTTGGCGCAATGGCGCATATCGGTGCGGACGAGCATGCGCGCATCCGGCGTGAAATTGAAGATGTGTTCGAGCAGATTGAACCGGAACCGTGGCAATGATTACCCATGTCGAAATCGATGGCTTCAAGATGTTCCGCGACTTTCAGGTCGATCTCGAACCCTTGCAGGTGATCGTGGGGCCGAACGCAGCGGGTAAAAGCAACTTCTTCGATGCGCTGCTTCTGCTGTCGCACCTTGCCGACGCCGACCTGCGCACAGCCTTTCAGCAACTGCGCGGCGACGCTGGCGAGTTGTTCACCGTCCAGCCCGATGGCACACGCGGGTCGCGCATGAAGTTCGCTGTGGAGCTGCTTGTCGACCCGACGATTGCCGACAGTTGGGGGGCAGTCGTCGATCTCAAGTACACGCGTCTGCGCTATGAACTTGCCATCGTCCGCCAGACAGACAGCAAAGGGTTGGAGCGGCTCTATGTCGATCAGGAGGCATTGTCGTTAATTCAACGCGGCACTGATCGCTGGCTGCGCCGTCATCACTTGGCCCAACATCCGCGCTTGCTGCCAAAACTGACTGGCGGGCGCGCGCCTTTCATCTCGACGGAACAGGAACACGGCGTCCCTACAGTCTATCTCCATCAGGATGGTCGCAGCGGGCGTAAGGGCAGCGTGGCGGCCAGGATGGAGCGCACCGTCCTCAGTGGGGTCGCCAACACCGAGTTTCCACACGCCTTTGCTGTGCGTGCCGCGCTGCGTAACTGGCGTTTCCTGCAGCTCAATCCCGAAGTGCTGCGCAAGCCCAGTTCCATGGTCGATGCACAGGTGTTGGGCGCCGATGGTAGCCACCTGCCGGGGATGCTGGCGCGGCTGGAGGCATCCGACCCCTTCTTACTGAATGACATCGCACGCGATCTGAGCAATCTCGTCCCCGGTATTGTTCAGGTGGAAGTCGAGGCTGACCGTGTGCGCGATGAATATGTGATCTGGGCGCACACCCAGGACGGACGGCGTTTTTCGTCCCGAGTGCTCTCCGACGGGACGCTGCGCATGTTGGCGCTGGTGGCGCTCAAACATGACCCCGAACACAGCGGCGTCCTGCTCTTTGAAGAACCAGAAAACGGCGTGCATCCATTTCGCCTGAAAAACATCGCCGCTGTGATCAGCCAGCTTGCCACCGATTTTTCCGATCCGGAGTCTGCCGCCGAGCCGCTGCGCCAGTTTCTCTGCAACACGCATTCGCCAGTCTTCATCAGCCAGCCGGACATTCTGCCACATGTCCTGTTTGCATTTACTGCCCAACGCGTAGACGCTGCATCCACCGGTCGTGTAGGACAGCGCATTACCCGGATGGCGCCTGTGCGCGGCTCTGTTGTGCAGCCAGCGCTGGAATTGGGAATTGCCGAAGAAGAACAGAGCTATACGCTAGAGGAAGTCAAAGCGTTCTTGGAAAGCGCCGACCTGGGTGAAGCACGCACCCTGCTACAAGCTGGCGGCAATGGCAGCCGGCGTCGAAATGGATTGAGCGCATGACGACGCTGGTTACCGCCCTCTACGCCGAGGGACGCACCGACGAACGTTTTCTACCTGTGTTGTTGCAGCGCTCCATGACCGACTGGCTGGCGCGTCATGCCAATCGCGTTGTGGATGTGCTCGAACCATTTGTGGTCAATTCCAGCGTCGAAGGCGGTCGCGACGAGCGGATTTTGGCGGTTGCTCAGCAGGTGAAAGGGTATCATCTTCTGTTCGTGCATGCTGACGCCGATGATGATTCCAGCCGACGTGCCTACGCAGAACGCATCGCACCGGGATTGGCGCTGGTTTCCGATGCACTCAGCAAGGGTCTACCCGTCTGCGCAGAACTAATCCCAGTCATTCCCGTGCAGCAGGTCGAAGCCTGGCTGCTGGCGGATGCTGCCAGCCTCTGCAAAGTGATCGGCACGTCGCTCAGCCCAGATGATCTCAGCATTCCGCTGCGCGCTGACGAAATCGAACGAACTGCCAACCCCAAACAACGACTGCGTGATATCATGCGCGCCGCGTACGCCAGCCGTCCTCGTCGCCGTCGTGCGGCGGAACTGGGCGAATTGTATGAACCTCTTGCCAATCAAGTGCGATTGGCTGCGCTGGAGCGGCTGCCCGCCTATCAAGACTATCTGCGCGATCTAGATGCTGTCCTGCGCAGGCTGCACTTCATTGCGTGATCGATGCGCCAACACACGATGCAAGACACGGAATTGACTACCTTCCTCGATGCTATTGTCCAGGCGCTGCACCGCGCCGGTCTCTACAACAGCAACGACCAGGTGGCGCCGGTTGCGGTGCTCTGGCCCGACAAGGAACGCCAATGGCTGCCGCTGCTGCCTGCGCTGCGCGCTCGTCTCCCCCTGCTTACTCTAGGCGACCATGACCCGGCGCAGCGCTGTGGCTCCGCCTACTGGATGCGCTGTATGCTGGCGCGCACCCTGCCCGACGATTGCCTGCCCGCCGACAGCGCACCCGTGCTCTATCTGCCCGGCGTCAGTCGTCAGGAACTGCGCGCGGTCGAGGAGTGTCCGCGCCTGCTGCAGCCGCTGGCTGACCTGCAATATCGCGGCGTGCTGTGGACACAGAAAAACGGGCGCGATTGGACGGTCGCCGCATTCCTGCAGAGCAAAGAGGGCGGGCTGGAGATCCCCGTCGGCGCCGACGCCGCCACCAAGGATGCACTCCTGCGCGCGCTGCCGGTGCTGGCAAACACGCCGCTGGCGAAGCTGCGCCAGGCCGCGCCGCTGCGCGCTCCGTTCCTCGACGCCCTGCTCCACCCCGACCCGGCGCGGCGTCTGCTGCTCTGGCTGAATGACGCCGCCGCCTATCGACAGACATTGGACGCGGCGGGCTGGCAGGCGTTCTGCAACCTCTGCCGCCGCGACTACGCCTTCGACCCGGCGACGACCGACCCAGTCACCGCCGCGCGCGCCCTGAGCCAGCCTGCCGGGCCCTGGGCGGAAGTCTGGCAGCGTTACACCGAGGCGCCGGCAGCTTATCCCAACCTGGCGGGGCTGCTGCGCCAGGCGCGCCCGCCCGCGCAGCTCGCCCTTTTCGAGCCGCCGCAGCCCTACTGGCCCCAGGACAACGAAAGCGCCGAAACAGCGCTGCGGCGCGACCTGGCGGCGCTCGACAATGCGCTGCCCGGCGTCGCCCGCGCCCGCGTGCTGGAACTGGAGGCGCACCACGGCGCACGCCGCGAATGGGTGTGGAGCCAGCAGGGGCTGGCGCCGCTGGCGCACGCGCTGGCTGCGCTGGTGACGCTGACACACGCCACGCAGCAGCCGCTCACCGGCGCTGACGCTGCCGCTGTCGCTCGCGCCTACACCGCGACCGGCTGGCAAAGCGACGCCGCGGTGCTGGCGGCGTTGCACGCCGTCCACAGCGCCGAAGACCTTGCGGCAGTCACGGCGGCGATCCGTGCGCTCTATCGTCCCTGGCTGGAACAGGGCGCACGAGCGCTGCAAACCCTGGCAGCGGCGCAGCCTGGCGCCCTTCAATCGCCAGACCTGCCCGCACCCACCGCTGGGACATGCCTGCTCTTTGTCGATGCGCTCCGTTTCGATGTGGCGCGCCGGCTGGCGGATCGCCTCACTGCGCAGGGGCTGACCACTGCGCTGGATTGGCGCTTCGCCGCGCTGCCGCCGGTCACGCCCACTGCCAAGCCCGCCGTCAGCCCCGTGGCGCAGCGGTTGACCGGCGCGGGTCAAAAGGACTTTGCGCCCAAAATCTTTGACGGCGGCAGCGTCGTCAATGTTGCCGTCTTGCGTTCACTGTTGACCGACGCTGGCTATCAGGTGTTAGCCGCCAACGAACTGGGCGATCCTGCCGGGCGTGCGTGGACGGAGGCGGGCGCCTTCGACCGCTACGGTCACGAGCATGGCTGGAAACTGGCGCACCGCATCGACGAAGAGCTGCTTCTGATCGAGGAACGCGTCCGCAGCCTGCTCGCACGTGGCTGGCGCAGCGTGCGCATCGTCACTGACCACGGCTGGCTGCTGCTCTCCGGCGGTCTGCCCAAGAGCGAGCTGCCGATCCATGCCAGCCATGTGCGCAAGGGTCGCTGCGCGCTGCTCAAGCCGGGCGTCGTCGTCGATCAATGCGTCGTTCCCTGGCGCTGGCACGCGGCTACGCTGGTCGCCACCGCCGCCGGCATTGGCTGTTTCGAGGCAGGCAAGGAGTACGAGCACGGCGGGATCAGCGCGCAGGAGATCGTGACGCCGGTGCTTGACATTTGTCGCTAGGAAAACGCATGAGCAGGTTCGTCATGTTCGTGCGCCCAGCCACCCCCGCCGATTCCACCGCCATTTACGCCCTGCTCGATCACGCCCTACGCCAGCGTATCCAACTCGGCGCTGAGGACATCGCGGCAGCGCTGGCGACTGACCACTGCCTTTTGCTATACGAAAACAACAGCTCCGACGCCCGTCTACTGGCGCTGCTGTTTACCCAGGTCGAGGTGCGTCCTGCTTCCCTGCCCGCCACAGCGCCGGATCGCATCTATGTGCGCGGCGTCGCCTTTGATCAGCACTGTTCGCCAACCAGCGCCCTGCAATATCTGCTGCAAGTATTTATTGAACACGCAACAGACAGTGCGCACCCGCGCCAGTTGATCGCCTATGGCGGCGAGGGCTGGCTCGACCGCGCCTTACGCGACGCCGGCATGACCCTGACCGCGCGCGTGCAATATTTCGCTCTGGAGCGTCTGCAAAAACGCGCCTGGGCGCCGCCCGCCACCCGCGTGGCGTGCGTCATCCGCGACGCCACGCCCGCCGACCTGGAGCCACTGGCGCGCCTGGATAGCGTGACCTTCGCTCCACTCTGGCACTACTCGCAACGTCATCTTCAAGAGGCGCTGCTTCATGGCCCGCTGCTAGTTGCCCATCGGGACAGCGCAGTGATTGGCTATTGCGCGCTGTTGATCGAATCTGCAACCTGCACCATTGCGCGCCTGGCCGTCCATCCAGATCACCAGAGACAGGGTTGTGGCCGCGCCCTGTTGATCGCCGCCTTACAACTGGCGCAGCAGTGGGGCTGCAGCCGCGCCTTGCTCAACACGCAGGCAGACAATTACCGTTCGCAGCAGTTGTACCGCAGCCTCGGCTTTCGTCCCACCGGAGAAGCGTTCGCCGTCTTTGTGCTCGACCTGCCAGCATCGACGCCGGGCAGGGAAGCAGCGGAGCACGCCGCATGACAGGCAGCGAATCCACCCTGTTGCGCTGGCTACGCGTGGCGCTGGTCAACGCCCCAGTCTGTTTATCTTCCCCCGCTGCAGCCGGCCAGAAAACCAGGAGAAACCGCGCCGGTCATCAACGCACCTTCGACGCCAACCCTGGTGGCAACTTCCAGGTTGCGGCAGGCAATGCCCTGAGCTGTCTGGGTGCGCTGTTTCAGCGCACCCGCATGACATCAATGCGTAAAGTCACGCTCAGAGTCCCGTAAGATAGGGCGGCGTGAAAGGCGTCGCCCCTGGCAATTCGGGAGCGGGCGCGGCGGCCGGCATGGCCGGAATCATCGGCGCCGGCGCGGCCAGATAGGCTTTGGCAGCAGCGTAGCCCTGCGCCACCATCTTCCTGGATTGGCTGAAGTCGAAGAAGCTGAGATCGGCGTCAGTCTGCACCGGGATGTGGTGCATGTCGACAGTTGTATCGGCTTTGGCGCGGGCGATGTCCTGGATGATATTCTGCGCCAGCATCGTGGAGAGGGTGCGCAGCAAAATTTCCAACACGCCCTGCGCCGGGTCAAGCACCACTTCGTTGTAGCCGGCGTTGATGACGTAGAGCGTTTTGGCGCCGCGATCGATGGCGACGCTCACCGGCACGTTGGCAACCACGCCGCCATCCACCAACTGGGCGCCGCCGTAGCTGACGGGTGGGTGAATGGCGGGAATCGTGGCGCTGGCGGTGACGGCGTCGAGCAGCGGCGCTTCCGGCTTGTCGCCAAAGATGTAAAGCCGGCTGGTGCGCAGGTCGGTGGCAGTAGTGTAGAGCTGTGTGCGGCACTGCCCAAAGGTGGAGACGCCAGGGGGCAGCGCGCGCGCCAGCAGCCTGCGCATTCCGCCGCTGGTGAAGAGGCTGTTTGCCTTGCTTTTCAGCCGCCACAGGATTTCCAGGATGCCTTCCGGGTAAATCTCATCGACTTTGGCCGACGCCCACACCTGCTCCATGCGTTCGGTGACGGCGACGGTGGGGCCATGCGCTGCCAGCACACTGCCGTTGAGTGCGCCTGCGGATGTGCCCACAATCATATCGGGAACGATGCCGGCCTCCAGCAGCGCCCGCACTGCACCAACCTGCAGCGGGCCGCGATTGCCCGCCCCACTCAAGACAAAAGCGATCATGCTCTCCTCCTTTCGCTGAACTTGCCTGGATGCGTCGCCGATTACTCTACTCGATAATCGGCAATTGTCTCACGAACGACGGGCAATTCGTCGAGCCAGCTCAGATCTCTGCCGATGACCAATTCCTTCAGCGTGGCGTGATGCGTGTTTTTCATCGGGATCAGACGCATCTGAAAGTTGTGTCGCCGCACCAGCTCCTTCACCTCATCCGCTTCATCGTAGGTGAGCAGAAAGTCGCCTTGCAATCTCTCGCAGAGCGAAAACAGGCGCTCATGATCGAGCAAGTGATGGGTGTAAAGGCGTCTGCCGGCTCTCTTCCCGCCAGCCGTGTAGGGCGGATCGATGAAATAAACCACATTGCTTGATTGCGAAAATTCTTCCATCACCAGCAACCCATCGGCATGACGAAAGTCAATTCTGCCAGCCACCTGGCTCAGGTTGCGCAGGCGCGTCGCCAGCGTTGCCGGATACCAACGCGAACCTATGCCCTTGCCGTTTTCACCGTGGCGAATGAAGCTCGACCCTTCGGCGAGGATGCCGCCGTGCAACGTCCGATTCTTCAGGAGCGTCTGAAATGCCCGCTCCCGGATAGCAGTTGGCGTCATCTGGAGTTCCGCCACCACCGCTTCGCGCGACAGCGGGAATGCCAGCACGCGGTTTGCCAGCCATTCGGCATCACCGGCAACAATCGCTTGCCAGACGGCTGCAACCTCATCATCAAGTTCGACCATCACCACGCGTTCGACCCAATCCTCAAACAAGGCTGTCAGACTAATGATCCCACCACCGACGAAAGGTTCCACCAACATACGTGGACGGCTCTTCATGCTGGCGATCCAGCGGCGAAAGGTCGGTACGAACCAGGTCTTGCCACCGGGATAACGAAATGGACTGCGCTGCGGGACAGCCGCAACATTCACCGGTGTCATGGCGCGTTCACCTTATTCCTCTTCCGCATTGTCATCGGGCAGAGATTTACTGCCGGCGCCTGCGATCACCACGATGTACTCACCTTTTAGCTTACCCTGTTGGCGCACAAAAGACAATAGCCCCGAAAGCGGCGCCCGTTCGATGCGTTCGTAGAGTTTAGTGAGGTCATTCGCCAGCGCAGCAGGACGGTCGCCGTAGACGGCCAGGGCGTCTTCCAAAAAGGCAGCCAGACGGAAGGGACTTTCATAGAAGATGAGCGTGTGCGGCGAGTCCTTGTCGACGGCTAGAAAACGCCGGCGTTGCCCACTCTTGCGCGGAGGAAAGCCGCGAAAGGTGAAACTGTGGAGCGGCAGCCCAGAAAGCACGACCGCCATGATCAATCCTGCCGGGCCGGGGATCATCGTCACGGGCAGGCCGACGTCGAGGGCGCGGCGCACCAGCGAATAGCCGGGGTCGGAAATGCCCGGCGTGCCCGCGTCCGTGACCAGCGCCACCGACGCCCCGCCCTGCAGCAGCCCAACGATACGTTCGCCAGCGCGCTGCTCGTTATGTTCATGAAAGGCAATCTGCGGCTTGTGGATGTCGTAGTGCTGGAGCAGCACGCCGGTCGTGCGCGTGTCCTCGCTGGCGATGTAGTCGACTGCGCGCAGGGTTTCCAGCGCGCGCAGGGTGATGTCGCCGAGATTGCCGATCGGTGTTGCAACAAGATAGAGCATGACGTTAGGGCGCGCCGCCCGGCGTAGTGAAGTCCACCGCATCACAGGCGACAGCGCTGTTCTTGCGGCCAGGGTAGCTCAGCCACGTCATCGTGACGTTGAGGTCTCGGATGATATCCGCCGCCGCGACCTGGGCGCCGTCGTCGAGTTCGATGCTGCCTGTCGTGTGTGCGTCGGCGACCAGCGTCAGGTCATAGCCGCGATCCAGGGCGGCATAGGCGGTGGCGCGGATGCACCAGTTGGTTGCCGCGCCGGCCAGCACAATGTGCGTGGCGCCGAGCCGGGCCAGATGATCTTCGAGCGTCGTCTGCTCGAATGCCGAGTTAAAATGCTTGTGGATCAGCGGCTCGTCCGCCGCGGGCGTCAGCCCCTCCGCCCACTGCCACGCCGGGCTGCCAAAGACCAACCCGTCGTCGGCATGCTGTACCCAGAGCACGGGAACCCCCTGCGCACGTGCGCGTGCAACGGTGTGCGCCACGTTCTGGATGACGCGCGGCGAGTCCCAAGTCTCACTCATCACGCCCGCCTGCACATCGACGACAACAAGGACGCCCTGGTTGCCTGCACGTATCGTCGCCATTGTCGCTCCTTTTGGGATGAAAAAAAGTTGTCCGGCCGCCATCATACCATTGCGCGTTGAAATGAACGAAAGATCAGAGAATGAAGCCATTTTTTGCGGATTGCCCCTCTCAAGGCTACTATCCCAGGCTATGACATACGAACGCTTCGAGTGGCTCGAGATTCCAGAACAACAAAGCAAACCGTCCAAGAAAAAGCCGAAGCACGCCGAGGCGGTGGTGGGCAAGCGGTGCCCACAATGCGGCTGGCTGGACGAGGAAACGGCGCTGCAGTGCTTCCGCTGTGGCTATCGCTACAACGTCGATCACTCGCTGGCAGAGCGGATTCAGCAGTTGGGCGTCACGCTGCCCCCGCGCCTGATCGAAACCAACCAGAATCTGGAGAATTTCCTGCGGACGCATGGGCGCACGCGGGCGCCAGAGCCGTTGCCGATCCTGCAACTACGGCTGGAGGCAGAGGCGCTGCGTCTCAGTCGCGGCTTCGACCGGCTGATCTGTCTCGACGAGATCGCCGTCGAGCATTACGCGCACCAGTTGGAGGCGGCGCTGCGTGCGCTGCGCGAGATGCGCGGGCGGGCGCTGCTGGCCGACGAGGTGGGGCTGGGCAAGACAATCGAAGCCGGCATTATCATGAAAGAATTGATCCAGCGCGGGCTGGTGCGCACCGTGTTGGTGCTCACGCCGGCTTCGCTTACCGAACAATGGCGCGAGGAGCTGCAGAACAAGTTCAACGAAACCTTCACCGTAATGGAGCAACCGGCGGCGTGGCAGGCGGTGCAGACAGCAGAGCAGGGGCGCTGGATCGCCAGCCTTGATCGCGCCAAGCTGGCGCACCAGCGGGAGGCGATCCTGGCGCGCGACTATGATCTGCTGATTGTGGATGAGGCGCACAAGCTCAAAAATCGCAGCACATTGGCCTGGCAATTTGTCAACCAGGTGCGCAAGCGTTACGTGCTGATGCTGACGGCGACGCCGGTGCAGAACGATCTGATGGAGTTGTACAGCTTGATCACGATCCTGGCGCCGGGGCAGCTTGGCACGGTGTTGGCCTTCCGCCGCCACTTTCTTGATAGCTACGATCCGCGTCAGCCGCGCAACGCCTCTTCGCTGCGGCGGCTGCTCAACGATGTGATGATCCGCAACCGGCGCAGCAAGGTCAACGTGCAATTTCCCCGGCGTCAGGCAGCAATCTATCACCTGGAGTTGAGCGAGGCGGAGTGGACGCTCTATCGCGAAGTGACCGAGTATATCCGCCGGCGCTTTCACGACGCCGACAGCACCAAACATCTGCGACTGACATTGCTGACATTGCAAAAGGAGCTAAGCAGCAGCCCACAGGCGTTGGCCGCCACCTTGCGCAAGATGCTGGCGGACGCAGCGCACGGGGAAAAGGTGCGTGAGCAATTGCAACGTTTCCTCGCCCTGGCGGAAGCGATCCCACAAAGTCGCAAGCTGGCCGCCGTGCTGGAGATTCTGGAGCGTTTCCCCGGCAAGTTTCTCATCTTCACGGAATATCGCCAGACGCAGGAGAGCATCCTGGCGGAGTTGAACCGGCGTGGGGTGTGCGCGGTGGGCTTTCACGGCGGGCTGGATATTCAGCAGAAGGAAGCTGCGATCGCGCATTTCCGCACACCCGAGCGGGCGGGCGGGGCGCGCGTGATGGTGAGCACGGAGAGCGGCGCCGAGGGGCGCAATCTTCAGTTCTGCTATCAGTTGATCAATTACGACCTGCCGTGGAACCCCATGCGCGTGGAACAGCGCATCGGGCGGCTACACCGGCTGGGGCAGGAGCACGATGTCACCATCTTTAACCTGAGCTGCAACGAGACGATCGAGGCGCACGTGCTCGACCTGTTGGCGCGCAAGATTCGCATGTTCGA
>DGFH01000180.1:21095-27931 GCA_002391565.1 Anaerolineales bacterium UBA3905
GAGGGCGCCAAATCCTTTGAGGATCTGCTGCGCGAAGCGTGGGAGACAGCCGCCAGCGAAGACGAGCTGCGCCAGCGCATCCATGCCCTGGGCGACATGCTGGTGCGGGCGCGCCGCGATTACGAACGCGTGCGCGAGACAAACGAGATGTTGGACTGGGCGTTGGAGGGGTGAAGCGCCTCTCATCAGGCGTCAACCGTCACTCGTTATGTTCGCTCTTGACGCGAGACGCCTCACCGTTTCGCCAGCAAAACTTCACGCACCAGGGGATGCCCGAATTTGCCCAACTCACTGGCGACTTTCCAGGCTTCCTGGTCAGTCGTGCGCAGGTGATTGGGGTCGACGAGCAGGCGCGGCTGATCGGGATGGTCAGCGTCGCGAATTTCGTAGGCTTGCTGCAAGTCATCGCCTTCTTCATGATAACGGATTGGCGGCAACCCCTCGACCTGGCGGTAGGTTTCGCGGCGGAACTCGCCGGCCTGTGGATTGCGGTGGATGTTGCAGCGCAGCCGCCCCAACAGCGCCCCCAGCGTGACCGACCACTCCATCAGCGCGTCTAGATCGGCGCTTTCCCCCAGCAAGGTTTTCATCAATTTGCGGCGAAAGTCGGCTTGATAGCGATAGAGGCGCACCTGACTGTCGAGCGCCTCACGCCCGATACGCAGCAAGCGATCGAGTGCTTCTTCAGCGGAGCCGGCGTCCCCCACCCAGTACCCCTCGAAGCCGGTGCCGTTCTCGAAAAAGGGGTTGCGCGCCAACCGCACCGTTTCCCAGGCAAGATAACGATGGTCGAATTGATGAGAAAGCTGCGCCACGGGGAGAATGGCATCTTCCTGATTCGCTTCCAGCAACCACAGCAGGTAATCACCAAACGGAACTTCACCTTCAACACGTTTCATAGCAACAACACACTTCCTCTGCGAAGTCTGTGACTGCTTCTATTATCGCGCCGAAGTCACCCAACATTGATCAAAAAACGTATGGGTTTCATTTGCGTTTCGTTATCGTTTTGTCTCGACAAGTTCAGTGACTTGCTGCCACCAGGAACGCCTTTCCCGCGTATCCCGCCAGATCAATTGCCAAACGTCCTTGGGCATCGATGGCGCCGGCAGGAACATCGTGCAACAGCTCATGCACAGGCTGCGATGCCATGCCTTCCAGGGTGATCGTCTCCTGGATCGGTGTGGCGCTGAAGTTGAGCGCGGTGATCTCCGTGCCCAGGCCATCGGGCAACTCGTGCACCATCACGAGCAGACCGGGCGTCTGCACGGCGGGCACGGCGACCTGGCGACTCTCGAAGATGCGATAACGACGGCGCACAGCAAGCAGATGGCGCAGCTGGCTGGCGAACGAATCGGGGCGGCGCAACTGCGCGGGCAGAGCGCCGTAAAGCGCCCGCGCGCGTGGCAAGCCGGCCGCTGAGTGCGTGGCTTCGGGCGCAATGTCCATCAAGTCGTAGGCGCCGCGGTTGATCCAGCGCGTGTCGCCGTCTCCCATCAGGCTGGCCACATCGGCGGCGGGCACGGTGAGCGCGCCGACCAGATCCCAGCCAGACAACGCAAAGACGCCGGGCTGGAGTGCGTTGTACATCGCCAGCAGCAGGTGGCCGCGTTGGATGGCGGCGATCTGTTCTGCATCCAGCGTATCCAGGTTGCGGATGCCCAGGGCGGCGGCCACCATCGACGCCGTGGTGCAGGCAACGCCATTGGTGGTGAAGGGCAGGTTGTAGGGCGCCGCCGCACCGCTCAGCCGGGCGTACATCTCGGCGCGAATGTGGTCGCGCAGTTCGCTGCCGGTGAGTTCACGCCCGCCGAAGCTGTAGCGGTCATCTTTGTGCAACGTCCAGAAGTGCACCAATTCCAACGTCAACTCGTCGTGATTCTGCAGCGCATGCACCAGCGACGCCGGATCGACGCCTGCCTGGTGCATCTCGCGTAGCATCAGGCGCAGAAATTCGGCGTCACCCAGCGCCAGCGCCACGTGATAAGCAGGGCGCGTGATGAAATCGTAGGAAAGGTCGGCGCCGCCGTGCGACATGGCGGCGATGTCATCCACAGTGAGGTTCAATTCCTGGAAGGTGAAGCCACCCGCCTTGCGCACCAGCCCTGCAATCAACTGATTCGCCGTCACCGATAGCGGATGCCCTTCCGACCAAACCGTGCCATCAGCGCGCCGCTCTACGCCGAGAAAGCCGTTAGCATCCAGCCGCAACATCGACGCGCCAAGCACGCCTAGCGAATGGAGCGCATCGCCCATCACCAGCCGTGGCCCGGCAAACGATGGGTCGAGCCAGTTGAGGGTTGGCTGTCCATCCTTGAAGTAGTGAAGATAGACCCAGCGCCGCGTCACGCCGTCCACCCCCAGCACTGCCGCCGTTGCGCTCCAGTCTGTTTCCTTAACGCCCGGCTCATAAAAGATGGTGCGCGCAAGCGGGCCGACGATGTAGCCCTTGTCGCGCAACGCCATCACGGCGGACGGCGACAGATTGGCAGAATCCTTGCCCCCCGAGACATCGGGCAACAGCGCCCAATCCTCTGGCGCAATTTCGACCATGTGATAGATGCCCGGATAATCGCCATACGCACGCTCAGCCAGGCGGAAATCTGGCCCCTTGCCTGTGTGTCCGGGCACGATGTCGTCGATGACGATGGCGCCGTTGGCTTTGGCGGTGCGACACATGGCGATGAACTCCGCCGTTGTGCCCAACGCAGGGTCGATCTCCAGCCCGATGCGATCAAAGTTGCCGTCGATGGAAGGCGTGAAGGCGCGCCCGCTGACGCCGCCAGCGCGCTTCATCGGCCCGGTGTGGACGGCCTGGATGCCCACTTCAGCAAAGGCTTGCCAGAGTGCAGGCTCGCCCAACGTGTGCAACACCGATTCATCCGGTCGCGTGATGATGGCGGCGGGGTAGGCTGCAAACCACACCGAGGCAAGCGCAGCCGCAGCGCGCGGCTGCGTGGCGGCATAAGGACGCTGCCACATGGCGCCGACGCCGGCAAACGTACGGCTGATGGCCGCGCCTTGCGCCAGCATGGCATGGTCGAGCAACCAGAGCAATTCGTCATTGTCGGCTGACGGTGTAGGAGTGCGGTTGTGCATGGCGTATCCTCTTTCTCTTCATGGGTTGTTCTGCCAGCTTCACTATACCACATCTGTTGCATCCGCCCGGGCGTGCGTAGGGGATAGGCGCTGGTTCACAATCGTCGAAACAGCACGCTTGCTCACGTCGGACGCCTGACGTATACTGCCGCTCGACTTCATCCAACCTGCATCAGCCGGAGCGACATCATGGCGCAAACGAAATCCACCCTCACCCATCTTGAATGCGGCAACTGCGGCAAGCAGTTCGCCCCGAACCGGCTGCTGAATCTGTGCAGCGATTGTGGGAAGCCCTTGCTGGCGCGCTACGATCTGGCGACGGCGGCGTTGACGCTGACGAAAGAGGCGCTCCGGCGGCGCGAGCCAAGTCTATGGCGGTATGAGGAAGTATTGCCGGTGCAGAACGACTGGGCGATGCTGCGGCTGGGCGAAGGGTGGACGCCACTGCATCATGCCAAACGGCTGGGCGAGGCAATCGGTTGTCCGCAGACGTACATCAAGGATGAAGGGTTAAATGTAACCGCCTCTTTCAAGGCGCGCGGGTTGGCGCTGGCCGTGAGCCGGGCGTATGAACTGGGTGCGCGCGAACTGGCGATCCCCAGCGCAGGCAACGCGGCCTGTGCACTAAGCGCCTATGCAGCAGTGGCCGGACTACCCGCTCACGTCTACATGCCCAAAGATGTGCCCAGCCTCTTCCAGGTGGAGTGCCGCGAACTGGGCGCCAATGTCACGCTGGTCGATGGACTGATCAACGACTGCGGCGTCAAAGTGCGCGAGGGCGTAGCCGCACACGGCTGGTTCGATGTCAGCACCCTCAAAGAGCCATATCGCGTGGAGGGCAAGAAAACGATGGGCTACGAGCTGGCCGAGCAGATGGATTGGGAACTGCCCGATGTCATCATCTACCCCACAGGCGGCGGCACGGGCATGGTGGGTATGTGGAAAGCCTTCGACGAGATGGAGCGCATGGGGCTGATCGGCGCCAAACGCCCGCGCATGGTCACGGTGCAAAGCGATGGCTGTGCGCCGATCGTGCGGGCGTATCAACAGGGCGTTGAACACGCCGAGCTGTGGCAGGGCGCCCGCACGGTGGCCGACGGGTTGCGCGTGCCGATCGCCATCGGTGACTTTTTGATTCTTCGGGCAATCCGACAAAGCGGCGGCGTGGCGCTGACGGTGACAGACGCAGAGATGTTGCACTATGCGCGCGTGATGGGCAGCAAGAGCGGCGTCTTCCCGGCGCCGGAAGGGGCGGCGACGCTGGCGGCGCTGGTGCACTTGCTGGAACAGGGCTGGATCAGGCCGGATGAAAGCGTTGTCCTTTTCAACACCGGCAGCGGTTTGAAGTATGCTCATCTGTGGGCGCATGTGCTATAATCTACATATTGTGAAATGGCTCTTGGAATAAGGAGTAGGCAGTTCGTATGGCTCGCAGGAAATTATCTCGCAACGAAAAGATCTTCTACGGCGTCAGCCTGCTGATCGTTTTCAGTATGGTTTTCAGCATGATTGCCTCTTTGTTTACAATGACTCCTTTCTGATGCACCCAACCCCGGTCGGTTGATTGTGAGCGACATCTCCGGCGCCTCGTCCGCCGCCCAACCTCAACCAGAATCGAGTGCACTGGTAACCCGCAGTGGTTTGTTGCTGGTCGGGTTGGCGGTGCTTTTTTTTAGCACTAGCCCGGTGCTGGTGCGCTGGGCTGCGGCAAGCCTTTCCAGCTACGAGATCGCCGCCGGGCGGTTGTTGTTAGCCGGGCTGCTGGTGTTAGGCGTGGCGGCGCTACGCGACGCTGCATGGGCCGGGCTGACGCGTTGGCCGGTTTTCGTGGCAATTGGGCTGGTGGCCGCCGTCCATTTTGGCGCCTACATCGGCTCGCTCAGCTTCACCACCATCGCCCACAGCCTGGCGTTGGTCTATACGGCGCCGATCTTTGCGGCGCTGTTGTCATGGTGGTTGCTGGGTGAATCGTTGCGCCCGCGCCAGTGGCTGGGGATCGTGATCGCAGTGGTGGGCGTGGCGATCATGGCCGGCTTCACGCCGAACTTCGACCGCACGATGCTGATCGGCGACGCGCTGGCGTTGGTGAGCGCCATCACCTTTGCCATCTACAGCATCGCTGGGCGGCGCCAACGTCACCATGTGTCGCTGCTCGTTTACGCTGGCGCTGTCTATCTGGCGGGCGGCTTGTGGCTGTTGCCGATGGCGGCGCTCAACTTCTCGGCAGGGGGCTACACGTTGCCGGCTATCCTCAGTGTGGTGGCGCTGGCGGTTGTGCCGCTGGGGCTGGGGCACACACTCTATAATGCAGCGCTGCGACGAATGCGCGCTACATCTGTCAATCTGCTGGCGACACAAGAAGTCACGGGTGGCGTGCTCCTGGGCATCTTTTTGCTCGGAGAAATTCCCAGCTTTGTGACCGTCGTAGGCATTGCCGTAACATTGGTCGGCATTATCCTGGTTTTGCTCGAAACACCGTAGGGCATCCATGTACACCACAGAACCTGACTCATTACTGGCGCGCCGCCTGGCGCTCTTTCCGCTGACTGCTGCCCTGGCGCCGAGAGACGAGAAAGGGCGCACCGCGTTGACCATCGGCGGCTGCGATCTGCGTGCACTGGCGGCAGAGCACGGCACCCCCTTTTACTGCTTCGACGCCGCCACACTCGATGCTGCGGCGCAGGCATATCAGACGGCGCTGGCAAATTTCTATCCAGGCAATAGCGCTGTCACCTATGCAGGAAAGGCCTATCTCTCACGCGCCATAGCGCAATGGACGCAACGCCACGGACTATGGGTGGATTGCACCGGCGCTGGCGAGATCGGCATTGCAGTGGCGGCAGGCGTGCCGCGTGAGCGCATCCTGGTGCATGGCGTCAACAAAAGCGACGCCGATCTGGATGCAGCAGTGGCGCACGCAGCGGTCATCGTAGTGGACAATCTGGCGGAACTGCAACGATTGACGCCGCGCTTGCAGACAACGTCGCCGTCACCCAGCCTGTGGCTGCGCGTACGACCAGGTGTGGCGGTGGACACACATGCCTATCGGCAGACCGGGCAAGAGGACAGCAAGTTCGGCATGGCGCCACAAGAGATCATGCAAGCAGTGCATCATTGTCTGCAACATCACCTGACATTGAGCGGACTGCACTTTCACCAAGGCTCGCACTTTCACGACCCGACGCCCATCGGCCCGGCGCTGGAGATCGTGCTCGACCTGGCCGCCGAGCTTGCCGCGACCACCGGCTGGCAGCCGCACACCTTGTCGCCGGGCGGCGGCTGGGGCGTCGCCTATCACGAAGATGATTTGCCACAGCCCGATTTGAACGAGTATGTGCGTTTTGTGGCGCAAGGCGTTGTCACCGGGTGCCAGCAGCGCGGGCTGAAATTGCCGACGCTGCATCTGGAGCCAGGGCGCAGTCTGGTGGCGCGAGCTGGCGTCGCCGTCTACACGGTGGGCGCGGTCAAACAGACAGCGACGCGGCGCTGGCTCTTTATCGACGGCGGCATGGCCGACAATCCGCGCCCGGCGCTCTATGGCGCGCGTTACAGCGCGCTGCCGGTGCTGGCCCCTGACCGTCCGCCGGCGAATCCCGCCTGGATTGCCGGGCCATATTGCGAAAGTGGAGACATCCTGATCGAAGCGCTGCCGCTGCCGACGTTGGAGGCGGGCGAATTGCTGGCGATCCCAGTGAGCGGCGCCTATCATCTGGCGATGCAGAGCAACTACAACGGGG
>DGFH01000180.1:28165-35281 GCA_002391565.1 Anaerolineales bacterium UBA3905
GAGCAACTACAACGGGGCGCGCAAACCGGCTGTCCTGTGGCTGGATGGTGGGCAGGCGCGGGTCATTCAGCGGCGAGAAACGATCGCAGATCTGCTGGCGCGAGACGCTGATCTCGACCTTGGACCCGGTTAGACCGGTTCTCTGTGAGATTTCTCGGTGGTGCGGCGTGGTGTAGGGCGATCATCGAGCATCCGCAACAACTCACGCACCACGTCGTCGATGCGCCGTTTGTAACGCAACATGTCGCGCCGGCATTCGACCTCAGCCGGCGTCTCGGCCTTAAAATTGCGCAGGGTTTCCTCTAATTCCATGTCCACAATCAGCCGGCTGCGGTTGACCGGGTTGCCGCGCAGAAACTCGCGCAGCTCTTGCGCAACTGTCGTGTCGTAATCGGTCAAGTCGTTGTGAAGATCGACAAGTTGATCGGAAGCGATGGCTGGCATCGGCATCGATCTCAGTGTATCCCAGGCTCGGTTCAATTTGCGTCGGTACACAGGTTCTGTCCAGTTGTGTTGCAGATGGATTCATCGCAAGCAGGGGACCGACTCGGGCAAGTATGAAGTAGCTTTGTCGACAGGCTGCACAATCGGTGTGCGATAGCCGTGATTATAAAGAGGCAAGACGAACTGTCAAAAATAGAGTATTGCAAGAATCACTTTCCGCGAGGCAGAGAAATGTTTGCATTCTTTGCGCTTTTTCTGATGCATTGCTGCATCTCCGTTCCCTGGCGTCGAGCTTGTTGCAATTCAAACAGTCTCAAGCTCTTGCAGTACACGTCGCTCATCATAGCGGAGAAAGATCAACCCTGCCAACAGACATAAAGCGAAGCCCGCCAGTCCGCTCAGCCGAATGCCCAGATCGGCGCCGGGGTCGCGCCCTAAGATTGTCAACGACGCAAAGACAACGACGCCCAGCGTTTGTCCCAACTTTTGCATCAAGGTGCGAGCGGCAAAGAACATGCCCTCCAGCCGCTGGCCGGTGCGCCGCGCATCGTGCTCGGCAATGTCACCCAACACGGCGTTCGGCAGCACGCCGAGGAAGGCAATTGGGATTGCATACAGCACGATCAACGCATACGCCTGCAATGTAGGAGGCAACGGCATCCAGCCCAGAAAATAGACGCCGAAGAAGATCACGCTCATCCAAAAAAACGCCATGACGATGAGCGGTTTCTTGCCCACGCGCTTGGCCAGCAAGTTGACCAGTGGGTAGAAGACGAAGGAAAGGATCACCATTATCGCCAGCAACCCGCTCACCAATGCTTCCTCTAACCCAAGCAACACCGTGATATAATAGAGCAAGCCGGTGTTCACGATGGTGAGCGCCATGAAATAGGCAAAATCCGCCACCACATAGTAGCGAAAACCGACGTTGCGAAAGGTCGTGCGCACGGCGGTCAGCAAGGGTGCGTCGGAGGGCGTCCGTTCGCAGAAGCGGTTTTCATCGATGAAAATCACGGGCAAATACATCAGCGCCATCGCCACGAATGCCAGTCCACCAATGGCAAACTGAAACGCCGTGATCTTATCAGCCACCCCGAATGCACTCTGGACAAGTTCCGCCAGCGCTGGCGTCTGCGCCGCCACCATGATCCCCAACGCGTAGGTGATCGAAATCCATGTAGAGAGATTGAGGCGCTGGCCGGCCGTGTGTCCCAATTCCGGCAACAGCGCGAAGTAGGGTGTGACGTAGACGGTCAGGAACAGATAGAAGAGCATCTGCATAGCAACCAGCCACACGATGTTGATCGTGCTGACCTGCCGCACCAACGGCACAAACATCAACACGCAAAAGAGCGCCGCTGGCAGTGCGCCCACAGCCAAAAAGGGAATACGGCGCCCACGCGGGTGGCGCGAGCGGTCACTCCAGTTGGCAATCAGCGGGTCGGTGATAGCATCCCACAACCGTCCAGAGGCAGCGATCAATGTGATGGCGTTGAAAACACCGAGAAAAACGACTGTCGTGATCAGGGTTGGCAGCCCTGCGTTGGCTGGCGGCAGGTAGAAATAGACCAACGTCAACCCGATGATATTGACCAGGGTCGACCACCCCAGTTGCCCCAGGGCGTAAGCCGCCTGCTTGCTGGGCGGCAGGAATGGTTTGGTAGTCATAACGAGCGTTCTTGTCTGGTGATTTTCCAGTGATGAGTTCGGGTGATCAGGCTCGACTGTGCGGCAGGCTGATTGTAGGGCACACAGCCACTGCTCGCAACTCGCCTCTCCCAACTCAACGCAAAAAAATACGCCGTCTGTTGTCCCCCGAAGGCTGGATTGGGGCCAGCCACAACAAACGGCGTGCTCTAAGTATAGCACAGCATTTACCAAAATGTACCCCCCCAATTTGGGCGAGTTTTATACGATTCGTGTGTTCGAACAGCCTGTATCAGATGTCCCCTCACACAAAGAACAAATGATCATCTTCAAATGCCCTCAGTTGTGTTTGGGCAACGATCGGGGTGAATCAACCAAAAACTTATCGAACAGAAAAGTCAAAGCATCGAAATTCTCAGCAATATTTCGACAGATATGTATCGAAATTCCTATTGACAGATCGAACGGTTGCTGTTACTATCTTTCACGAAGCAAAACTCCTCACAGGTTCATATCTTTCAGGTGCCAATGCGATGAGTGAATCTGCACGCGCACGGCGTATAACAGTTCGTGATGTTGCAGAAGAGGCCGGTGTTTCGATTTCGACGGTGTCGCTGTCATTCCAATCTCCCGAACGAGTCGCAGCCGAGACCAGACAACGAATCGCTGAAGCAGCCAGCCGGCTTGGCTACACCCCGCGCAATCGCTCCCCCAACGGCTCGAAAGCAAAGCTGTTCACGCTCATGATGGAGGAATTATCGCTTTCGGCGTTTCCTGAAGCGATTTACGGCGCAATTATCCGTAGTATTGAGTCACAAGCTCGTCAACAAGGAATGGGAATGCTTCTGGCCACCGTTGAGAAAGGCCGTATGCCGCAGTCTGTTCAAGAGAATCAAACGCAGGGCGTCATCATCCTGGGTGGATGTCCCGAAAATGATGCGCTTGCTCTGGAACTGCATACGCTCGGCATTCCTCTCGTATTGGTGGATACATACATACCACATGCACCGATCAGTTCTGTCGTGCCCGACAATGAGTGGGGAGCGTTTCAGGCATACGAACACCTTGTCAAACTCGGCCATAAACGAATTGCTTTGATCGAAGGGCCGCCTAAATACCGCACTTTGGTCGATCGGCGGTGGGGTGCTTTGCGTGCAGCGGAGGAGCTGGGCGTCCCAGTAGCGCCAGAATATCAACAGCCCTCCATTTCGAGCGGCTATCCTCAAAAGGGATACCGAGAGATGAAACAACTTTTGAGCCTGCCAAACATCCCAACCGCAGTTTTCGCCGTCAGCGACCGGGCTGCACTTGGCGCACTCGAGGCGATCAAAGAAGCCGGTCTGCGGTCGCCTGATGACATTGCCTTGATCGGATTCGATGATTTAGCCAGCGCAGAGTCCGCCAGCCCGCCTCTTACCTCTGTTCACTATGCACGAGAACAGATGGGGGTGTTAGCCTTCGATTCGCTAATGGCGCAAATCAAAGGTAAAGAGCAGATCGCCGTACGTCAAATTGTCCCCTCCAAGCTGATTATCCGCGCCTCTACGCGCAGCACACATGTCTGAGCGCAGCGTTTGTTCCTTCCACAAGTGTGGATATCACCGTGTTTTTCTTAGTCAACAAGGAGAGAGAGAAAGATGTCAGGCCTGAACGAGTTTATGGAAAAGCGCACACTGAGTCGTCGCGAGTTGCTGCGGTGGACAGCTTTCGCCTCAACAGGAGCACTGCTTGCCGCGTGTGCACCAGGCGTGGCTCCTAGCGCAACATCGGATGGAGGGGGCGCGACGCCGGCAAAAGCAAAGGTGCGAATTGTCGCCACAACACAGATGCCTATCGATCAATGGCAGCCGGCAATTGAACGCGCTGTGGAGCAATTGCCCGACATTGACCTGCTGCTCACCCAAACCAACATCAGCGAAGGAGGATGGGCAGGTTACTCTGATCGCATCGTGACCCAGATTGCAGGCGGCGAACAACTCGACGTCATCATGATTGCCATCGAAGGGCTTGGTCTGCTCACAGACAAGAAAATCCTTGCCCCACTCGACGATTACTTCCTTGCCGATCCCGCCGAAAAAGAAATACTGGACAACGACATTCACCCCGTGTTGAGAGAGATGTTGCAAGTTGACGGCAAACAGATGGAATATCCCTTCTCATGGAACAACATGGTGATGTACTACAACACGGCGATCTTCGAGGAGGCAGGGGTCGAGCCTCCATCGCGAGATTGGAACTGGGAGGACTTCCTGGACACCTGTTTGAAAGTCGCCAACGTCAAGGGCGGCGCAGATGATCGCTATGCATACTCGTTCTGGGGCTCTGGCATGTTCGGCATGGCCGCCTGGTATTTCAACAATGATACGTCGCCGCTGAACGACACATGGACAGAGTCGAACCTGACGGACCCGAAGGTGGCGGAGACGCTGCAATTCCTGGCCGACCTGATCCTCAAGCATCGCGTCTCGCCGAATCCACAAGGCTGGGAAGAGTGGGCGCAGTTCCATGCCGGTCATCTTGCCATGCGCACCTGTGGACGATGGTGCATCTCTGGCTCATTGAACGAAGGCTTCACCACCTATGATCTGCAGTATCAGCCGCATCGTGCGGGGCCGATCAAAACAGTAGCCGGCACGGATGGATGGGGAATTGCCTCGGCAACCAAGACGCCCGAAGAGGCATGGGCCGTCACCAAATTCCTCTCCAATAAAGATGCGTCCATCGATATGACGAAATCTGGCGGCAACATTCCGGCACTGCGGTCGGTGGCGGAGATGCCACTCTTTGCCGAGTACGGACCTCCCAATACTGCGATCTTCTATGAGTCACTCGACTACGCCAAGACGGTTCCTTCTCCAAAGAACTTCAACATCGTCGATCCGATTCTCAACCGCCACTACCAGACAATCTGGAATGGCGAGAAGAGCGTTGAAGAAGCGTTGGCTGCAGCAGACGCCGAGGTGCGCGCAGAGATGGAAAAATTGCAGGCCGGGCGTAGCTCATTTGCAGGCGTCAGCGTCGGAGCGGTCGCAATGGCTTGTGACTGCGCACAATGACTTGAGCAGTGAAGGCGAGTCTTTCCGAATCGACGTTTGCACGTAATGGCTGAGCGCCAAACTTGACGAACGAAGCGTGCCGGGCAGGACTTCCAGAGCATGCCCTTTTCTGGAAGTCCTGCCCATGCTGACCAGCCCGGTCGCGGCAACTCGTTCATTTGCAACGCCGGTGGGCAACGAGTATGGCGCGCACAAGTTCGACCATCAGATTGTGCAACGATTCCACGACCACTTCACGATGAGGAGGGAATGTTGACGACAGTAGCTGATCCGTATCAGACATCCGCAAGCGCCGGGAAACAGCGGATCTCTCGATGGCGCACCAACCGCGTTCAGGAAGTATTTGCAGGCTATCTCTTCATTACTCCTGCATTTATTTCGCTCTTCATCTTCCTGGTTGCGCCGATTCTGGCGGCGTTTGTGCTGATCTTCATGCGCTATGATGTATTGTCGCCGCCAACCTGGGTGGGGACCTACAACTTGAGCCAGATCATCAATGATGCACGGCTTAGAGATGTGTACTGGAACACGCTTCGCTTTGTTGTCTTCGCTACTTTGTTCAATAACGTGCTCGGGCTGCTGCTGGCGATGGGCGTCAACCGCGCCATGCCCTCCATCATCAAATATCTGCTGCGCACCGCGCTCTTCTTTCCCGTTCTGACCACAACCGCGTCTCTGGCGCTGGTCTGGAACTTCTTGTTGACGCAGGATCGCGGTGTGGTCAACTATTTGTTGCAGCAGATTGGGCTGGCGCCTGTGCCATGGCTGAGCAGCTCGACGTGGGCGATGGTCTCGGTTGTGATGTTTGATGTCTGGCGGGCCTGTGGCTTTTTGATGGTAATCTATCTTGCAGGGCTACAGGCGATCCCCGAAGTTCTCTACGAAGCGGCGTCCATCGATGGCGCAAGTCAGTTCCAACGGATGCGTTACATCACGCTGCCGTTGATCTCTCCCACCGCGTTTTTCGCCATCATCATTTCTTTGATTGGAGCGGCGCAGGTCTTTGACAACGTCTGGGTGTTGACCGGTGGAGGGCCTGGCGACGCCACCAGAATCGTAGTTCTCTATATTTACGAAATCGGCTTCAAACGCTTTGAAATGGGCTATGCCGCTGCGGTGTCGTTGACGCTCTTCGTAATTCTGATTGCGCTTACCCTGTTCCAATTTCGACTATCGCGCCGCTGGGTGCACTACGATTGAGCCACAAGAAGCGAGACGTTTGTATGTCAACATCGGCCGCACCACACGCATCCCATCCGACCAGATCGCCGCGATTTCGCCGCTCGCTGTGGTTCTATCTCGGCGAGATTTCCATCTGGCTGTTCTTGATCGTCATGGCTATCCTTGAGTTCGCACCCATCAGCTGGATCTTCTCGACATCGCTGCGCAATCCATCCGATTCGTACAAACTGCCGCCAGATTTCTGGCCCACGGCCTTTCACTGGCAAAACTATCTGGCTGTCATCAACTCGCCCCAAATCAACTTCCTTCTGTTCTTCTGGAACAGCCTGAAGATCGCGTCGCTGGTCACGATAGCCCAGTTGATCACCTGCTCGATGGCTGGCTTCTCGTTCGCTCGCCTGCGCTACCCTGGACGTGATGTGATCTTCTTTGTGTTTCTGTCATCGTTGATGGTGCCGGCCACCGTCATTATGATTCCCACCTTCATCTTGATTCGCATGGTGGGTCTGCTCGACAGCCATTGGGCGCTGATTCTACCGGCTACGACAAGCGCCTTTGGCGTCTTCTTGCTGCGACAGGCGTTCATGGGCATTCCTGCCGAACTGACCGATGCCGCCAAAATCGACGGCGCCAGCTACTGGCGCACGTACTGGCAGATTGCGCTACCGCTCGTCGGGCCGGCGTTGTCAGCGCTGGCGATTTTCACTTTTTTGGGTTCCTGGAACAATTTTCTTGGCCCAGTGCTCTATTTACGCAGTTGGGATAACCTTTACTTTCCGGTATTGTG
>DGFH01000363.1 GCA_002391565.1 Anaerolineales bacterium UBA3905
CGTAGACGCAGCTCGTAGCTGCGTTTCGCCGCTCCACCCACAACCGCATGGGCTGCCGAGAACGGGCGGCTGCGAGCCGCCCCTACAGCGAGCCGGTCGTTTTCTCGTAGACGCAGCTCGCAGCTGCGTTTCGCCGCTCCACCCTCCACCTTGTGATTTGCCGAGGACGGGCGGCTGCGAGCCGCCCCTACAGCGAACCGGTCGCTTTCTCGTAGACGCAGCTCATAGCTGCGTTTCGCCGCTCTACCCACCACCTTGTGATTTGCCGAGGACAGGCGGCTGCGAGCCGCCCCTACGGCGAACCGGTCGCTTTCTCGTAGACGCAGCTCGTAGCTGCGTTTCGCCGTTCACCCCCCAACCTTGTGATTTGCCGAGGACGGGCGGCTGCGAGCCGCCCCTACGGCGAACCGGTCGCTTTCTCGTAGACGCAGCTCGTAGCTGCGTTTCGCCGTTCACCCCACAACCTTGTGCTTTGCCGAGGACTTCGCCCTTGCGGATGCTCACCCCTTCACTGCGCCGCCCATCAGCCCTTGCATGTAGTAGCGCTGCAAAAATAGAAATAGGATGATGCACGGCAGGATCGTGACGGTGATGCCGGCCTGGAGCGCGCCCCAATCGATGGCGCCATAGTAACCGCTGCGCACGCTTGTCAACATGATCGGCAGCGTGAAGTTGGCCTCCTGCGTCATGATGATCAGCGCGGCCAGAAATTCGTTCCAGGCGTTGAGAAAAGCATACACGGCCACCGTGATGATGCCCGGTCGCACCAGCACGAGCATAACGCGCGTGAGCATCTGCCAGGTCGAGGCGCCGTCGAGCAACGCCGCTTCCTCGATCTCGCGCGGCACGGTGTCGAAGGTGTTGCGCATCATGAAGACGCCAAAGGGCAACTGAAAGGTGATGTAGACCAGCGCCAGGCCGATCAACGTGTTTTGCAGCTTGACCATGCTCATGAGCAAAAAGAGCGGCGTCAAGATCGACTGGAAGGGGATCATCAGCGCAGCCAGCACCATGATGAACAGGACGTTCTTCGCCGGGAATTGGAAGCGCGAAAAACCATAGCCTGCCAGCGTGCTCAGGATAATTGTGCCAAAGACCGTGATCAGCGCCACGCTGGCGCTGTTGAAGATGTAGCGCGCAATGCCAGCGCCATATTTGTTCAGTTTGATGTAGTTGTCAAAGGTAATGCTGGACGGCAAATAGGTCGGCGGCGAGGCCGAGGCCTCCGACGGCGGTTTGATCGAGGTCAACGTCGACCAAACGATCGGAAACAGAAACAGCGCCGCCAGGATGATGGCGATCACATATAGCGCAAAGAAACCCGCGCGCCGCCGTATCCGGCTGGCCGGGCTATGAATTGTGGCACTGCCGAGTGTGGCTTCCAAGCGTCTCTCCTTTTTTCCGTTACTCTTCTGCGCTTTTCCGGTTGCTCTTCTCTGCGCACCCTCTGCGTCGTTGCGCCTTTGCGTCAGGCCTTCGCTCCTCGCCCCTCGCAACTCGCCCCTCGCAACTCGCCCCTCGCAACTCGCCCCTCGCGACTCGCCCCTCGCAACTCGCCCCTTGCAACTCGCCCCTCGCAACTCGCCCCTCAATACGTCGTCTCATCGCGTAGCACGCGCAACTGAATGATGCTCAAGACACCCAGGATCACCAGCAGCACGATCGAGAGCGCCGCGCCGTAACCCAGCTTGTAATAAGTAAACGAGTTGTTGAAGATCCAGTAGACCGCCGTGATCGTCTGGTTCTGTGGCCCGCCACGCGTCATGATGTAGAACTGGTCGAAGGCCAGGTACGAGCCGATCACCGAGAGCACCAGCGCCAGCGCAAAGGTCGAGCGCAGCAGCGGCAGCATAATGTGCGTCAGCCGCTGCCAGTAGCTGGCGCCATCCACCTCCGCCGCCTGGTAGAGTTCATCAGGGATTGCCTGCATCCCGGCCAGCAACAGGATCATGCTGAAGCCGACTGTCTTCCACACAATCGAGACGATGATAGCGAACATCGCCAGGTTTTTATCCACCAACCAGATGATCGGACGCTCGATCAGGTTCAGGTCGAGCAGAATGCCGTTGATGATGCCAACGCGATCGTTGAGCAGCCACACCCACAACAGACTCGATGTGCCCAACCCGATCACCACCGGAATGAAGTAGATGGTGCGGAAGACGCCGACTCCGCGCAGCGCTGTGTTGACGAGCAGCGCCAATGCAAACGCCAGAATGAAGATCGGCGGCGTCACCAGCAGCGTGTATTGCGTTGTGAACCACAGGCTGGCCCAGAACTGGTGGTCGTTTATCATGTCGACATAATTCTGAAGGCCGAGAAAAGTTGCCTGCCCCAGCAAGGGCCAGTTGTGCAGCGACATCCAGCCCGTCATGATCAGCGGAAAGATAAACATCGTCAGCGTAAAGATCACTGCCGGCAGCACAAAGAGCAAGCCGGCAATCATACGCCGCTGGCTGAGTGTGGCGCCGCGCCGCGCCGGTTTGACGATAGCACTCGATGCTGTTGCCATACCTGTCACCAGTCATCATGTCAGGGCGAAGGGCGTCTCACCCCTCGCAACTCGCCCTTCGCCCCTCCCCTCAATTACTGTCCGCTCAAAATCTTGGTGAACTCTTCTTGCGCCGTGTTAACCGCCTCCTCGACCTTGCCGTCGAAGACTGCTGTCTGAATCATCTTCAGCCATGGGCCGTTGGCGTCGTTGAAGAGCTGGTTGTAGACGACTGTGTACGGCGTCTTGCCCATCGCCATCGCTTCGGCGGCGACGGTCAGACGTGGGTCGGCGGCAAAGTATTCATTCTTTGCCAGGTCGGTGCGCACCGGCAGGTTGTTGAGCTTGGCGTAGTACTCAAGCTGCACCTCATCCGAGGTCGCCCACTTGATAAACTCGAACGCCTCGTTTGGATATTTGGAGCCAGCCGGAATGGCGATGCTGTCGCCGCCGGCGAAGGAGGAGGCGCCGCCCTCGGCGCCGGGTAGGAAAGTGGCGCCGAATTCGATCTCGGGGAAGTTGGTCTTGATGTTGTTGATGGCGAAGGCGCCGGTGCCCACCATGCCGATCTTGCCGGTGGTGAACGCGTTGGCAAAGTCGGTGCCGGTGTCCGCCCGTGCGCCCGGCGGGATCAGATCATCCGCCCACATCTGGCGATAAAACTCCAGCGCCGCCGCTACATTCGGATCGGTCAGCGTCGCTGTCGCACCATCGTCGCTGAGCACATCGCCGCCACTTGCCCAGATCAGCGGCATGAAGGTGAAGGCGTTGCAGCCTGCGCATGAGCCGGAGAAGTAGAAGCCATAAATGTCGTCGCCCAGCGCGCGAATCTTGGCGGCGGCGTCGGCAATCTCGCCCCAGGTCTTAGGCGGATTTTCCGGGTCGAGACCTGCCTGTTTGAACAGACCCTTGTTGTACATCAGATACGAGCCTTCGGCGTTGAAGGGCAGGCCGAAGATTTTGCCGTCGTAGGTCGCCAGGCGCACGTGCGAAGGGCTCAGCTGCTCAAAGTAGGGCAGCGCCTTCGCCAGGTCGGTGATGTCGGTGAGCTGACCCGCTGCGGCGAACTGCGGCACGTAGATCAGATCGACCGCCATCAGGTCGGGCGGGGCGCCAGCGCCGACGGACGCGCCGACTTTGGTCATGTACTCGGAGGCCGGAATGACCGTGATCTCAATTTTGTTCGGGTGCGATTCATTCCAGGCGTCAACCAGGGCGCGCACCTGTTCTTGATTGCTGTCGCGCGTCCAGAATGACATCGTGACGCCGCCAGCGGCTTGCCCGCCGGCTGCCGCCTGTTCGCCAGTTGGCGCAGCTGCCGGGGCCGTGCACGCCGCCAGCGCCAGCACCGCAATCAGGCTTAATACTACCAGTAACTTGCTCAAGCGTTGCATGGATGCTCTCCTCCTGAATTCGTGAAAAAACAGAACGTATAGCGGTTAACGGCGCAAAGGCCGTTTTTCCCCGGCAGCGGCTGCGCAGTCAGCAGTGGATTGGGGCTGCGCACCACACGACTCGCGCACCAGCAGGCAGCCGCGCACCTGCACTTCGGCGGGGATCTCTTCTTTCCCCTCCATGCGGTCGAGCAACATTTGCGCCGCCGCCTGTCCCATCTCGTAACAGGGCAGCGTCACCGTCGTTAGTCGTGGACGAAAGGTGCGACTGATCTCACGGTCATCGTAGCCGACCACGGCGATATCCTCCGGCACGCGCAGCCCGGCGTCCTGTAAGGCATAGATCGCGCCTGCCGCCATCAGATCGTTGCCTGCAAAGAGCGCAGTCAAGCGCGGTTGCGCCTGCAACAGATATTGCATCGCCGTGTAACCGCTCTCCAACCCCCAATCGCCGCGCGCCACCAACGTTGGGTCGAAGGCGATGCCGGCGCTTTCCAGTTCTTCGCGATAGCCCGCCAACCGCAACGCCGACGCGTAGTAGTGCTCTGGCCCGTTGATATAGCCAATGCGCCGATGCCCCAGCCCGATCAAATGGCGCATGGCAAGGTGCGCGCCATAGCGTTCGTCGGGGATCGTCGAATATTGACCCGGCGCGGCAAACTGGCGATGGACAAAGACGTAGGGCTTGCTGGCGAGATCGAGCATTTCGACGGCGGTGTGATGCCAGGTCTCCGAAAAGACGATGCCATCGATGGAGCGGCTGACCAGGTCGTGGATCGCCTCGCGTTCGGCGTCCGGGTCCCAGTCGGCGCTGATGATGACGCACAGGTAGCCGGCCTGTCGCAGCCGATCCTGGATGCCGCGCATGATCTTGGTGGCAAACGGCCCGATGATGTCGTCGGCGATGATGCCCACCGTGGCCGAACGGTCGGTGCGCAGGCTGCGCGCCGCCACATTCGGGCGATAGCCCAGGGCGTCGGCCGTCGCCAGGATGCGTTGCCGCGTCTCTGCACCCACTGGATGATCTTTGTTGTTGAGTACGCGCGAAACTGTGGCGATCGAGACGCCAGCGGCTTCAGCGACATCGCGGATGGTAATTGGCATAAGCAGCTATGTTGGGAAAACGTTTACCAGACAGGCGTCACTATAACAGAAAACGTTTACCCTGTCAAGTACGATTTTTTTGATCACATTCTGGGATTTGGGTTCGTTGCATATACAATCAGAGCATGTATCTATCGCCGACTCTGCTCCGCAATATTCGTAATGCTTTTGGCGACGCCGGTGAACTGTTTCTACGCGAGTTGCCTCACCGATTAGAGATATACGCGCAGCGTTGGGCGCTTGCGCTGTTGCCGCCATTCCCCAATCTGTCCTACAACTATGTGACGCCTGTCTTGCTTCGAGATGGCAGGGAGGCTGTTCTCAAACTGGGCGTTCCCCATCGCGAGGCGCGCTCCGAGATGGAAGCGTTAGCCTTCTATGGTGGCAGCGGCTGCGTGCAGATGCTAGCAGCAGATCCAGACGGCGGAGCCTTGCTATTGGAGCGCTTGCGTCCTGGCGCAACGCTGCGCGCCCAGGTCTATGACAACGACATGCAGGCGACCGCCGTGCTGGCGAACGTGATGGAGGCGTTATGGCGTCCGGCGCCAACGACGCACGCCATGCTCACCATCGATGTGTGGGCGGCGGAGCTGGCAGAGCTACGTCACACTTTTGCGGGTGGAACAGGGCCGTTTCCCGCTCACCTGGTGGACATCGCCGAGCATCTCTATGGCGAACTGCTGGCGTCGAGCACAGCGCCGGTTGTGTTGCATGGTGATTTGCACCACGACAATGTGCTGGCGGCGGGCGAACGCTGGCTCGCCATCGACCCCAAAGGCGTCGTGGGCGAGCGCGAGTTCGAGGCGTACGCCCTGCTGCGCAATCCGCTGGGCTGGCCGTTGACGCAACCTGAGCCGGCGCGCATTCTGCGGCGACGCATTGACCAACTGGCGGATCGGCTGGCGTTGGATCGCCAGCGGATGCGGCTGTGGAGCGTGGCGCAGTGTGTGCTCTCGGCCTGGTGGGATTACAATGAGCGCGACCCGACGGCCGGTCAAGATGATCTGCAAATTGCTGCGCTGTTGTGGGAATTGAGGTGATTACAATGTCCAGAACGCTTGCACCGATGTACGATCTAAAAACCATCGAACTCCCCGTCACCGGCATGGATTGCGCCGAATGTACGCGCCATGTCGAACATGCGCTGGCAGGCGTGCCAGGCGTGGCTGCAGTGCAGGTGTTGTTGTCAACAGAGAAAGCCATTGTGCAGCTCGACCCGACGACCGTCTCGCTGGATCAGCTGCGCGCGGCGGTGGCGGCCGCAGGCTACAGCGTGCCATCGCCGACGGAGACGGCGGCGCCCGACCCGCAGCGGTACACACGCAAGGTGTGGACGGTGCTGGCGCTGGTCTTTGGCGCCGTGCTTCTGGTGGTGGTGGTGGGCGAGTGGCTGGGGCTATTCGAGGAGATCACGGCACGCGTGCCTTTCCTCGTCGGCGCGGCGCTGGTCGTGCTCAGCGGCTGGTCGATCTTTGCCAATGTGATCCGGGCGGCGCGCAAGAAGCAAGTCACCTCGCACACGCTGATGACAATCGGTGTGCTGGCTGCGCTGGCGGTTGGGCAGTGGGCGACGGCGGCAGTCGTAGTTTTTTTCATGCGTGTGGGCGATTACGTCGAACGCTTCACCGCCGAGGGCGCGCGCAAAGCAGTGCGCAACCTGACGGCGCTGGCGCCGCAACAGGCGCGCGTCGTGCGCGATGGCGTCGAAATGGATATTCCCGTCGCCGATGTGCAGCCCGGCGAGATCGTCGTCGTGCGCCCCGGCGAGCAGATTCCCGTCGATGGCGTCGTGGTGGACGGCCACGCCACCGTGGACCAGGCTGCCATCACGGGTGAGTCGCTGCCGGTGGAGACCGGGCCTGGCGCACACGTCTTTGCGGCTACACTGACGCGGCTTGGCAGCCTGCGTGTGCAGACCACGCGCACCGGCGCCGACACGACCTTTGGCCGTGTGATTGCCCTGGTGGAGGCGGCGGAAGCCAACCGCGCCGAGGTGCAACGCTTTGCCGACAAGTTCAGCGCCTATTTCTTGCCCGTTGTGCTCACACTGGCCGCGTTGACCTTGCTGATCCGTCGCGAGCCGTTGGCGGTGACGGCGGTGCTGGTCGTGGCCTGCTCGTGTGCGATTGCGCTGGCGACGCCCATTGCGGTGCTGGCAGCCATCGGGCGAGCGGCGCGTGAAGGCTTGTTGATCAAAGGCGGCAAATATATCGAAACGCTGGCGCGCGCCGACGTCCTGCTCATCGATAAGACGGGCACATTGACGTTGGGGCGTCCCCAGATCGAGGAGATCGTGACCTTTGGCGATGCGTCCCCGACGGAGGTGCTGCGACTGGCAGCGGCGGCGGAGCGCTATTCGGAGCATCCGCTGGCGGAAGCCGTGCGCGCCCACGCCGTCGCCAGCGGGTTGCACCTGCCGGCGCCCACCCGCTTCGAGGCGCTTCCCGGTCAGGGCGTCATCGCTGAAGTCGAGGGGCAGCGCATCACCGTCGGCAGCCAGCGCCTGGTGACGACCCTGGCGCCACCGCTCACCGAGGCGCAGCGAGCCGGGCGCAGTGTGATTTGGGTGACGTGCAACGAAGTGGTGATCGGCGCGCTGCTGGCGGCGGACACATTGCGTCCCGAAGCGGCGGCGGCGCTGGCGCAGATGCGGGCGCTGGGCATCGACACGATCGAAGTGCTGACCGGCGACAACGCCGCCACGGCTGCACGTTTTGCCGGGCAACTGGGCATCCCCTACCGTGCTGACCTGTTGCCAGAGGATAAAATCGCCGTCGTGCAGGCGTATCAGCGGCAAGGCAGGATCGTCATGATGGTGGGCGATGGCGTCAACGATGCCCCGGCGCTGGCGCAGGCCGACGTCGGTGTGGCGATGGGGGCAGCCGGCGCCGACATCGCGCTGGAGGCTGCCCACGTCGCCCTGATGCGCGACGACTGGCTGCTGGCGCCGATGCTTCTGCGGCTGGCGCAACGCACGATGCGCGTGGTGAAAATGAACCTTTGGTTCACCGCCATCTACAATCTGGTTGGGCTGTCGCTGGCGGCGTTGGGCTTTCTGCCGCCGATCCTGGCCGCCGCCGCCCAGTCGATCCCCGACCTGTTGATCCTGGGCAACTCGGCGCGCTTGTTGGGGCGAGCAAAGGATTGAGCGATGGGGAGATTGCGAGATTGATGTTGCATGTCCTGGTGTGTGCAACGAACGCCTGGCGTCGGCGTCTCTCGCAACTCGCCCCTCGCCCTGGCTGAAAATCAGGAGCAAGACCGCGTATGACAGATCGATCCACCCTATCCACAGCACGCACGGCGTTGGTGCTTGGCGCCAGTATGGCCGGTTTGTGGACGGCGCGCGTGCTGGCGGAGCACTTCGACCAGGTGCTGCTGATCGAACGCGACCATCTGCCGGCTGACGCAGCGCCGCGTCCTGGCGCACCGCAGGCGCGGCAATACCACATCCTGCTGTTGCGCGGTCTGCAGATCATGCAAGATCTCTTTCCTGGGCTGGAGCAGGAGCTGATCGCCAGCGGCGCCGTGCCCTTCGACGTCACCGGCGACGTCAGGTTGCGCTCGCGTGGCAAATGGCTGCCGCAATTTCCCTCCGGACAGCAGTTGTTGAGTTGCAGTCGCCTGCTGCTGGAGGCTGCCATGCGCCGCCGTCTGCGCCAGGATGCGCGCATCCGTTTTGTCGAGGGCGCCGAAGTGACTGGGCTGGTGACCGACGCTGCACGCACGCGGGTGACGGGCGTGCGCGTCCAGCGGCGCGACGCCGGGGCCGCCACGCAACCCGACGAGGAGACGCTGCACGGCGCGCTGGTGGTCGATGCGTTGGGGCGACGCTCGCCAACGCCGGAGTGGCTGGTTGGCCTGGGCTACGCTCCGCCCGAAGAGACCGTCGTCGATTCGTTTCTGGGTTACGTCACGCGGCGCTACCGGCAGCCAGACAATTTTCAAGCCGGCTGGCGGATGATGCTGATCACGGCGACGCCGCCCCACGACCCGCGCGGCGGGCTGATCTTTCCGGAGGAGAATGGTGTGTGGGTGGTGATGATGGCAGGCGCCAACAAAGTCTACCCACCCACCGACGAGGATGGCTTCAACGACTTTGCCCGCGCCCTCGGCCCGGAATACTACGCTGCTGTGCAAGCGGCTACACCGATCAGCAAGCCGATCGGCTATCGCGGCACCGACAGCCGCTGGCGGCATTATGAAAAGCTAGAGCGCTGGCCGGAACGCTACGTGGTGCTGGGCGACGCCTTCTGTGGCTTCAACCCGATTTACGGCCAGGGCATGACGGTGGCTGCGCTCTCGGCGGTGGCGTTGGGTGAGGAGATCAGGCGCTCTCAAGGGAATCTGGACGGCGTGGCGCGTCGCGCCGAGCGCGCCTTTGGCAAACTCACTGCCGGCGCCTGGCTGCTGGCGACCGGCGCTGACATGGAGTGGCCGGGCACGGTGGGCGGCGAGCGCAGCAATGGTCTGAGCGACCGCTTTGGCCGCTGGTACATCGATAAAGTGCTCGACGCGGTGGCGGTTGATCCACACGTACGCATTGCGTTCAATGAGGTGAATCAGCTTGTTAGCCCGGTGACGCGGCTCTTTGCGCCCGACATCCTCTGGCGTGTGCTGACGCACCGTTAAACGTTTGGGTAAGACATCCAAAATCATGACGCCATCTTCACCATACAAAGGAGCTTCTGATGACAAACCGTCTGCGCTGGGGATTGCTTTCCACCGCCAACATCAACAAGGCGTTGCTGGGGCCTTTGCGCCAGTCGCCACGCAGCGAGCTGGCGGCTGTCGCCAGCCGCGACGCCGGACGCGCCGCCGCCTACGCAGCAGAACACCAAATTCCGAGAGCGCACGGTAGCTATGAGGCGCTGCTTGCCGACCCCGACATCGACGTCATCTACCTATCGCTGCCCAACGGCCTGCACGCCGAATGGGCGATCAAGGCGATGCAGGCGGGCAAGCATGTGCTGTGTGAAAAGCCGCTTGTCGTCAGCATGGCGGAGTTTGATGCTGTAGAGTCTGCTGCCCGCGCCAGCGGCGTCACTATCTTCGAGGCCTTCATGTATCTGCACCATCCGCAGACGCGGCAGGCGCTAGACCTGGTGCGCAGCGGGCGACTGGGCAGGCTGCAGCTGATCAATAGCTGGTTCAACTTTTATCTCCCGCCGGAACGCGCCGCCAACGTGCGTCTGCGCGCCGATCTCACCGGCGGTGCAGCATGGGATGTCGGCGTCTATCCCAATAGCGTGGCGATCACGATGCTGGGCGAAGGCGCGCCGGTCGAGGTGTGGGCCCAACAGACGATCGGCGAAAGCGGCGTCGATGTGAGCATGGTCGCACAACTGCGTTTTGCCGGCGGCGCGGTGGCGCAGCTTTCCACCGGCTTTCGCACGCCCTTCCGTGAGGCTGTCTATCTGGTCGGCGAACGCGGCATCCTGCACATCCCCGAACCGTGGAAGCCTGGGCTGACCGGGCGCGACAGTGTGATGACGTTGACTGACCGCGATGACCACACCGAGCAAATCGTCACACCGGCGGTCGATCCTTACCTGTGCGAAGTGCAGGCGATGGAAGCGTGCGTGCTGGATGGCGCGACGCCTGTGGTCAGCCTGGCCGACTCGCGCGCCTTCCTGCAAAGTATGCTGGCGATCTACGAGTCCGCGCGCACCGGGCAGGTCGTGCACGTGGGGGCGTAGCCCAATGTCGGCCAAAGTCTCGCTGCGCGCCCTGCGCGCTGAAGATGCGGAGGTGATCGCCGCTGCCTTTGCCGCCCAGGGCTGGCATAAACCGGCGACGCAGCACCTGGCTTATCTGCGCGAGCAAGAAGCAGGTGAGCGCGATGTGATCGTGGCGGAAGTGGCCGGAGAGTTTGCCGGCTATGTCACGATCGTGTGGGAGTCAGACTATCTACCTTTCCGCGCCGATGGCATCCCGGAGATCGTCGATCTCAATGTGCTGCTCCGTTATCGTAGGCTGGGCGTCGCCAGCGCGCTGTTGGACAAGGCGGAGCGGCGCATCGCCAAACGCTCTCCTGTCGCCGGCATTGGCGTCGGCATGACGGCGGATTACGGCGCCGCGCAGATGCTCTACGTGCGGCGCGGCTATCGCCCCGACGGGCGCGGAGTGGCAGTGCGCGGCGTTGCCGCGCGCTATGGCGACCAGGTGACGGTGGACGATGATCTCACGCTCTACCTGACGAAGCTGGTGACGCGAACAAAGCGACTGCGCAGCACGGCCATCGTTGAGACGCCGCAGGGCATCTTGCTGACGGCGATGGCAAATGGCGTCTTTCTGTTGCCGGGCGGCGGCATCGAAGCCAACGAGGGCGCCGCCGCCGCTGTCATCCGCGAGCTGCATGAGGAGACGGGACTCTTCGCTGAAAGCGTGCTCTATCTCTTCGACCATGAGAGCGATAGCAGCCACCATCGGGTCTTCTATGTGCAGGCGGGCGGACAGCCACAACTCTGCAACGAGACGCGCTACCTGGCTTATTACATGCCAGGCGTCGATTTGTGTATGTCACGCGGCGCACAGGAGATTCTGGCGCGTTTTCTGGCATTAAAGGCAGTACAGCCGGAATTCTTTGCTGCGCTTGGCGCGCTGCGGGAACACGCAGCAGCCAGTCAGCGTTTATGACGGCTGAGAGACTGCGGGTGTATTTCATGTCTGGCATAGCCTTCGATTCAAATCGAGGCTGAAAACTGAAGTTGGCTCATGAAGATTAACAATTGCACGCAGCGGCCTCTCCCGTAGGTCATTGCCTCCGGCGTGACAGCGTGGC
>DGFH01000045.1 GCA_002391565.1 Anaerolineales bacterium UBA3905
AGATGTGTATGATGAATATACCATAGACGGCGGAACAGGTCAAAATCTGGCGATGCCAGGTTGAACATGATAGTGGTTTGCCTGTCACAATCCCATGCTGAGATGAGCAGTTTGCCAGGCGCACTCACCCTACCGGCTCAGGCGCTACAGCGCAAACTGCGTTTTGTGTTTCACACTGCGCCATAGATCACACTCACAACCGTGAACGCAATCAGCGTGACCAACGTGGCAAGCGAGAGCGTGTTGACCACGTAGCGTTGATCGTCGGGCGTGGCGTTGCGCATGAAGAGGGGGATGACAAAGGGCGGCGGCAGCACAAACATCGTCATCACGGCGGCTTGCAACACACGCTCGCCGGGAAAGAGACGGCTGACAACCAGGGCGTTGAGCAGCAGCCCGATCCCAACCCAGATCGCCAGCCGCACGCCAATGGTGCGCACAGGCGCCGCCAGACCATGCCGCTGCAGGTTGACTTCATAGCCGATCACCAGCGCAATCAGCGGCGTTGTCACTGCGCCAAGCAAGCCCAGCGTGTCGAAGATAGCGTTCGTCAGCGGGAAGGTGGTCAGCACCGGCATGACGCCCAGGCGGTTGACAAGTATGCCGCCGAAGATGCTCAAGATGACCGGCGTCGCGAAAAAACTACGCACCGTCTGGCGGAGCGACGTCGCCCCGCTGCCCAGCCGCTGCACAAAGGGCACAAGAATGAAGAAGACAAAGACGACCTGTCCCAAATCGACGACAGCGAAGTTGAACACATGTTCAGCGCCATAGACGGCTGTAAAAATGGCATAGCCCATCATGCCTGCCTCGAAGCCGGTGAGCAGCGGCGGCAGATAGCCAGAGGGCGTCCCGGCGGCGCGGTGGAGCAGGCGTCCGGCGAGCAAGACAACTGTGCACGCGGCAAAGACTGCGGTGGCGATGACAAGATGACCCGGCTCCAGCGTCACCGCCGCAAATGCCAGAAACAGTACAGCCGGCAAGGTAACGGTGACGATCAGTTGCTTGATGTCCTGAATCGTTGCCGGCTGCAAAAAGCCTGTGCGCCGGAAGAAGGCGCCCAGGGCAAAGAGCAAAAGCACCGGCAACACTTTCGAGAACGCATCGAGAACAAGCATGTTCGACCTCAATCTAACCATCAGCGAATGAAGGCGTTCATAAGGATTGTCTCTATCCTTCCTGACCGCTATACTGTAGCTTCAGTATAGTCGGCTAAAGTTCCTGCAGGGTCATGCAAAGGTTTCAGAAGACCGATTATTGCTGATGAGTGCATTTGTTGTCTGACCCACAATTAGGATCATCTAATAAGAGACTGTTTGAAGAGGATAGAAGTTTGACGCGGAGACGCAGCGACGCAGAGGTTCACAGAGGATTTGATTGGCTGGTGACAGATGCACATTCGTTCGATTCTCTCTGCGTTTCTCTGCATCACTGCGCCTCTGCGTTGAGTTGGGTGACTTTTCAGACAAGTTTGAAGTTGACCGGTTAACACAAGAGTAGAGTTGAGCATGGCTGATCAAGATCCTTTGGTGATATTTATGCCTTCGGGGCGGCGGGGACACGTTCCGGCTGGCACATCCCTGTTGGACGCGGCGCGCGAGCTGGGCGTCGGCATTGAAAGCATTTGCAGCGGTCGGCTCACCTGCGGAAAGTGCAAGGTGCGCATTGAGGAGGGGCACTTTGCCAAGCACGGCGTCACCTCTTCCGCAGACAATGTGACATCTGCCGGCAGTGAGGAGCGCGCGCTGCTGCACGCCATGCACGCCGACGACTGCCGTCTTTCATGCACGGCGCAGGTGATGGGCGATGTGCTGGTCTATGTGCCCGAAGAAAGCCGCGCCCACAAACAGATCATTCGCAAGGCCGCCACCGAGCGCGTGATCGACATCGACCCGGCTGTCCGGCAGTATTATGTGCAGGTCGAGGATGCCGCGCTGGGCGAGCATCGCGGCGACTGGCGGCGTCTGCAAGATGCGCTGGAGCGCGAGGCGGGGCTGACCGGACTGAGCATCGATCTGCACGCACTGCGACAGCTTCAGCCGGCGCTGCGCCAGGGCAAGCGCGCGCTGACCGTGCTGGTGTGGAACGACCGCGAGGTGATCGAGGTGCGTCCAGGCTACGCCGAAGGCATCTACGGGCTGGCGGTGGACATCGGCAGCACAACCGTGGCCGCCTATCTGTGCGACCTGCGCACCGGCGAGGTGCTGGCGACCGAGTCGGCGATGAACCCGCAGATCACCTTTGGCGAAGACCTGATGAGCCGCGTCTCCTATGTAATGATGAACGACGACGGCACAGAAAAGATGCACGACGCCATCATCAAGGCGCTCAACAAACTGGCCGGGCAGGCGGCGCACGCGGCGGGTCTCAAAGTGCGCGATATCCACGAGCTGGTCGTGGCGGGCAACACCACGATGATCCACCTCTTCCTGGGCGTCGACCCGCGCGAGTTGGGCGGCGCGCCCTTTGCCCTCGCCAACCGCGATGCCATGGACATCAAAGCGCGCGACCTGGGTCTGCGCCTGCATCCGGCGGCAAATGTCCACGTTCTGCCGTCGGAAGCTGGTCACGTCGGCGCCGACAACGTGGCTGTGCTCATCGCCGAAGAGCCGCACCGTCAGGACGAGATCGAGCTGATCGTCGATGTCGGCACCAACGCCGAGATCGTGCTGGGGAACTCGCAATGGCTGATGAGCGCGTCCAGCCCGACGGGGCCAGCCTTCGAGGGTGCGCAGATCAGCGCCGGGATGCGCGCCGCGCCGGGTGCGATTGAACGGGTGCGCATCGACCGCACCACCGGTCACGCCAACTTCCGCGTCATCGGCGACGAACGCTGGTCGGACGAATGGGATGTGCATGCGCCTTCGGTGATCGCAGGCAAGCCCGAATATCTGGCGGCGGGCATCTGCGGGTCGGGCATCATCGAAGTGGTGGCGGAGTTGTTCCTGGCGGGCATTTTGCAGGCGGATGGACGCTTCAACGTCGCGCACCCGACCGACCGGCTGGTGTGGGAAGGGCGGCGCGGCGCCTATATCCTGGCAACGCCGGAGCAGACCGCCAACGGTCAGCCGCTTTATGTGACGCAGGATGACGTGCGCAACATCCAGCTGGCGAAGGCGGCGCTCTATGCTGGCGCCAAGATTCTGATGAAGCGCGCCGGCATCGAGACTGTGGATCGGATCGTGTTGGCGGGGGCGTTTGGCAGCTACATCGATCCACTGTACGCTTTGGTGCTGGGGCTGATTCCCGACTGCGACCCGCAGCGCATCTCGGCGGTGGGCAATGCTGCGGGCGACGGCGCGCGCATCGCCTTGCTTAACCGGGCGAAACGCTGCGAGGCGATGGAGCTGGCGCACAGCGTGCGCTACGTCGAAACCGCCGTAGCGCAGGATTTCCAGGATGAGTTTGTCAGCGCGATTCACATCCCGCATGCCAGCGATCCCTACCCGCATCTGGCGGACATCCTGCCGGAACCGGTGGCGGCGGCAGAGACAGCCGCCCCGCGTCGGCGAATGCGAGCGCGATAGGAATGTTGTCGCCGTCTTGAGGAAGGAGTGCAAATGGCAATCGACACACTGCCCAGAGCGCTGAACGCCTGGCCAAACGCCTGCGCGCTTGGCGTCGATCCGACTGACGTATAATATCTAAACAAACCTGCGTGAACAATCACCGGAGAGCAATTCATGAGCGAAGAAATCATTCTATCCGAACTGTCGCTGGAAGACCTGTACGAGTTGATGAAGGAAGACCTCTACGACGGTCTGGCGGAAGAGATCGAAGAAGAGGTGCGTGAGGCGTTGGGGCGTGGTCAGGCGCCCTACGCGGTGTTGACCAATGGTCTGGTCGCCGGCATGGAGATCGTCGGCAATGACTTTCGCGATGGCATTTTGTCTGTCTCTTATACACATCT
>DGFH01000334.1 GCA_002391565.1 Anaerolineales bacterium UBA3905
CACTGAAAATATGAAAACTCTGCCTGGCAGTCAGTAGCAATTTACAGCGTCGTCACCAACACGCCCGCTACGACCAGGACGATGCCGATGCTCGTCTTCCATGTGAGCGGTTCGTGGAGAATCAGCGCGGAAAGCAACAACACCAGCACCAGACTCGATTTATCGATGGCGGCGACGACGGCGGTAGGCCCGCTCTGTAAAGCGCGAAAATAGAAGAGCCACGACAACCCGGTCGCCACGCCGGAAAGCACCAGAAAGACAAGCACCGTCGTGCTGATCGTGCGTAGTGATGAGATCTCGCCGGTGACCGCAATCCAGCCCCAGGCAATTGCCAGGATCACCACTGTGCGCACCGCTGTCGCCACGTTCGAGCTGACGCCCTGCACGCCAAGCTTGGCAAGAATGGTGGTCAACGCCGCAAAGAAGGCGGAGAGTAAGGCGAATAGAATCCAGAGATTGCGACCCTCAAGCATACGATTGTTTCCCTTCGTGGTGGTGACTGTGGCGGCGTCAGGACGATACGGACGTGCGATCACGCTCCATCGGCTGCTTAACCAAAGACTTTGTGATAGAGATCTGCGCCGTAACTGGTGGATTGCGGGGCGCCTTCAAGCAGACGGAAGGTGCGCTGCCCATCCGCCTGACGTTCGGAACGCAAAAAGTGCGCGGTAGCCAGATGTTGATCGTAAAAGGTGCGCGCCAGCTCGAATTGATGGGTCACAAAAAAGACTTTGATCTGGCGTTCGAGCAGCGCGCTGACGATCTGGCGCGCCACTTCAGCGCCTTCGCGTTCATTGGTGGCGGCGAACGATTCGTTGAAGAGCATCAGTGCATTGGGCGTCAGTGCGTCGGCAATCTCGCTCATGCGGCTGAGTTCTTCATCGAGTTTGCCGCTCTGCATGGTGGCGTCTTCCTTGCGCCGGTAATGGGTGAAAACGCCGCTAACGACATTGGCGGAGAAGGAGGTTGCTGGCGTAAACATGCCGCATTGCATCATGATCTGCGCCAACCCAATGCTGCGCAAGAAGGTTGATTTGCCCCCCTGATTGGCGCCTGTGATCATGATCAGAGTCTTGCCATCGGCGCAACCATCATTGCCGACGATCTGCTTTCCCATGGTTAGCGCTAAGCAAACATCGTACAGCCCGGTGTAATGATGAGTGCGCTCATGCGCCGGAGCAGGCTGGGGAAAGCAGGTCGGCGCGCCTAGTTGCGTGAGGTGGTCGTGTAAGTTCAGACAACCAATGTAAAACGCCAATTCGGTGCGCAACATCTGAAAAAAGCTCTCGATATGATCAGCAGATTGCGCCACAGCGTTGGCGACCAGATTCAGCCCGCGATCCTTCAGGTCGCCAAGGGCGCGGGCGCCGTTCTCGTCGCGGTCGGGGATGGTGTAGGTATAGGTCGGCGTCTGCGGGTTGAGCAGGTCTTGCCACCAATTGCGCGCTTTGCCAGCGGGCTTGCGCAGCACATAGTTGACGCCCTCGTTGCCGCGCCCCAATTCAGCGCTGATCAAGACGCCGTTGCGGAATTTGAGCAGTTTCAGATGTTCCTTGACTACGCCAAAATAGTCGTCGTCTAGCTCACGCTGAATCATTGCAAAAAAGGTGGTGAAGCCCTCCGAGGAGAACGTAGCCGCATTGTGATCGGCGATGGTGCGCAGTTTGAGCAGCAATTCCACATACATTTCCATCAGTTGGACAGAACCATAGAGGATCGTGCTGGGAGTATGTCCCAGCGTGCTCATCCAACGCTTCTTTTTGTTCTCTCTCGCCTCGATGGGAATCTGGTAGATAGCGCGGACGACCTCGGGATGCGCCAGGCAATCCTGGAGAATCGCCTGGCGGTAGCGGATGGCGTCCAGGTCGCCGATACTACAGAGCACGGCGCGTGTTGCTACGGCCAGCAAAAACTCGTCACCGTTGGCCATGGCGTTGAAGAGTACATTCAGTTCCAGGTCTTGCACGCGCGCCTCGCTTTGTGGCGGCAGCGGCTGTTTCATATCGAAATCGCGCCGACGATCCATCAGCAGTGCTTTCATAGCGGGATGCGCTCCTTCAACGCGGCGTAGGTCAGCCGATACTTTTCGGCAATCGACAGTGCATAGGAGAGGCCATCTGCAGGGCGGCGTTCAATCTTGTAGGTGCGCTGCGCCGGATTGCCAGGCATGACGCCGCCGACCATGCTGACCGTTTTGGGGTCGAGCGTTGCCAGCTCCTCGATAAAGGTCACGCATACGGCCAGCGCGTCGAGGCGAATGATCTGCGCCAGAATCTGCTTGCTCAGGAAGACCGCATCCTGAAGCGTGGTCGACGTGAAGATTTCATTCATAATGATGATGCTGGATGGGGTCGCCTCTGCCAGGATCGCATGGATGCGCACAAGATCATCTTGCAGCTTGCCGCGCAGATTGCTGATGTCTTCTTCTTGCTCGAAATGGGTGAAAATGGCGTCACAAAGAAAGAGGCGTGCACGTGTGCCTGGCGTTGGGCAGCCCAGCCGCGCCAGATGGTGAAGTTGTCCAAACATGCGCGCAAAGGTCGTCTTGCCTCCCTGGTTAGGACCTGAGACCACGAAGATACGCTCACTGCCTTTGAGATAAAAGTCGTTGCCGACGACTGCTTTTTCTTCGGCTACAGCCTTGATCGCCAATGCCAGATCGAAACTGGCATAGGCGAAAATCTCTTTGTCGGCGCTGGCGATCTCTGGATAACAGAAGGGCAGCCCCATCGCTTTGACGGTGGCGATAAGCTCCAGGTAACCAATGTAAAACTGGATTTCGCGGTCAAAACGCGCAATGACAGGGTCAAGGAAATTGTGGTGCTCGGCGCAAAAAGCATCAAGTGCAGCGAACGCTTCGGGATAGAGTTTCGCCACCATGTCGAGGATCGCGGCTTCGACATGATTCATGCCCGATCCCATGGTGAGCTTGAGGCGGTAGTCCTTGACGGCGCCCTGTTGAAAGCGGGCGAAAGTCGCTTCAACATCGGTGCTGTAATCGATCTCGTCCTGATATTTGCGCACCTTGACGCTATTGTCGCGGACGATAATGGCGTAGCGAATCGCCCCCAGTTCAGCGCGACGCGCGTCGATATCGTCGGCAAGTTTCTGAAAGTCGTTGCGGCGGCAGTAGTCGGTAAGATAGTCGCGCAGTTGGATGAAGCCGTGTGCGCGGAGATCCGCGTGCGCCAGCGCCTCCGCAAGTCCGGCGACAGCGTCACGATAGAGCGCTGCCGCCTCCAGAAACCAACCTTCCTGGTTGTACTTATAATAGAGCTTCTGAACGAGCGCCAGATAACGCCGCACCACGCGCATCTTTTCGGCAAACTCGCGTATTGCATCCAGTGTGGGCGCCCGCTCTAAATCTTGAAAAACAGCCTGACGGTATTGGATCGCATCTTCGCTGTGCAGTGCAGTGTAGAAGAAAGGCTTCAGGTTGTACTCGTCGCGCTGCGCCGTAATGGCATCGACGATTTGCTCCAGATTCAGGTCGCCAAAAAATGACGGCGCCGTGAAGGTTGCTTCTGGATCACTGGCGTGTTCCAGATCAAACAAAATGCTTGGAATGCTCATGATGGATGATGGTTTGTGATCTATATCGCTCTTGGCAACTCGCCCACGCTCGATTGCGGGCCAGATGATCCGTATCCTCCGACGGTCAACGATTCTCCAACAGCCCGCGCAGCACGCTGGCGCGTCCTAGCAGCCCGATGAGTCTGCCCTGCTCATCCACCACCGGTAGCCGCTTGACAGCGTGGGTCGTCATCAATTGTAGCGCCTCGGTCAGGGGTGCGTCTGGCCGAATTGTAATCACTGGCGTTGTCATCAGATCGACGGCGCGCTCCCCGGCATCAGGCAGCACTTGCGCCACCGCCGGCTCGCCCACCAACAGGCTACGTAAGCGCGCCGTGAGACCGGGTAGATGTTTCTGTTGGCTACGACGCAGCAGGTCGCCGTCGGTGATAATGCCGAGCACATGGCGCGCCTCATCGACCACGATCACACGGCGTCGCTTGCTGGCTTCGAGTGCGCGCACGATCTCCTCCAGCGACGCCTCTGGGCCAACAGTCGGCGCGTCCGTGTACATTAACTCGGTGACGGTGCGTCCCAGCCGGGGCGCATCCTCGCCGCTGACCACGCCGCCCTGATGGAAGGCGACGGTGCGGAAGATGTCAATGCGGCTCACCATGCCCATCAGCTTGCCATCTTCGTTGATAACCGGCAACCGCTTCAGGTTATGCTTGACCATCCGGGTGACGGCGGTGCGCACCGGCTCATCGTTATGCACGGAGATGACCGGCGTCGTCATGATCTCACCGGCAGTGAGTGATGATTGGCGCAAAGCAGCCAGCAGTCCATGCACCTGATCGGCAGGTAAGTCCTTCTGGATGCCCAGGCGCGTCATCAGCCCGGCGCGCTGGAGCAGGTCGCCATCGGTGATGATCCCCACCAACCGGTCGGCGGCGTCGACGACCGGTATGCTGCGTAGCCCGCGTTCGAGCAGCAGCGTGACAACCTCCGCCACCGGCGCCGTGAGCGGTACGGTCGTGATCTCCTCGCGCATGACGTGCGCCACCGGCTGCGCCAGCGGATCTTTGCTCCGTCCCATCGAGTATTGCACCACCGTCACCGGCTCCTGCACGATCAGGCCGTCATCGACCATCTGTTGCAACTGCGGCAACAGGCGCGCCACGCGCGGCGGCAGGTCAATCCATTCGATGCGGATCGGCAGGTCACTAGAGAGCACTTCGATGGCGCCGGTGTGGATGCGACTGCGTGCGCCGAAGCCGGCAATGGCGCGCGTGATGGTGGCGCCGGACGCTCCTTCGCGGCGCAGAAACTCCAGGATCGCCATGTACAGA
>DGFH01000059.1:0-32166 GCA_002391565.1 Anaerolineales bacterium UBA3905
AGATGTGTATAAGAGACAGCCGATGCCGCCCCAGATGCCGATGAAGCCGACGGTGTACAGCCCCAGCTTGAAGAAGGGCATCTCATATTGCAGGCTGAGCCAGGGCAGGGCGAACTGCTCCAGCCCGACGCTGCGCAACGCGTTGTTGACGAGCCCAAAGCTGGGGTTGAGCGTCATGCTCCAGAGCACGGCAATGGCGGGCAGCGCCAGCACATTGGGAAAGAAGAAGGTGACGCGGAACGCCTTGTAGCCGCGCGGCTTCTCGGCGATCAGCGCCGCCGCCACCAGACCCAAAAAGACCGTCGCCAGCGAGAAGATCACCAGGAACGCATTGTGCGAGAGGTAGAGCCGCACATTGTAGAAATCCGCCGGGTCGCTGAGTTCGCGCCAGAGCCGTGCAAAGTTGTCCATGCCGATGAAGGTCATGTTGCTCGTCAGCCCTGACCAGCGGAAGAAGCTGATGTAGATGCCGCGCAGCGACGGATAGACGCTGAAGACGGTGTAGATCAACAGCCCCGGCGCCAGGAAGGGGATGATCAACTTCCACTGTTCACGACGCAGCATGGTTGGCTCCTAAAATGGGACGTGTTTCGTGGTGCGTGGTGCGTGTTGCGTGGTGCGTGCTACGTGTTGCGTGGTGCGTGTTGCGTGCTACGTGTTGCATAGTGGTCTTCATGCACAGCACAGCCCACTGTTCAGCAAGACACGCAACACGTAACACGTAACACGTAACACGTAACACGTAACACGATTCGCTCGTTACGCCTTACACTCGTAGGTAATCTTGGTGATGGTGTCGTCGTTGCGCGTCTCTTCGGCGGCGCGCTCCAGATTGGCAGCCATCTCCTCGGCGCTGAGTTTACCCCACAGCAGGTCGCCCATCGAATCGCCCCAGGTCTTGCCCAGCAGTGGGTACGAACCCCAGTACGACTGGACGTAGTGACCCTCGGCGCGGTTGATCGCCTCGACGACGGAGGCCAACCCATCGCTCGGCGTGGCGCCCATCATGGCGTCCTTGATCGGCAGCGGCGATGCGATCTCCTCGGCCCAGAGACGGGCGTTGTCGGCGGAGTAGAACAGGCGCATCAGTTCCATGCCCCACAGCGGGTTCTTGCCGTTGCCGATCTGCATGTCGGAGCCGCCTAGCGCCACTTCCAGCGCGTAGGGGAAGACCGTCGAATCCTTCGGCGCCGGCGCGCTGCAGAACTTCATGCGGAAGCCTTCCGGCGTGGTCGAAGCCTGTTCGCTCTCCAGCCACGTGCCGTTAGGAATCATCGCAACCTTGCCGTCCACGAACATCTGTTGCGACTCGGTGTGTGACATCGCCTCGGAGCCGGGATAAATCCAGCCGTTGGCGAAAATCTTTTGCAATTCCTTGATGCCCCAAATGAACTTCTCGTTCTGGAAGGCGCCAGGCTCCAGGTTGTTCATGGCGCAGTAGCCCTCGACGCCGACCGCCTTCCACAGCAAGCCCGACCCCATCATCATGAAGTAGCCAGGGTACTGCCCGGCATAGGTCCACGGCGGAATGACCTTGGCGATCTCCGCCTGCAGATCCATGAACTCTTCCCAGGTCAGGCTGTCGGGGCGGGGCCAGCCGTTCTGCTCGAAGAGGTCGGCGTTGTAGAAGATGCCGTAGGCGAACTGCGTCTGCGGGAAAGTCCAGGTGTGGTCGGTGAGACCGCTGTTCGCCGCAGCCAGCGCACCCGGGAACATGATGTTGCCGACGGTCTCGCCGTTGAAGCCATACGCCTCGACGTCGAGCAGGAAGTCGCCCGGCGCCACCAGATGCTCCTCCACCGCCTTCTTCCAGTCGCCGCCCCACGCGCCCAGCGCATAGAACATCCAGTCGGGAATGTCGCCCGCCACCAGGCGCGGCTGAATCTTGTCCCAGATCGTCGGGTCGAAGTCCTTTTCCACCTGGACGCCGGGATGTTCCTTCTTCATCAGCTCGATGATCAGGTCGGCGTAGGCGTCGCCAAAACCGCCCTTGAAGCCAACCATCGAGATCGGCTCAGCCGGCGGCTCGCCCAGGATTTCGTACCACTGCGCCTGTGTGATCGGTGTGCCGGGGACGTGGTCGGCGGGCAGGCGGCTCCACTGTTCCTTGTTGTTGATGAAGTCGGCGCCGGCAAAGAGCGGCCCGGTCGTGGCGGGCGCGGCCGCCGGTGCGACAGGCAGTTGCCCGGTGCATGCGACCAACGCCGCCGCGCCGGCCGTCATACCGGCCAGACGCAAAAAGCCACGGCGGGTCAGGTGAAATGAAGCAGCAGGATGAAGCATGGTCAATTCCTCCGTTAAGTAGTGAACAGGTCGAACAAAAAAGACAATAACGAACCAGGCGTCCACAAGGTGGACACTTCTTGTCAACCAAAGCTGGTTGCCGGTGGTTTGATCAAGTCGTCAGAAGTGGGGAGTCAATTAACAAACGAGCATCTTTAGCGCGTCGTCACCGCCCATTGAATAAACGCCTCGGCATATTGAAAACGCGCCGTCGTCGCGCCGCGAAACCGATTCAACCCCAAACTGCCGTCATCGTAGGGAACCATCACCAGCTGGCTGGCATATTGCCGGATCGCCGCCAGCTTGGTTTCGACATACGGCGTGATGTCAAGATAAAGATTCGGGCGCTGGATCGGCGTCCACATTTCGTAATAGCGCACCTCTTCGACCGCCCACGCTCGATCCGCCAGCGTGGGGAAAGCGCCCCAGCCTGCACGCGGCACCGCATCGCTGACCAGCTGCGACGCCACGCGATGGTCGGAGTGACTCTCGTCGGCGTGCGGTGCGTAGACGATCGATGGCCGATAGCGGTTGATCAGCCGCACGAACTCGCGCAGCAGGTCGGGCGTCCACCCCATGAAGCCGTCGTCGAGATCGAGATAGACCTGCCGCACGATGCCGAGCACCTGCCCCGCCTTCTCCGCCTCGGCTTTGAGCGTGCGCTCCGAGGTCTTGGGGTCCATCTCGTGACCCGGCACGGTGCTGCCACTGTCGCCCCGGCTCATGAAGACCACCACCACGCGGTCGCCTTTGGCGGTGTGGCGGGCAATTGCGCCGCCACAGCCGATGGCTTCATCATCGAAGTGCGGCGCAAAGACCAGGATCGAGCGGCGTGCGCCGTTTGGCCCGTTGCCTTCCGCCTGTTCCGCCGTATCGAACATGCGGTTGACGATTTGCGGTTGCTCGATTGCTGATTGAACGCTCACCGCACCGCCATGCACGCGCCTGATGCGCCCCTGTTCGCTCAACGCCTGTAGATCGCGTCGCGCCGTCGCCACGCTGATTGAAAAGTAACGACACACATCCGTGATCGTGACGCGGCGGTTGAGGTCGATCCAGTCTGCAATTTGTTCTTGCCGCTGCAAGACGGCTACTGAAAGATCTGTCATGATTGACTTGAGCAACAACGAGCGGACACCAACCAAAATACGTCACAAAACAGTCATAGTCAAGAATTTGAGCGATAATAGCATCATAAGCGAACGAAAAGGCGTCAAAATTGTAAATTTAATGCACATTCGCTCACTATTGCGTCGCAGAACTTAAAAGGGTTCGCTCACGCATTGTAACACCTACAAGACCTGGATCGCTTTTTGGGGTAACATCACTGTCCAGTGGCGGTCTTCGGCGATGTGCAGCCGCTCATGGATGTAGACCGGTACATTGAGTTCCAGATCGTAGAGGGCATCGGGGCGCAAACGCTCGCCAGGCTCAGCACGCAGATAAAGCGTACAGGTGGAGCCGTCGCTCATTTCGTCCACGATAACGCCGTGCAAGGTGTTTCGACGCGCGAGCGTCTGTGCATCCTTGCGCACCAGCATGATGCGCTCAGGTCGAATGGCGAGTGTAACTGGATTGCCGGGGCGCAATCGCGCAGTGGGTGGCGCCTCCAATAGCAGGTTGCCAACGCGCACCAGCATCACTTCATCAGCAATAGCGACAACCTGCCCTGTGAGAAAGTTCCGACTGCCCGTCAGTCGCGCGACATCCTGATTGACAGGGTGGGCGACAACCTCCGCCGGCGCACCACACTGCAGCACTCGGCCCTCAACCAGTACAGCCAGTTGATCCGCCAGCAAATAGGCTTCGCCAAAGTCATGGGTGATGAAGATCACAGGAAGGTGCAGACTCCGTTGCAGGGCAAGCAAATCGTGGCGCAACAGGGCGCGCGTGGGTGCATCCAGGGCAGAGAATGGCTCGTCCAGCAACAGTGCGTGCGGTTGGGTGACAAGCGCGCGCGCCAGCGCCACGCGTTGTTGTTGCCCGCCGCTCAATTCCTGGGGACGGCGGGCAGCGTAACCGGTCAGCCCGACACGCTCCAACATTGCGTCAACGGTCTTCTGTCGTTCGCTGCGGCTCAACCTCCGCAAGCCAAAGGCAACGTTGTCGCCCACGCTCAAATGCGGAAAGAGCAGGTAATCCTGCATTACGTAGCCGATCCGGCGGCGTTGGGGCGGCAGATCAATGCTGGCGGCGCTATCGAAGAAGGTGAGACCATTCAACGTAATGCGCCCGGCGTCGGGTCGGGCCAGACCGGCGATGCAGGCCAGTGTCATGCTCTTGCCTGCGCCCGACGGCCCAAAAAGCGCTGTAACGCCGGGCGGCGCGTTGAGTTCAAGCGTCAGGTCAAAGGTGGGTAGACGTTTGTGTAGTTGAATCGCAAGCATGTCACACGACGCGCCGATTGATGCGACGCGCCACAGCCAGTAGCGTCACAGCCAACACTGTAATCAGCAACACCATCTCATTCGCCTCATCCTGACGATTGGCCTGCACCAGGTCGTAGATGTAAAGCGACATCGTCTGCGTACGTCCAGGAATGTTGCCGGCCACCATCAGTGTGGCGCCAAAGTCACCCAGGGCGCGGGCAAAGGTGAGCGCCGTGCCTGCCACGATGCTGCGCCAGGTCAGCGGCAGCGTCACGCGCCAGAAAATGGCCCACTCCGAACGTCCTAACGTGCGCGCCACGCCCTCCAGCCGGGGATCGACGCCCTCGAAGCCGGTGCGCACGCTCTCCACCATCAGTGGAAAGGCGGCAATGGCCGCCGCAATCACAGCGCCGCGCCAGGTGAAGACCAGCGGAAAACCAATCGTCGCCAGCCAACGCCCCAGTGGACTCTGCGCACCCAACGTAACGAGCAGATAGTAACCAAGCACGGTGGGCGGCAACACCAACGGCAGCATGGCGAATGCTCCCAATGCGTCACGCCCAGGGAAGCGCTTTCGCGCCAGCAGCCATGCCAGCGGCACGCCAGTTGCCAACACCAACAACGTCGCGGTTATGGTCACTTGCAGGGAGAGCCACAAAGGCGCCCAATTCGCGTCCGCCATGCCACTATTCTTTCAGTTCGCCTGGCAGCACGAAGCCGTACCGCTGCATGATCGGGCGGCCTTCCGGCCCATTGATGAAGGCGGCAAAGGCGCGGGCGGCGTCGGGTTGGGAAGAAGATTTCACTACGGCCAGCGCCTGACGCAAAGGTGTGTGCAGGTCGGCGTCGATCAGCTTCCATGTGATCTCTGGAACGTCAGCAACGGAAAGCGCCACGATGCCTGCCTGCGCATCGCCTGTCTGGATGTACTGAAGCGTCTGACGCACATTTTCACCATAGACAAGCCTGGGTTCGACAGCCTCCCAAACGCCAGCATGGATGAGCGCCTCTTTCGCCGCCACGCCATAGGGTGCATGCTCTGGATTGGCAATGGTGATATGCTGGATGGCCGGGTTGCGCAGATCATCCAGCGCAACGGCAGTGACGCCCGCTGCGCGGTTGACCGCCAGCACGATCCGTCCTTCGGCATAGAGGGCGATAGTGTCATCGATGACCAGCCCCTTGTCGCGTAGCTCCTCAACAAAGGCAATGTTGGCCGCCGCGAACAGGTCGAACGGCGCGCCGCTCTCAATCTGTTGCGCCAGCTGGCCGGTGGAGCCAAAGACCAGCGTCACCGGTTGACCGGTCTGCGCTTCATACAGGGCTGCAATGTCCGTGAAGGCAAATTGCAGATCTGCCGCTGCCGCCACGGTGAGTGGTGCAGGCGTAGCCAATACCGGCGGTGTAGATACAGACGCCGGCTGTTCGGCGCAGGCTGCTATCAACCACATCATCAGCAGGTTTGCTATCAGCAGGCTGCGTCTCACCCCATGTCGCCCATGCCGACAGTCGCCACTGCGTCGGGTGTATTGGTGCATAGCCACTGCAGATTGCATGGGCTTTGCTGCAAGCCATTTGTGCATGCGCATGAGCGACAGGTGCGCACCCCAAAATGCTGAAAAACGTTGCAACTGATTCGATGTCATACTGGCTATTGTCTATGCCAGACGCAGATCGGGCAAACCGATCAGGTGAACCAACGCAAATGTTGCTCTTAGCCGGCGCATTCTGACACTCAGCCATGCCACGCCAGAGGCGATGAGTACAGCGACTGTTTTCACAATATCAGGATTGGTTGCTTATGTTCTCTGCAGCGCCCACAACTGGCGCGTCAGTTCAGCGTGACCGATGTGGCGGCTCATGTGCTCAAAGGCGTGCTGGATATCGTAACGCACGGTCAGCAGGCGTTCTGGTTGGTGTGGATGGGGGCGACTGGCTTCCAGATCATGCAGCGTCAGGCTATCGAGCAGCAGTTTTGTGTACTCCAACATGCGCCGGGAGCGGGCGCGCAGATAGGTCGGATCGTGATTAGCTGGGCCAAATTCGTCGCTGCCCTCATCGCCATCGACAGCGCTCCACTCGATCCTCCCCAGCGTCCACTCGGCGCGGCGCAACAGGTAATAGGTCGAAGAAATGGCGTGGGCGATCAGCCAGCCCAGGCTGCCAGACGGTCCACGCCATGGACTGCGCTCGAAGGGCTTCCAAAGCAGCGCGTCGGCAGGCAGATCGTCCAACAACAGCTCGATGTCGCCGGTCATGTTCTCGAACATCTGGCGGTAGGTGGCAAGTTCGGATGGTGCGGGCATAGGATGTCTCCATTCGCTGATTGACTCCGCCCGGCATGTTGAATGCCGTATTGTTGAATGCCGTATTGTTGACGGAACGCTGTTTGTTGTCAACCAACAAAATTGCGTTGCGCACTAACTTGATTCACAATGCGTTGTTGCATCGGATTGCCGCTGATGCTGCGGAGGCGCTGAATAGCACACCACCTGGCATCCATTTCGTGTGCATTTACACTCAGCATCGCAAGAGATTTTGTTGGTTGCACCAAAGGAAAGTAGCTATGCTTGACACCGTTGTCACACCCACAGCCCAGGCTGTGCGCCCGCCTGCACCGTGGCAGGACGTCCCTATGGAACAATGGAACGATTGGCGCTGGCAGCTTAGCCACCGCCTCAACACGGTTGAGGATTTCGCCCGCTTTATGCGGTTGACGCCCGACGAGATCGCCGGACTATCGGCGCCAGATCACTTCCGCGTCGATGTCACGCCCTATTTCGCCAGCCTGATGGATCCGGACGACCCGCGCTGCCCGGTGCGCCTGCAAATCATGCCGACGGCGGCGGAATTGATTCCCTACGTTGCCGGGATGGAAGACTCGCTGAGTGAGGACGCACACTCGCCAGTGCCGGGGCTGGTGCATCGTTACCCCGACCGCGTGCTGATGCTGGTGACGACACAGTGCGCCAGTTATTGCCGCTACTGTACGCGCAGCCGCATCGTGGGCGATCCCAGCGCCACCTTCAGCCGCGCTGCCCACGACGCTCAGATCGACTACATTGCGCGCACGCCGCAGGTGCGCGACGTGCTGCTCTCCGGCGGCGACCCGCTGACGCTGCCGCAAAAGGTGCTCGAAGATTTGCTACGTCGGCTGCGCGCCATTCCGCACGTAGAGATCATTCGCATTGGCTCGCGCGTGCCAGTCTTCCTGCCGCAGCGTATCACGCCCGACCTGGTGGCGATGCTGCGCCAGTTTCATCCGCTGTGGATGAACGTCCACTTCAACCACCCGAAAGAGATTACGCCGGAAGCATCGACGGCGCTGGCGCGACTGGCGGATGCTGGCATCCCACTGGGCTGCCAGAGCGTGCTGTTGGCAGGCGTCAACGATTGTCCCAACATCATGCTGGAGCTGGTGCACAAGCTGGTCATGAACCGCGTGCGTCCTTATTATATTTACCAGTGTGACCTGGTGCATGGCGCCGGCCACTTCCGCACGCCGGTGGCCACCGGGCTGGAGATCATGGAGGCGTTGCGCGGGCACACCTCCGGCTACGCCGTGCCGACCTATGTCATTGATGCGCCGGGCGGCGGCGGCAAGATTCCGATCATGCCCAACTACCTGATCAGCCAGTCGGCGGATCGGGTGGTCGTGCGCAACTACGAAGGTTACATGAGCGCCTACACCCAGCCGCAGGAATATACGCGCCATGACCCGGCTACCTGTCCTGCCTGCCAGCGGCGCGCCGGTGTGCCCGATCTGCAGGCGGGCGTCAGCGGGTTGCTGGCTGGTCAGGCGCTCAACATCAAGCCTGAGGGCTTCGAACACACGCACCAGCGCGAGACGAAGATCGAACTACACGATTTCAGCAACGGGTACTAGGTGATTGAGAGATTAGGAGATTAGAGATTCGTCGCCAGTCGCCTAATCTCTCAGTCGTCTAATCTCCAATCTCCAATCTCCAGAAAGGGATTTCATGCGCGTTGCACTACTGGCCAATTTGAAAAAGAACGCCCCTACCTGGGAGGGCATGCCGCCAGATCACTGGGATGATCTGGATGCAGAGAAGACGATCGAATCGATCATGGCGGCGCTGCGCACGCGCGGCCATGAGGTGACCTTTCTGGAGGGCGACATCACGCTTGTCGAAAAGTTGAGCAAACTCAAACCCGACATTTGCTTCAACATCTGCGAAGGGCACTTTGGCGATGCGCGCGAGGCGCAGGTGCCAGCGATTCTGGAGATGATGCGCATCCCCTACACCGGTTCACGCGTGCTGACGCTGGCGTTGGCGCTGGACAAGCCCATGACCAAACGCGTGTTGACCTATCACGATTTGCCGACGCCGGCGTTTCAGGTCTTTGAACGCATTGCCGAGCCACTCGATCCCACGCTCACGTTTCCACTCTTCGTCAAGCCCAGCCGCGAGGGGACAGGCATGGGCGTCAGCCCTGAATCTGTCGTACATGATGAGGCGCAGTTGCGCGCGCAGATTCAGCGCGTTTTTGACCGCTATGACCAGCCGGCGTTGGTCGAGCGCTTTATCGAAGGCCGCGAGGTGACGGTGGGGCTGGTCGGCAATTTGATGCTGCCTGCCGCCCGTCGCATGCCAGAGGACGAAAACGCGCCGCGTATCTTCAAAGGGTTGCACATCTTCCCGGCGCTAGAAGTGGATATGGGCAAGTATCCGGTTGAGGAAGCCGGCATTTACACCAGCCGCATCAAGGTCGAGCTGGCGGAGGATTTCCACTATCTCTGCCCGGCGCCACTGCCGGAAGCGCTGGTGGAAGATTTGCGCTGGTACACGGCGGCGGTCTTCCGCGTCACCGGCTGTCTGGATGTGGCGCGCGTCGACTTCCGGCTCGATATGCACGACAATAACAAGCCCTACATCCTCGAAGTCAATCCGCTGCCGGGGCTGAATCCTGGCTATTCTGACCTTTGCATCGAGGCTGCCGCCGCTGGCTGGACTTATGAGGGACTGATCAATCGCATCCTCGACGAAGCCATCGGGCGATATGGCTTAGAACAAAGCTAAACGCGCCGGGCGAGGTTTCGATGCAAGGTGGCAAAGACGCGGAGAAACGCAAAGAATCGCGTTTTTCATTGCACCCTTCGAAGGGAGATGGCGAACCTGTCCCTGCTGCAGCTCATGCCAATGCAGTCCAGCATTGAACTGAGCATGCACCAGGGACAGGAGCAGAGACAGGAGCAGATCCGTCGCTAATGACGCGTCATCATTGGCAGGTAGAGCGTCGCCGGTGGCGACGCCACCGGCACCAACCCATTGAGCGCCGCCGCCAGCACTGAGCCGCCATTCGCCGTAATGTTGCTGTGTGTGGGCATGGTGCGTTGGAAGGCAAGAACGCTGCTGCCCGGCGCAACTGCGACGAAGCCAATCCGAGCCAGCGTAAAGCGCCCGGTGGGCAGTGCATTCAGACTGCCAGCGGCAAACGCCAGGCGCCCGGTTTGATTGTCGAACTCGCTCTGAATCAGATGCGAAAGTTGCGCGCCTGGCGTTATCTCCACCACCTGCACGATGGTCGGATCATAGGTCAGATAGGCGGCGGCGCCATCGATGCCACTGCCTGCCTCCACCACCACGTCTACAAGGAAGCGATCGCCGGGTTTGAGCGCAGGCGCATACAGGTCGAGCCGTAGATTGGCTGTTGCGTCTCCACCCTGCGGTGACGCCGAGACCTGCTGGATATCGGCATTGCCTGCGCCGTAGTTCGAGCGCAAGATCGAGAAGTCGAGCAGGGTGATACACGTATCGCCGTTGAAGTCGCTGCGCGCATCGTAGCCTTCATCGCCAGCGCATGCGCTGAAGGTCGTCACCAGGATCGAGAAATCGACCAGAGACACATAACCATCACCGTCGCTGTCGCCGCTGCGCAGCAGGCCGAAGTCAACCTCGGTCAACCCGCCGGTCAAGGTGACGACGGCGCTGTTGCGCAGCGTCTGGTGGCCGCGCACGCCAATGGTGTAGACGCCTGGCTGCAATGTGGTGAGCGTGAACGCGCCGCTGCTATCGAGTGTAACCCCCATGTTAACCGCTGCATCACCGGCCTGGTTTTGCACCGTCACAGTCACAGGGATTTGCCAGCCTGGATGGGGCGCCGGCGGGCGTCCTGGCGGCGTGACGCGTCCGACAAAGGTCGTTGCGCTCACGGTGACAGTGCTGGATTCGCGATGGTGCAGGATCGAGGCGCCGCCGAAGGTGACATCGCTCAGGCGAGGATTGGCGGCGGCAAAGCTCAGTGGCGAGCTGGCGGTGGCCTGTGTTGCAGTGAAGACCACAGTCGCCAGGGTGAAGTCACCTGTGGGGAAAGGCGCCCCCAGCGCACCGGCCACGAAATCGATCTGTCCCTGATCATTGTCAAACTGATTGCGCAGAATGGTGGATAAGGAAGCGCCCGCCGTGATCTGCGCCACCTGCATCACTGTCGGGTCGAAGTTGATGTACGCTGCCGCCCCATCTACAGGTTGGGTCGTGCGCACGCGCACGGTGACGCTAAACCTCTCTCCGACAACGACGGAGGTGGTGGCGGGCGAGAGGGCCAGCACTGCCACTTGCGCCGGGACAGGCGTCGCCGTGGGGGTGGGCGTTGGCGTGGCAGTGGAGGGCGTGGCCGCAGCAAACGCCACGCCGAGCACCAGATTGCCTCCGGTCAGCGCGCCGATTGCGTCGTTGCCGGTCGTGATTTTTGCTGCAGATCCCGCTGTGGCGTAGCTGGCCGCCTCAATGTAATAGGTGCTGCCGGCGCTGACATTCACCGACACGAAGGAAAGCAACGAGTCGTAGTCGTCGTTGCAGGCCAGCCGCGTCAATGCCCCGCGCGTGCCGCTGAAGATGGCGAGCACCGTGTCGTAGTTGCTGCCAAAGGTGTCGGCGACCAACACGCCTGTCGCCGGCGCCGTAAAACGATACCAGACGGTGGCGCCACCCTGGCCGCCGGTGCACAATACAGGGTCGTCACTTGCCACCGTGGCGTGCTGTGTATTGCGCACATCGGTGAAGAGTGTTCCCGTGATGATGTGCGGCTGGTCGTAATCGTCGTTGGCGGGCGGCGCCGGTGTGGCTGTCGGCGTGAAGGTGGGCGTCGCTGTCGGCGGCGTGCCGGTCGGCGTCGGGGTGGGAGTGGGCGGCGGGCCAAGCTCGGCAAAGAGCAGGCGGTTGGGTGAGTCCGGGCCAGGGTCGCCGATGACGTTCGTAGTGGCGGCGCCGGTCAAGGCGGCGGCGACTTGCGCCGGTGCTGCGTTGGGTGCACTTTGCAGATAGCGCGCCACAACGCCAGCGGCGTGAGGCGACGCCATCGACGTGCCGGAGAGGGTGGCGCTTGCCGTATCGCTAGTGTAGTACGCCGAAACAATGCTGACGCCGGGCGCAAAGATGTCCAGGCACGCGCCATAATTGGAGAAAGAGGCGCGCACGTCGCTGTTGCTGGTGGCGCCGACCGTGATAGCGGACGGCTCGCGTGCGGGCGAGGCATTGCAGGCATCGCTGTTCGCATTGCCCGCAGCCACCACATAGACGATGCCTGCCGCCACCGAATTGCGCAGCGCTGCATCCAGGGTCTCCGACGCACCGCCGCCTAGACTCATATTCGCAACGGCCGGGCGAATCGCGTTGGCCGTCACCCAATCGATGCCGGCCACCACGCCGGAGGTGTAGCCGCTGCCGCCGCAGTCGAGTACACGCACGCCGTGCAGGGTGACCTGCTTGGCGACGCCGTAGGTCGTCCCGCCGATGGCGCCGGCTACGTGGGTGCCGTGCCCATTGCAGTCAGTGGGGGTGCTATCGCCGTCTACGAAGTCGCGCCCTGCGCCGATGCGCCCGCTGAACTCAACGTGCGTGGTGCGGATGCCGGTGTCGATGATGTAGGCATGGACGCCGCTGCCGGTTGCGCCATAGCTGTACAGCGCGTCGAGCGGCAGGCTGCGCTGGTCGATGCGGTCAAGACCCCAAGGCGGGTTGCTTTGCGCATCAAGTGTTGTCATCAGTTGATCCTGCTCGATGTAGGCGATGGCGGCGTCCTTGCGCAGCCGCTGCAGCGCCGTATCGGAGAGGGTGGCGGCGTAGCCAGCAATGGCGTCGGTGTAGACATAGTGCACGGTGGCGCCGAGCTCCGCCTCGGCCTGCATGGCCTTGCTGACTACGGCAGCCGCCGTCACCTGATCTTGCTTCAGCACGACCAGGTATCGATTGGGTGCGCCCTGACCTGTGCTTGCCAGCCGCAATGGCGCCAGCCCGTCGTCTTGGGCGACTTGTGCTGGCGTCAACGCGGTGGCGTCGCCGGCGGCCAGTCCCGGCAAGATCAGCAACTGCCCCGCCAGTAGCACGCCGAGCAGCAGCGCCGCGACGTAGACCGGACGCGGCGGCCCGGCGGAGTCCGCGCGGCGCCCGGTTGTTGGGACGGATAACCCGTCGGATGATGGCAATGACATGAGAGAGACTCCTTGCTGACGATAATGACAGGCAATGGCAATAAAGCGATGCCTGCAGCCGATAAATTCAGCTTCAGTATAACATTTCCATTTCTGCGTTGTAATGAGATAGATTATGGAGTTCGTCTGGTAAGGCGTCACGCCTGCGGCGCCGCAGAGGGGGTGCGCCCCTGCCCACCATACCGGAAGCGCTGAGCTTCCGGTATGGTGAGCAACCTGTTATTGTCCCATCTACGTTCACCGCAATGCCACCGGTAAGAATACCCTCAGCGTTGACATTGCCGGGGCGGTGGGCAACGCCTGCTGTCCGGCCGGAACATGCTCCGGGGCAACCGCTGGCGCATCTGGCAGCGCTTTGCCCTCGGCGCTAACCGTTGCGTCGGCAGCGGTCGCACCTGCGGCAACGGCCAGCGTGTAACGGCTGTCAAGGTAGCCGTGCACCTCAATCTGGAAGAAGCCGTTTTGCGTCGCCGTCACAGTGACTGCCTCGTCGCTCAGATCGAAGTGATTGCTGTAGCCGACCAATGCGCCTGCTCCATTCCATACATAGAGATCGGGATCGCCTGCCAGCGTATCAACGGTGAAGCGCTGCGTCTCGCCTGTGTTCAGATAGACGCGATAGACGCGCACCTGTCCCTCCAACACTTCGTCATCGGTGCGTAGATAGTTGATCAGCGCCTGCTGCGCGACATTGGCGATATTGCCGGCGGCGTCGGCGGCCCACACCTGCAAATAGCGCGCGCCACCGGTGGGGCTGAAAGCAAAGGTGTACGTCGGGCTGAAGTCGATCCAGCCGCTTTGCTGCACAGGCGTCCAGCGACGGGCAGCGTTGTTGTAGACGCGCTCAACCAGATACATGGTTGTCACGCCCATGTTGTCGCTGGCGGCGATGGCAAGTTGCGTTGTCGGCGCCGTTGTCCATTGCACGCCGTTGTCGGCGCTCACCTGAGTCACGGTGGGCGGCGTTGTATCACCCGCAGATGCCGGTTGTACATCGAGCGCCCACTGTGCGATGTTATTGGTTTCGTCGCTCTCGGCGTGTTGGTTCTGCGGATCAATGACGGCAAAGAGCGTGTGAGCGCCAGTGGCGACAGGTGTCCATCCAATCACGGCGCTGTCCACGATATCGACCCCCGGCGGTAGTGGTGGCAATTGGAGCGTGCCCAGACGGTTTCCCGGCGCAATGGCGTCCACATAGAAGGTCACGGCGACGCCGGTGAGCGTCTGCATCCCACCGGAGCGGTGCAGATTGACGCCGACCTGCATCGGGCGTCCCAGACGGGCAGGCAGTGGGTCGAACCAAAGGTCACTATCGCCGACCGCCAGGTCGAGCTGTGCAGCGTCGACAACGGTGTAGGCGGCAAGCAGAGTGAATTCGACGCCATCGGGGTTCGTGGCGGTGACGTTGTGGACGCCCGGCGCCAGGTTGGGCGGCGCGATCGCCCGCGCCTCGCCGCCGGCAGCGTCGACCAGCGTATAATTGCGTAGCAAGACGCCGCCGATGCGCAAAGCCGTGTCGGGACGCAAGCCGACGCCGGTCACCGTCACGGCCTGCGCCACGTTGGCAAGCCCCTGCGTCGGGGCGATGGCGTGGAGGGCGAGCGGCATAGGTTGATCTGGCGTCGGTGTAGGGGTGGAGATGCAAGCTGGATCGCCTGGCGAGTTGATGAACCGTTGCGAGTCGATGATAGGATCGATTACCAGACCGACGCAATGGTTATCCACCGTGCCGCCATTGCTGAAGCGCGTATTGACCAGCTCGCCGTAATTGTGAACGATGGTGTTGTTGGCAAGCGGATCCGTGCCGACCGTCATGCGCCCGTAGTTGGTGATGACGCCGTCGTTGCCGAGTAAAAAGCCCTGGTAGCCGCCGCGCACAATCAGGGCACCGTGATTGGCGGCAATGGTCGATTGGAGAGTGACGCCATCGGCAACTTCAAGCGTTTGCGTCGCTTCCGTAGTCCACTGGAACAGCTGGCAACGGCGGTCTGCATCCGTCCATGCGCCGCCGAGAGTTTCACAACTGGCCCGGTCGCGCAGGATGAAGGTCACCCACGGGGTGGCCGTAGGCGTTGGCGTTGGAATCTCCGCTTGCAAGTGCAGCGTGTAACGTACGTCATCTCCGGCGATACGGTTGCCCCATTGGTAGACGACGGCAGCGTACCAACCACTGATCGGCGATTGCCAGATAATGCGCGAGGCCAGATTAACCGGATAGTCGATATCGTCATTGCTCTTCAGCAACAACACGCCGTCGCCGCTGCGCAGCTCTAGCACGGTGTCGGCGAGACCGTTCAAGTCGGTGGTTTCGATGGTGTAGGTTCCGCCTGCTTCGGCATAGAAGGTGACCCAATCGCGGTCGCCCACGCCGCAGAAGGTGTGAGCCTGCACGTCGCCGGGCGCCAGGGTCGAGGCGTCGATGGGGAGGCTGTCCGGTTCGAACGCGTCGAGCGCGCAGGGCGCCAGCACGGTGGTCGCCTCGGCGGTTGCCGGGAAAGCGCGCACATTGCCGGCGCGATCAATGACGCGGGCGCGGAAGCTGTAGCGATGATCTAGCTCGCCGATGTACCAGGCGCCGGCGCTCTCGCCCGGCAGCGTCTGCCAACTCTCCCAGGCGCCGCTGTCGCGGCGCACCTCCAGGTCAATGGCATCGACGCCAGCGATGGCGTCGGTCAGCGTCCAGCGCAGATCGATAGCGTTGACGCGCTGGATGGCGGGCAACGCCGCAAAGACAAAGGTCGGCGCTGTGCGGTCGAGGGTGATGTTCCAGGCGCCGATGCCCTGCCCGTTGCCAGCGCGATCCCAGGCGTAGGCGTAGAAGGCGGCGCCACTTTGCTCAGGTGCGCTGGTGCTGTCCCAGGCCATGCTCCAGCCATCGCCACCGTCGATGTCCCAGCCCAGGTTGTACCACGTCCAGCCCTGACCATCGCCGGCATCGTAGCCGACAAAGAACTGCACCTGATCGACCCCGCTCAAATTGTCGATGGCATCGACCCGGAGCGTAACCTGACTGCCGTTCAGGAAAGCGCCATCCGCTGGCTGTAGCGCAGAGACCATCGGCACTGTGCCATCGACGATGACGCGTATGGTGGCCGGATCGCCAACCAGAGCGCCGTTGGCGCGCACCCGCCACAGGCTGCTGTAGACTCCTTCCGTGATTGGTGCGGTCATGCGGAAGCTGGCGTTGTTGGCGACATCGAAGGTGTACTGAGCGCCGGTGTTGACGACGCCGTAGACAGGCTGTGGACTGGCTGCGCTCAGCCGGTCGCCGGCGACATGCTCCAGGGCATCCCCGCGCGCACCGTCGAGGGCGCCTGCCGCCACATTGACGCGCACGACTGGCGCCACCATGTCGCCCGGTTTGACGTAATGGGCGGAAGCGTGGCTGATAGCAACGCTCACGGCGCACGCGCTCAATTGCTCCCACCCGAGTCCCAGGCTGGCGCCGCCGCCATTCTCATAATGCTCGACCCTGAGCGCGTGGACGCCGCCCGTCAGGTTGACATCGAAGCTGAAGACGGCGCCCTGATCGCGCCACTGATCCAGGCGGATCACATCGTCGATCCACACTTTGACGCCATCGTCGGTATTGACGTAAAACCGATAGGCGCCGCAGGCAAAGTCAACGTTGCGGCGGAAGCGCGTGCTGAAGCCGTCGATGGGAAAGGTTGGATCAGGGCCGCCGTTGTTCCAGTTGAAGGAAAGCGTGGCGCCTTCGTTGCGGCGCATGGCCGGCGTGCCGCTGAGGGCGCGGTTGCCCCAATATTCGCCGCACCAGGCGTTGGCGTCACAGTTCTGATCACGCGGCAGGAAGCCCGGACCCTGCCACCACGCCTCCAAGCGGGCGCCGCCCTGGTTGTCGTAAAACTCGACGCGGATTTCGTGGTTGCCCGGCGCCAGATAGCCGCCCCAGTCGTGGCCGTCGAAGCTGGAATCCCACCAGGCGTCAAGGCGAAGCTGGCCGTCGATGTAGATGCGGCAGCCGTCGTCGTGCTGGCAGTGAAAACGATAGTCGCCGCCGGGGAAATACGCAGTGCGGGTGTAGCGGGCGCTCCACTCGTTGACCTGGATGCCGCCGCCCGGTCCATTGTCGCCCCAGTCGCGGAAGATGTACGCCCCGCCTTCGGTTGTATGCCAGTTGACGTAGCCCGCCAGATATTTATTGTTCCAGTAATCCACGCTCCAACTGGCAGTAGCAGGCGAACAGTTGTAGGACTTGGTGATGTGCGGGTTGGCGTGGACGGTGTGCAGATGGAAGACATTGCCGGCGTTGTCGTAGATGTCCAGTCCCAGCTCGATGTCGCCATCTGGCACGCCCGCCGCGCACAGATCCCAGTCGAAACTGTAGGGCGCGCTCGTGTCGTTGGCGACCAGCCGCCACTCATTGTTCCATTTGGCGGTGAAATGGACTTCCTTGACGCCGCTCTGTGTGTCGCTGGCGGTGGCAGCCAGCGTGACGGTGCGTCCTACGGTGGCGCCGTTGGAGGGGCTGGTGTAGTCACCGCTGGGCGGCGTTGTGTCCTGCATCGCACCGGCGGGGCGAACGGGGTGCATGTAAATGCTGCTGTAGCCGCTGCCATACTGGAGATAGACATTCTCGCCGGTGGAAGGCCAGTTGTCGTGGATGATGAGATAGCTGCCCGCCGATTCATAGCCGACGCCGACGACAGAGTGATTGCCATATTGTGCGTGGCCGATCACATCGACAAGCATGGGCCGGCTACCATCGATTTCGCCCTGATAGTTGGTGTAGGACGCCGCCACGCCGCAGTCGTTGCACCACACTTCGCTGGCAAAAGTGTAGCCCCTGGCGCTGGCGTAATTGATAATGCCTGACGAAATGCTGCCTACATTTGTAGAGCCGCTGCCATCAGCAGTGCAAACCGTGTTCATATGGAGACGCATATCATTGACCGCGCCTTGCCAGTCGCTGCCAGCTACAAGATTACTGTACCCGTTGTTGTCCCAGTAGCCCATGATGTTGGCGCCTGAGGTGGGCGAGCAGCCGCTCCAACAACTGTAGCTGCCCCAGAACTGGTTCCAGTCCGGCACACCGTTGATCAGCCGGTAAGCAGTTGTCGCCTGGGTCGAGAGCGTGGCGGGCGGCGCTGGCTGTACGAAAGTGCGCAGCGGTGTGGCAGCCACGTCTGCAGGAATGACGCGGGTGGCGCCGTCGAGCAGCTCGATCACCGTGCGGCTGGCGGGCGTAGCGTCGGCCACTTCATAGGCGTAGCTCAACAACCCCAGATAGAGCGGACGTTCCGGCGTCAGCGCGGTCACGCCTGCGACCTGCAGTGTGGGCGCCGCCAGTGGCGAGGGGCCGGCGGTGGCAAATTCCAGCACCGGATTGGGCAGACTCAGCGCTGCCACCGTCAGGTAGCCGGCTGGCTGCCCGGCGTTGTGGACGACAAAGTGATAAGCCGTCACCTCGCCCGCCAGGTCGTAAAGCGTAAACTCGGCAGCAATTTTGGCGCCCGGCCAGTCACCGCTCGCCTCACTTGCGGCTGTCGCCTGCATCTGGTAATGCGCCGCCGCCCGCGCTGTCTCCAGTGAGATTGGCGCAGGCGGGAGTGTCAGCACCTGCCAGCGTGTAGGCGGCGTAGTGGTGATGGCAGCGGTGGCAACGGCTTCGTTTCCTTCCAGGTAGCGCAGCAACGCCGCCTCAGCCTGGCGCTGGAAGGTGAGGTCAGCGGCTTCAGGCGTAGTGACAGCTTTGGCGACCGCCGGGCGCGTAGGCAGCGGCAACAGTGGTTTGGTAGCGACCGGGGCCTGCGTGCCCGATGAACCCTGCGCAGCCACCGACGGTGTTGGCAGGACAAAGAACGGGTAGCTGCCCAGCGCAGCAACCGTCAGCGCAATCAACAGTGCAAATCCTAAAAAGTGACGGGGTGCACGTTTCATAGGTGGCGACTCCTGTTCGTGTGAGTTCGGCGGGATAAGCTCTGTCCGACAGCCCATCGCAACCCAGCATACTCCACTTTACACCCGTTGTCGTGCAGCTTTTCTGCACAATAACTCTAGTTTTCCCGTAAGGTTGACGTATCGACGACCAATCGCCTCAGTCCAGGGCATCAACATCCCGGCCGAACGAGTGGGGGGCGGCGTGCTTGTCGCCAAGAAGCCACGCCTGACTACAGATGTTCGACGTCCATCGCAGCATCAACCGCACGAATATCAAGCAAATGACGCATTCAATTCGGGCGGTGTGGCGTTGCTTTCGTGCGCCTTGCACGGCAAAATTGCAGCCATGTGACTGGCCCACAGTGACATACCAACACCCGATCAACCCGAAAGAAAGCAGCCTTGCATGACATCCGTCGCAATGCCGGTGCACCATGCGACCGCGACAACCTATCAGCATTTGCTACAGCAGGCCGTCGAGCGGCGTCGCTTGCTGAGCGTGCACTGGGAAGTGACCCATCGCTGCAGCGAGCGTTGTCGCCATTGTTACCTGGCAGTGCTGCCGCCGCATCGACGCCCGCAAGACGAGCTGACCACGACCGAAGCGCTGGCCCTGATCGAGCAGATGGCGGCGCTGGGTGCGCTCAATCTCACACTGTCGGGAGGCGAGTTCTTCGTGCGCCGCAACTGGCATGACCTTGCCGCCGCTGCGCACGACCATCGCTTCGTGGTGCGCATCTTCACCAACGGCCTGGCGGTCACCCCTGTGAAGGCCAGGCAACTGGCAGCGCTTCATCCCTACACCGTCGAGATCAGCGTCTACGGCGCCGACGCCGCCACCCACGACGCTATGACGCAGACGCCCGGCTCCTTTGCGCGGACGTGTCGCGCCTTCACCTTGCTGGCCGAACACGGCGTGCGCACCGTGCTCAAGACCCCGCTGATGCGCAGCAACATCAGCCACTTCGACGCCCTGCGCGACCTGGCCGCACAGCTGGGCGCAACCTTCCGCTACGACCTGATCCTCACGCCTCGGCGCAATGGCGACCGCACCCCGCTGCGTGACGCTCTGCGCTACGCCGACCTTGTCCGCCATTATCGGCGCACGCTGACCGGTGCGCCGACGCCGGGCGCCACCGGCTGCCGGCTCTGCAATGTCGGACGGAGCGCCCTGGCGATCATGCCCAACGGCGATGTCCACCCATGTGTGGAATTGCCGATCCGCGTCGGCAATGTGCGCCACACACCCTTGCGCACGATCTGGGAAAGCGCGCCCGCCTGGGCGTGGCTGACGAGCGTAGACGCTGGCGCCCTGCCGGTCTGTGGAGAGTGTCCGCTGGGCGCGCTGTGTGGACGCTGTCACGGCGCAGCGCACCTGGAAAGCGGCGACTGGCTGGCGCCCGCCACCACACATTGCACGCGTGCATTGGCGCAGCGTCAGGCCTTGATCGATCGTGGGCTGATCGCGCCGGACGCGTTGCCGTTGAGCGAGCACCTGGCGGCGCTCCAGCAGCGACTGGCGGCGCTGCCTGATGACGAAGAGCAACCAGGGAGGCCGCTCTGACCAGAAGAGGAGACAGTCGATGCAGCAGACTCAGGATGCATGCGTTCACAACATTCCCTCTGACTCGCCGCCCCCGCCGCCACGGACTGATGCAGCCGAAGAATACGAGCCGCCCGCCATTGTCTACCGCGCGCCGCTCGAAGTGACGGCGGCTTTTTGCGATCCCCTTGCTGGCGGCAAGACGCCGGTCGACAACTGTTTCATGGTGATCAATAGCTGAAGGAAGACCTTACGATGAAGACCCGGCTCTGGCGTGGGGTGATTCTGTTCAGTGTGGTATTGCTGGCGGGCGCCGGGCGCCTGGACGCGGCGCCGCTGGAAATCTGCCAGCCCGCCGCCACCGAGAACTGGGCAACGGCGAGCAACTGGTCGTGCAGCCATGCACCGACCGGCGCCGACGCCGTGACGATCCCGTCTGGCGTGACATTGACGCTCAGCGCCGATGGCGACGCAGGCGACCTGACATTGACGACGCCGGGCACGCGCGTGTCGCTCGGCGCCGGTGTGATGCTCAACGTCTACGGTACGTTGGCGACAACCGGCGCCACCACCTCGGCCACGATCGCTGGCGAGGGGCGCGTGCGTATGGTTGGCGGCTCGCGGTCGCTCTTTGCGCCGAACTGGGGCGCCGGGTCAACCGGTTTGCGTTTGGAGATTGCTTTGGACAACGGCGCGGTTGGCAGCTCCAACCAGGCAATCAAAGGTGGTCAAATCCTGGTCAGTAGCGGAACCTACAGCACCACCGCCGATGTACGCCCGGACGATGGCGCCGCCAACACCGGGCGTCTGGATATCGCCGCCGGCGCAACGCTGATAACTGCTGGCAACATTGAACGCACGGCGACAAACGGAACCCAGGCATCCTCGATCATCGTCAGCGGCACACTGGCGAGCAGCGGCGCGTACATTAGCGCCAACACCATCACCATTGCGAACGGCGGTTTGCTGCGCGTCAGACGCAACACCGGTCTGACCATTGCTGGCGCCATCAACTACGCCGTTGGGGGCACACTCGAATACGCCGGCAGCACAGCGCAGACTACCGGCGGCGAATTGACGACGACCGTCGCCAATCTCACAGTCGCTAATGCCGCCGGCGTGACCCTCGACAAGAGCACGACCGTCAACGGTCAGCTTGCCCTGACCGGCGGCGGACTCGCCACCACCGGCGCCTACACCTTGACTCTGGGCGATGCCGCTGTCTGCACCGGCGATTACGAGGTGACAGGCAGTATCCAACGCATCAACCCATCTCTGGCGACCGGCTACTGCTTCGGCCACCCCAACACGGTCTTGACCTTCACTGCGGGGACGCCGCCGACCAGCGTCAGCCTCAAGGTAAGCCGGGGTGCACCGCCCTTTGCTGGCGCCGTAATGCGTCAATACACACTTATTGCACCTGGTTTTTCTGGCGCCGCGACGGTGCGCCTGCACTATCTCGATAGCGAACTGAACGGCGCCACCGAAGCCAATCTTCACCTGTGGCGCTTCGATGGCGCCCGCTGGCGTCTGATGGGACGCAGCGCCATCGACCCCACCAATAACTATGTCGAGCTGGCGGGCGTCACCACCTTCTCCGATTGGGCCATCGCTGAAGATGGCGAACCCACTGCCGTCACCGTCATTGATTTTAGCGCCGAAGCGCGGCCCGACGGCGTACATCTCGCCTGGGAAACGGCGGATGAGACCCGCAATGCCGGTTTTCATATTCTGCGCAGCGACTCCCCCTATACGGATGGGCAACGGATCACCACGTCACTCATCCCTTCGCAGACGGCAGGCGGCGTGGGCGGCGCACGCTACACCTTCGTCGATCCGCTGCCTTCGGTTGCAGCCACGCGTTTCTACTGGCTGGAAGATGTCGATCTAGGCGGCGCCACTGCGCGTCATGGCCCGGTCGTTGTGACGCAACATCTGCTGTGGCTGCCGTTGGTGACGGCGCCCGAGTAGCTGCGGCGCGCAGCCATGGATCCCGGTGAGTTGACTGCGTGATGCTCAACCCCAACGAGATGGTTGCTATGCATGTAAATCCACCAGAACGATGGTTGATCGCAGTCTTGATTGGGCTGATGTGCCTGGGAGCGGCGCCGCTTCACACTGTCGCTCAACACCTGGCTGCTGCACGGGCAACAACGACGATTCGGGTGATTCAGACGCGTGACGACGGCATGTTGCTTGAGATGAACGCCCCGCCGCCTGCGTTGACCGTTATTCATCGTGCCGGGCAATCTGTCACGACGCTGACGTTGCCGGGCGCCCTCATCGACGACCAGCCAGGATCGCCGCGTCTGCCCATCGCCGGCGCCTGGGTGGCAATTCCGCCGGGACGGACGGCCACCGTGCGCGTGGTCGAAGATGAGCAGACGTTCCTCGCGTTGCCGGCGCCGCTGCTCATCAACCGCGCCGACGCACCGATCGGCGCTGCACGCGTTGCCGCTGACGCCGGAATGGAACCACTTGTGCTTGACGGCGCCGCACCGGCAGCCGATGCTGTGCTGGCGTCCGCTGCCGGTGCGTCTTCCACTCCGCCTGCTGTCATTGCCAACATCGAGATGTGGCGCAGCCAGACGGTAGCGCGGTTGCTCTTTCGTCCGCTGCAACTCGCGGTGGACAGCGATCACTTGCTTGCGCATCGTCGGTTGGTGGTGGCGCTGGATTTTGTCGACGACAGGACAAGCTCTCACCCTGCATACGCTGCGGCAGTCGATGAAGGCGCATTCGAACCGGTGCTGCAAGCAATGCTGCTCAACTACGCCCAGGGGCGGGTGTGGCGACGGCGCCCAATAGATGTGGGGCAGCGCGCGGCCACCCAGGAGAATCGCCGGTGGCGTGTGCGGGTTCCTGTCAGCGGCATGGTGCGCATCGATTGCGCTGACCTGGCGGCGGCAGGCGCACCGGTGGAGACGACTCCGCCGACGCACTGGCGTGTGCAACGCGACGGCAAAACGGGCACTGCCGTTGCAACCGGGTCCCTCGGCGATAACGGCGATGCGCGCTGTGACGCCGGTGAGAGCCTGTTTTTTTACGCTTACGTCCAGCCGACGCGTTACGCCGCCGACGGAGTTTTCTGGTTAAGCGCAGCCTCCGATTCTGGCGTCATCATCGATGACATCACGCCGCCTTCTGCCAGCCTGATTCAAGATATCTATGTGCACCGCGACCGCTACGAGACCAACCGCCTCTACTACAGCTACATCCCGCTCGCCGAAGACGCCGAACACTGGTATTGGGACATCCTGACGCCTGCCATCAGCATCACGCACAGCTATCCTTTCACCGTCAGCGAGCTTGCGGCCACGGGGGAGGCGCAGGTGAGTGTGGCGCTCGCCGGCTACGATGGCGCGCATGTCACGCAGCTTGCTGTCAACGAGCAGGTTGTGGCGCAATCGGCATGGAATGGTCGTCAACCGTACACGATCACAGCTACGCTCCCCATCACCCGCTTGCAGGCAGGCGTCAACACGGTGCGGATCAGCGCGCTTGGCCCTGCGCCCGATTTGCAGTACGTGGACGCCTTCACCATTGCCTATCCCCGACAGTTGACGGCGCAGGCAGACCATTTGTTCTTTACCGCCTTGCCCGGCCACCGACTCACGCTCGATGGTTTTAGCACGTCAGAGATCGCCGTCTACAGTCTGGCCGATTTTGATCACCCCCGCCGGGTGGCGGCGACAGTGGCGACCCCCTGCCCTTGTCGCGTCACTTTTGATACGCCGATGGAGGGGGAAGCGCCTTACCTGGCGCTCACAGCGGCGAGCTATCTCACGCCCACGGCGATCACCGCCGCGCCGGTCACAGATCTGCTTAGCCCGACTGACGGCGCTGATTACCTGATCCTCGCACCGGCTGAGTTGGCGGAAGCGCTAGATCCGCTGGTCGCACAGCGCCGCACCGCCGGGTTGCGTGTGCGCGTGATCGATGTGCAGGCAATCTACGACGATTTTGGCGATGGCCGACCTGATCCGACAGCGATTCAGCGCTTTCTGAACTACACGCTGACGACATGGCCGGCGCCCGCTCCCGCCTACGTCCTCCTGGTTGGCGACGGGAGTTACGACCCGCGCGGCTATCAGACGCCGCCGCCCCCCTCAACGCTGCCTGCTTACCTGCGCTTTGTAGATCCCGTCATCGGCGAGACTGCCAGCGACAACCGTTATGTCGCCGCCACGCCGGAAAGCCAATTGCCGCAAATGATGGTGGGGCGGCTTCCGGCGCGCACTCCCGCCGAGGTCGCCGCTATCGTCGCCAAGATTCTGGCGTTCGAGGGGGTGGGCGCCGACGCTGCCTGGCGTCGGCAGACGGTGATCGTGGCGGACAACACCTTCGAGAGCAATGGTCGTCCTGATCCGGCTGGCAACTTTTGGGCGCTGGCCGACCGCGCCGCCACCCAGCTCATCACAGCCGGTGTCGCCGTCGAGCGCCTTTACTTCAACCCCTGTGCGGCCTCGACTGCGCCAGCCTGCGATCTGCCAGATCCGCCTTATCCGCGCTTTGGCGACGCCGCTGCCTTGACAGCCGCGTTCCGCTCATCTGTGCGCGCCGGGCGCGGACTGGTCATCTACACCGGCCATGCCAGCCCGTTGAGTTGGGCGGGGGCGCCCTCACTGCTGCGGACCAGTGATGCACCGGGGTTGGGCAACCGTGAGCACCCCTTTGTTGCGCTGGAGATGAGCTGCTACACCGGCTTTTTTCACGGACCATACGACGCCCTGTCAGAGTTGCTGGTGCGCACGCCGGAGAGCGGCGCCGTCGCCACGTGGTCATCGAGCGGGCAGAGTCCACTGCGCGGACAAGACGTGCTGTTGGAACAATTCCTCACAACGCTATTGGCCGATCCTGCCGCCGGGATGACGCTAGGACAGGCTGTGTTGACGGCCAAGCTCTATCTCGATAGCGCTGGCGGCGGCGTGTACGACAGCGCACTCGACGTCTTTCACCTTTTCGGCGATCCAGCGCTGGTGTTGCGTGTTGCTGCGCCGACGCCCACGCCAACGATTGGGGCGACGCCACCGCCTGCGCCGACGCCACCGCCTGCGCTGACGACTGAAGCGACGCCAGTTGCAACAGCGACGGACATCAGCACACCGATTGCCACAGCAACGCCAGCGGATTCGGCGTCGCCAACGCTCCCTGTTTCCCCCGTGACGACGCCGGTGATCACCCCCTCACCGGTCGCCACGCCCTGGCAATCCGCCACTCATACGCCCGCTCCGTCATCACAGCAGTTGTTTCTACCCGCCGTGCAGGCGTCGGCTCAGGAGGGAGGATGAGCATCTCTGGCGTGCAGCCTGTGGATGCGGCTTCAGCGGGGCGGGTCTGGATGTCGGTGCGCGGCGCCAGTATGCAGCCGTTGCTGTGTCCTGGCGACCGGGTATTGGTCGATCTCGCCCGTGCGTGGAGTTGCGGCGATGTCGTGGTGGTGGGTGGTCGGCGCGGGTTGATCGTGCATCGGGTCGTGGCTGTGGCGGGTGCACGCGTATTCACCAAAGGCGATGCCGTCGACCACTGTGATCGCCCTGTAAGCAGGACAGCGATCATCGGAGTGGTGATTCGGATACGCCGGCGACGCTGGTGGGGGCAGTGGCAGGAGTTGGAGGTGTGCAGTGCATTGGAACATTCTTGACAGCGATCCTCTGGATTGGACGTGGGCGCTTGCCGCCGGACGGCGGGCGCGCCTGCTGCCGCTCTGGTGCATCATGCTGCGGCGAGCGGGCCGATTGTCTACGCTGCCGGCGGATGTGCGCCAGAGCTTGCAGCACGCCTTCTACGCGACGCTGACCGCCAATACCCTGGCGCTGGAGGAGGCGGTGCACCTGTCGGTGCGCATGGAGGCGCAAGGCGTTGCTGTTGTGGCGCTCAAGGGTGTGGCGCTGGTGGCGACCGTCTATCCTTCGCGTGGGATGCGACCCCTGGGCGACATCGATCTGTGGGTGCAGAGCCAGGATGCAGCTCAGGCTGAAGCGGTGTTGCAAGCCTCTGGCTATGTCGATCTACCCCATCAGCGCGTGCGCAGCCCACAGCGATTTCTGGCAGAGCGCGCATTCATGCGCCGCACTCCACCGCGCCTGCAAGTGGATCTGCACACGGCGCCCTTTGCCCGGCCCGTCCTGCAACATCCGGCGCTGACGGCCTGGTTGTGGTCGCACACGCAAAGGGCATCGACCGAGTACGGCGATCTGCGCATCTTTGATGCAACGGCGCAATTTGTTCATCTCTGCCTCCACGCTACACAGCATGATATGGGGCGGCTGGCGCCGCTGCGACTGTATGATCTGGCGTTGGTGATGGCCGACCCGCAGCTCGACTGGCGCGCAGTTGCTGAGCTTGCCCAGGCGACGCACATCACACCCGCACTAAGGCAGGCGGTGGCAGCGACGACGATGGTCTGGGGCGCCGCGCCGCCGCCCGGGCTGCTCTGGCCGCGCACCTCCTGGCGCGAGCGGCTCCGCTGTGCACTGACCGCCAGCGAACAACGCCCTCTCCGCTGGCTGGTCGATGGCCTGGCTTTGCGAGCGCCTGCATCCACGTTGGCGTTGTGGTTTGCCTTGCTGTGGCCGGCGCCCGCATATCGACGCTGGCGCGCTATAGCCAAATCACGTTGAAAAGTTACACTGAGAATCACTCGATGTTGACAAAAGCGTGCAAAGCCACAAATGACCTGAGCGATAGAGATGAAGTGATGAGCACAACGCTGAATCTACGCATCGGCGACACGCACCTGACGCTGGCGGTTGGACAGGCGCCGACGACAATGCTTGATGAAATGAGATTGCGCTACGCAGCTTTTTTGGATGATGGTTTGCCTCTGTCCCCTGCATTTCACGTAACTGTGAGCGTGCGTCCCGGCCCACTCTGGTTGCCACTGCGCGGCGACGCCATCTTGCCCTTGCGCACCCGGCGACGCGGCCCCTGCATCACGTGTGTGACGCCAACTGAAGTCGGCTATTTTGATCTGCTGCAACGGCGTGGACGGATCGTGCTGCGTCCGCACGGCAATGTCGAAAATTGTCTGCGCGTGCTTGTTGGCTGGGATGTGGCGCAGCGCGGCGGGCTGCTGCTGCACGCATCCGGCGTGGTGCGGGGGGCGGGTGCATTTGTCTTTTTCGGCCCATCCGGCGCGGGCAAATCGACGGTGGCGCAACTGTCCGCATGCTGGCCGGTGCTCAGTGACGACCTGGTGCTGATCGAGCGCACAGCGTCGGGCTATCAGGCATGCGGCGTCCCGTTTCGCGGCAACGCATGGACGGCGCCGCGTCTCAATCTGCGGGCGCCGCTGGCAGGGCTGCTGGCGCTGGAGCAGGCGCCGCGTCACGCCCGGCTGCCGTTGCCGCCCGGCGCCGGCGCGGCGCAGCTGGTGGCGTGCACGCCCTTTGTCACCACCTGTCCGGAAGGCGCGGCCCTGGTGATGCGCGCAGCGGCAGCCTTGACAGCCGTGATCCCGGCGGCGCGACTGCAATTTCGCAAAGATGACCGGTTCTGGGAGGTGCTGATATGATCGATAACGACAGCCGCGTCACGTGGCATGCGCAGGTCGCCGCGCGCCTGGTGGATGACCAGGCGCTGATCGTGCTGACGCAGCGGGGTGAGGTGCTGGTGCTCAACGCCAGTGGAACATGGCTGTGGAACTTGTTAGAACAGGCGCGCACAGTGCATGAGCTGACGACCCGGTTGGCGACGCGCTTTCGCCTGACGGAGCCGCAGGCGTCAGGCGATGTGCAGCGTTTTGTGGCGAACCTGCTGGAGGTTGGCGCCATTGTGGAAGTGTAGGAAGCCTTCGTTGACGCCACACACCCCAGGCAGGGGGCATCCTATCGATTTCTAGGTTGTCACGTGATATTGCTCGCAATCTTCCCGGAAGCTCCAAAGCTTCCGGGAAGATAAACGGTTAACCTAGCGGTCAGTAAATTTGATGACAGCTGACGCACATTTCCCCAACAAGTGTGCTATACTTTCTACAAGTATCCTCACAGCACCTGTCCGGTGATAGGCTCTCCAGTTCTGCCAGCCAGGAATTGCGTCGACCACGGCCAGTCTGGGCGGATGCCGCAGATTGGCCTGCGTTGCGTTGAACCGATTTGTCTCCACTATTGGCTTTCGTGAGCAGGTGTTGCATGAAACTCACCGTGGTGGCTGCGGTAACGATTTCCGTGTTGGGGCTGGCGTTGCTGGTTGCTGGCGGCATTGCTTTGTACCGGAGCCAGGAGGAAACTGTGCGCGCCCGCGTCGAACGCGAACTGGACAGCGTGGCGCACCTCAAGGTTGAGCAGATTGCTGAGTGGCGACAACGTCGCCTGCGCGAGGGTGAGGAAATCACGGCGCGACCGCTGCTCAAAGAGTTATTGCGCCAGGAATTGCGCACCCCTAACACTGGCGATGACGCTGCCTTGCTTGCGGAATTGCACGCGTTCCTCACACATGGTGAGTATACAGATGTCCTGCTGGTTGACGCGGCTGGCAATATCCTGTTCAGCGCCACCGATAGTCAAGGCAGAGTGGATCAAAATGGCGCGCTGACGTTGGCGCTGCAAACCGGCGCACCTGCTATCACTGATCTACACACCGGGACATACACCTCCACGCCGCATATCAGCGTCTTTGCACCGATCCTGGATTCAGATGGAACACCCCTGGGCGCCTTGACGCTGGTCACAGATGTGCGCCGGTTTCTCTATCCGTTGATTCAATCCTGGCCGGTGCCCAGCGACACTGCCGAAACGCTGTTGGTGCGCCGCGACGGCGACTCTGTGCTCTTTCTGAACGATTTACGCCACCGGACGGATACAGCGCTGGCGTTCCGGGCGCCCCTGACAGCCACAGAGATTGCAGCAGTGAGGGCAGTGCTGGGCGAAGAAGGCATCGTCTATGCCAGAGACTATCGCGGGTATCATGTCATTGCGGCGTTGCGACCGGTGCCTGACTCGCCATGGTTCCTGGTCGCCAAGATCGACGCCGATGAGGCTGTGGCTGGCTGGCAGGGACGCGCCGCCATGTTGACGCTGTTGTTGATCGGCGCGCTTGGGGTGCTCGGCGCACTGGCGCTGATCGCAGTCCAATATCAGCGGCGGCGACACCTGCAACGGCTCTATGATGCGGAACTGGCGCAGCGCACCGGCGAGCTGCGCTATGCCGTCACCCTGCGCAGTATCGGTGAGGGCGTCATCGCCACGGACGCACAAGGGAATGTGACCCTGCTCAATCCGGTGGCAGAGATGCTCACCGGCTGGTCGGACGCTGACGCGCGCAGTAAGCCCAGTACAGAGGTCTTCACCATCATCGATGAAGCCACGCTGGCGCCGGTCGTCAATCCTGTTGAAATTGTTCTGCGAGAGCAGCGCGTCGTGGAACTGGGCAATCATACGCTGCTGCGCGACCGGCAGGGTGGCATCCGTCCCATTGCTGACGCCGCCTCGCCCATTCGCGCGGCCAATGGCGATGTGCTCGGCGTCGTGCTCGTCTTTCGCGATCAAAGCGCCGAGCGCGCTGCCAAACGCGCTCTGGAACAGAGCGAAGCGCGCCTGCGCGCCATGGTGGCGGCAATTCCTGACCTGATCTTCCGTCTGGATCATGAGTATCATTTTTTGGACTGCCAGGTGTCCGATCCGAGCCTTCTCATGATACCGCCAGAACAATTCCTGGGGAGGCGCACCTTCGACGTGCTGCCAGTAGAGATCGCTCAAGGTGGCGCCCGCGCCATCGACGCCGCGCTGAGCACCGGCGTTATGCAGATTTACGAATACACACTCGATCTCCCCGAAGGACGCGCCTGGTACGAGCAGCGGATCGCTCCCATCTCCACCACCGAGGTCATTGCCATCACGCGCGATGTCAGTGACATCCGCCGCAACGAAGCGCTGATGCAAGCACGACTTCGGCTACTCGAATTTGCCAACGACCATCCGCTGGGCGATCTGTTAACCAGGACGCTCGATGAAGTTGGCGCACTGGTCAACAGCCCTATCGGGTTCTATCACTTTGTCGCTCCCGACCAGCGCACTCTGTCGCTGCAAGCCTGGTCGACGCGCACGTTGCGTGAATTCTGCACCGCCGAAGGTAGAGGGCTGCATTATCCAATTCAAAGCGCCGGCGTCTGGGCGGACGCCGTGCGTCAGCGCCAGCCGATGATCCACAACGATTATGCCAGCCTGCCCAATCGGCATGGCATGCCAGCCGGACACGCGCAGCTTGTGCGCGAACTCGTCGTGCCGATTGTGCGTCAGGAGCAGGTGGTCGCCGTCCTGGGCGTCGGCAACAAACCCGCCGATTACACCGCCAGCGATGTTGCCCTGGTCAGTTATCTGGCGGATGTTGCCTGGGAGATCGTGGAGCGCAAACGGGCAGAGGAAGTCCAGGCGTCGTTGCAACTGCAGCTGGCGCAGGCGCAAAAATTAGAGACGATCGGTCAACTGGCCGGCGGCATTGCTCACGATTTCAACAACATGCTGGCCGTCATCCTGATGCGCAGCGAAATGGCGCTTCAGGCGGTGAGTCCGGCGTCGCCGTTGCATCACCATCTCACTGAAATTCACAACACTGGCCAACGCTCCGCCGAGTTGACGCGCAAGCTGCTTGGTTTTGCGCGCAAGCAGATGATTGCCCCGCGTTCGCTTGACCTGAACGACGCTGTAGCCGGAATGCTGCAGATGCTGCGGCGGCTGATCGGTGAAGATGTGGAGTTGCAGTGGCTGCCTGGAACTCCCCTCTGGCCGATCAAAATGGATACATCGCAGATCGACCAGATTCTGGTCAACCTGTGCGTCAATGCTCGCGACGCCATTGCCGGCAGCATCAAGATTCAGACCGAGAACACCCTGATCGATGATGCCTATGCTGCGCTGCACCCACCGCTGCGAGCGGGACGCCACGTCATGCTGACAATCACCGACAACGGCAGCGGCATGACGCCGGAAGTGCTCAGCCACGCCTTCGAGCCATTCTTCACCACCAAGGAGGTCGGTAAGGGCACCGGGTTAGGGCTGGCGACTGTTTACGGCATCATGCAGCAGAATCATGGGCACATTCTCGTGTATAGTGAGCAATCCATCGGCACAACGTTCAAGCTTTTCTTTCCATGCGACGATGAAGCGCTGCAGGCGAGTGACGCACCCCCGCCAGTAGAGACGCCGCATGGTCGTGGCGAGCGCGTCCTCGTGGTGGAAGATGAGTTGCCTGTGCTGGAGATGACCGCTGAGAGCCTGCGCACATTGGGATACATTGTGTACACGGCAGCCTCGCCGTCGGCGGCGCTTTCACTTGCCACCACTCATCCAGGTGAATTCGATCTGTTGATCACTGATGTGATCATGCCCGACATGAATGGCAGTGATGTGGCGCAGCGCATTGCCCAGTTGCAGCCCGGGATTCAGTGTCTCTATATGTCGGGATATCCGGCGAACTTTGTGACGCAACGCGGGGTGTTGGAAACAGGCGTGCACTTCATCTCGAAGCCTTTTACCCGACACCAGTTGGCGCTTGCCGTGCGCCGGGCATTGGCGGACGACCGACCATTGGCGTCTTACTGATTGCTAGGCAGAGTTTTCATATTTCAGTGTTACGTGTTGCGTGCTACGTGTCAGAACCCCTCACGCAACACGTAATAC
>DGFH01000059.1:32260-47570 GCA_002391565.1 Anaerolineales bacterium UBA3905
AACCCCTCACGCAACACGTAATACGCAACACTGCGCTCATAAAATGTCAACCTAGAAATCAGTAACTGTTACACCTGACCCTGCACCCACGACTCGATCTGGTTGCGAATCGCGTCGCGCACTGCGCGCACCTGCGCCATCTTCTCCTCATCGCTTCCTTGCATGCGCGATGGATCGGGGAAGCCCCAATGCAGCCGCCGCGTCACACCGGGAAAGATTGGGCAGCGCTCAGCCGCCTCCGGATCGCAGACGGTCACCACGTAACTGTAAAGCTGACCCGCCTTGTACAGATCGAAGACGCTTTTTGTCTTTGCTCCCGAAATATCGATCCCGATCTCCTGCATGGCGCGCACCACATACGGGTTGAGCACGCCAGGCTCCAGACCTGCGCTCATCGCCTCGTAACGGTCGCCGTACAGTGTGTTGAGAAATGCCTCGGCCATCTGACTGCGCGCACTATTGTGCACACACACGAACAGAACTCTCGTTTTGCCCACTATTTCTTTTCCCTTGAACTATTGCACTGTATTGATCGCATGTGTCTCTGTTGCTGAGTTCAGTCATCGCCGCCTGTATCGCAACCTCCCCGCAGGATAGAAGACGGGGTTTAACAGGTGGTAAACGCAATGTTAAGCACTTCTTAGCGCGTGAATTATCGAATCACGATCTCTGTCAGGATGGCCTCGCCGCCTATGACGGCGCCGTCAGGCGTCGTCATCTCCAGCCGGGCGCCGGTGGCGGGATTGTACATGCCGCTGATCAACGTGTAGTTTCCCGGCGTAGCGTCGGCTGAGATCACGATCGTGTACGGATCGGCGATGATGTCGCCAGCGAACCACTGACCGGTGGGATTGCGATCACAGACCGGCATCCCATCCACCTGCCCGGCTTTGGCGGTGGTGGCGAGATCGATCACCTGGTTGAAGACGGTGTAGGCATTTTGCATCGGACGCAGCGCACGCCAGTAGAGGGTGAGGTGTAGTGTCGCGCCGGGCGCCACTGCCGCCGCGTCGAGATCGTAGCCCAACAGCTCAATTTCATCGCCAAGTCGATAGCCAAGCCGATGCTGGATTGCCGGATCGATCACACGCCCGCGCCGCGCCACGAATGCCGGATCGGTCAGATCGCGGTCGAAGCGAAAAGCGAAAGCCGCCAGGTCGAGACGCTCGACGTCGTATATCCCCGGTTGGTCAAAGAGATGTAGTTTGGGTTGATCTTGGACTTGGACGATCTCCCGCAGGCTGAACTCGTTGGCGACGCGATCGAGCAATTGTTGTGCGGCGGCGTCGGCTTGTGGCTCGGTGCGGCTGGCGACAATGTAGTAACGGTTTCCACGCGGGCAGACGCCTGCACCGCGCGTATACCAGTCCACCACCTCCGGCTTCTCGTTAGTGAGAAAGTTGCCGTCGAGCGCGCCATCGGCGTACTGCACGCCGATCACCTTCCAGCCGCTGTTGTGCGGAAAACCGAAGATCGCCACCTCCGGCGGCATGTCGAAGGGCATCCAGTAGCCGGGCGGACGTTGCTCGGGCCACAGGCGCAACACTTCGACTCCGGTGTAAACAAAGAGTCGGTGCAGGTAGAAGCCAAAGATCAGCGTCAGCATGACGCTCGCAGCGAGACCGGTCGCCCGTGCTGCGCGGGGAGAAAAGGTTGTCGCCAGCCACACCGTCGCGCGCGCCAGCACCATGCCGGCCAGCAGCACCCAGGGCGCAAAAAAGGTGTAAACGTGTGAATTGGGGCGTTGCACGACAAAGAGCGCCAACACGACCAGCGGGCCAAACCACCACCAAACGAGCCGCTCGGCGGGCGTCACGCGCGGTGCGACCAGCGGGAAACCGAGCGCCAGGGCAAAGAAAAGCCAGGTGTGATCGACGCCGTTGATGGTTAGCCATGACGGTCGCAGCAACGTCAGCGCCAGCCCGCCGCCGCTCAGCAACGTCAGTAGCCAGGTTGCTGGCGCCGGCAGGTTGCGTCGATAGACGCCGACCAGCCCTATAAAGGCAAAACTGATCAGCAACAAGATGTAGTAGGCGGTGTTGTAAAGCGCAGCGCGCTGAAAGAAATCGACCAGGTTGTTGTAGGGAAAGCCGCCAGCATCAACGCGATAACCAACAGCGTAGGCGTAGGCTGTGGTGAAAGTTGGGTCTTGCAGGAAGGGCGCGACAAAGAGCAGCACCGGCGCGGCGAACGCAAGCAGGGGAAGCGGCAACGCTCGCAGCAGATGTGTTGCCTTGACGCCGCTGCGCAACAACCGCCACACAATGAACAACACTGGCGCCAGGATGCCCACCGCTTCGTAGTGCGCCAGCACGCCCAACGCCAACAGCAGCGCCGCTACAGTGAGATAGCGCCATAGCTGGCGACGCGCCGCCACCATCCGCCACAACACCAACAGCGCCAACACCACGGTGAGCAACACCAGGCTCTGATACTGTACAATGCGCGCAAAGGCGACGAAATAGCCGGTCAGTGCGGCGAGCAAGCCTGCACCGAGGCCCGCCACTGCTCCGAAAAGCCGCGCACCCAACAGCATGACGCCTGGCAACGCCGCCAGCCCGGCAATGGTGAAGGGGAGGCGCGCCGCCGTCTCGTCCATTTGTCGCAGTACAGCGTAAGTGGCCGTTTCCACCAGGATTTCGCCGGGCATCTTCTGGTGGGCAAACAGCGCGTTTTCGTAACCCTCGATCGCTTCGCTGGCGCGCAGCATCACGCGTGCCTCATCGCCCTGAAATTCGCTGTAGCCGAGTTGGGGCAACCGCAACAGCCCGCCAATGACGAGCACTAGCACCACGCTGAGCCAGAAACTGCGCCGGTCGGGCCAGGGGAAAGATTCTTCGCTTGCGCCTTCCCGGCAGATTTGCGCGCCCGGTAATCCTGTTGGCTCCACACGCATCTTGGCGGCGCGACGCCATAACGCCGCCGCCGCCACGATCAGCGCCAAATTGGGGGGAAGCACGATCTGCCATGTCGCCACGCCGCCGGGCAGGAAGCTGACTGCCAGCGCAGTGGTGACCAGCAACAGGTAGCCGACGCTCAGCCCGTAGAGCAGCTTTTCCAGCCGGGATGCGTCGTCGTCGCCATAACGCACGCCCAACAGCCACTCCACCAGCAGCACGCCCGGCGCCACCGCCAGCGCGAGCAGCAGCAGCGTCACCCGCAGCGCCAGCGGCAACGCGCTAACGGCAACAAACATCTGCGCGGCGATGCTTATCGCCGTCAACAGCACCACCAACCGACGCGTGTAAGCGGGAGTCATGGCGTCACCTCCACCATCCCGGCGATGGCGTAGTCGCGGGGCGCGCCGTCCTGCGTCGTCGTCAGGCGACGCCAATCCTGCGGCGAGTAGGCGCCGACCAACAGATCGTAACGGCCCGGTGGGGTGTTCTCAGGAATCTCCAGAATGACGCGTTGAGCGATCACGTCGCCCGGTTCTAGCCCGCGCAGCGCAGTGGGCCAGCCGTCAGTCTCGGCAATCTTGCGCGCGGGGTCGCCGTCGACGAGATGGACGAAGGTTGAGAGGGGAGCGCCCCGCGTAGGCGCCGGCTGAGGCATCGGCGCGCCGCCGACCAGCCAGTAAAGCGTCAGCGTCAACGGCGCGCCAGCTTGCGTTGAATCCATCTTTTTCGTATAGCCAAGCAAAGTCAATACATTATCAAAACTTGTATTCACAACCTGAAACGTTGCCTCATTGGCGGCGGTGAAGCCTTCGCCCTGCGGAAAGATGGTTGCGTCGGGGGTTGCCAGCCATTTCACCTGGGCGCGGCGACCGGGCGCAATCTCTAGAGCTTCTGGCACCACGGACCACAACGGGGCGTCGAGGACGGTAGGGCGGACGACGGCGGTGTCCGGCGGGTAGGTCAGGTTGTACAGGTAGATGGAATAGCCCGCGCGCGCGTCTGGCTCCAGATGGCGAAAGACTTTGTAGAGATCGACGGTTTCCGGCGTCATAAGCCCGGTGCGCAAGGCGGTGGCGCTGATGGCATACCAGCCTGGCTCCGGCGTGTAGGGATTGTAGGCGGCAATCTCGCGGCCTTCCATAAAGCGCAAATAGGATGGCAACGGTCGATAGCGCACGCCGTATGCTTCGGGTGCGGCTTTGCCAAAGTAGGCCAGGTTCACCGTGTCGATGCCGCGTTCGTCCATGACGCGGCGCAGTTCGATCAAATCTTGCCCCCAATCCAGGTTGGAATCGACCAGCAAGTTGCTCCAATTTTGCCATGGCCCGGCAAGCTGATTGAAGAAGGATTCGTAATGTGGTGCAATGCGAATCACATCGAGCACAAGCCAGCTCGCCAGCAGCGACGTGGCGATGGCGGCGCGGCGCGGGCGCGCTGTGAGCCAGGGAATGCGCTCGGCGACGTTGGCGCCCAACAGCAGCAAGAACGGGACCGCCGGCAGCATGTGGCGAAAGCCGATGTTGAGCACCTGTGTTGCCCCCAGCAGCAGAAGCAAGGCGGGCGGCAGCCACAAGACGCTCAACTGCCTGAGGCGATGGTCGCGCGCCAGCAGCACGAAGCCTGTCATCGCCAGCAGCAGCACTGGCAGCGGCAGCTTGACCCCTGCCGCTACAAAGAAATAGTGCCACCAATAACGATTCGAGGCTTCACCCATGAAGAAGTCCACACGCGCACCTTGCAGATCGATGATGCGCACGACGGTGTTCCAGAACCATTGCCAGTAGTGGGGCGCCGGCAGCGGTGGATTTCCGGGCAGAAAGTCCACCGGCCCGACCGTGAAGCGGTAGAGCGCCCACAACACCACAATGGCTGTGAGCGCCGCTCCCATCAACCCCGCCAGCCGTTGGCGCCAGCTTGCGCCGTTCAAGGCAGAGGATGCTGGCATTGACGCAGAGGCGTGAAGACGCAAAGAGGGTGCAGAGGATTGCTCTGTCCCACTGTGGTGTTCCTCCGCGAGGCTCTGCGTCTTGGCGTCCTGGCGTCGAGATGAGTCTTTGCGCCGAAATGGCGCGGGCTGTATCAACGTCGCCAGACCGAGAATCGCCCAGACAAGCGCGCCGTTGTATTTGGCGCCCATTGCCAGCCCGGCAAAGAGTCCGGCCAGCAGGGCGTTGCGCCAACGCGCCTGCACCAGCCAACGCCACCACCACCAGACCGCCAACAGAATGAAGAGCGTCAGCGGCAGGTCGGTGGTGACGAAGCGGCTATAAGCGATCAGGTTTGGCTCGAAGGTTGCCAGCAGCAGCGCCAGCCAGCCTGCTTTGACGCCCAGCATCTGACGCGCAGCAAAGAAGATGCTTGCCACCAATGCCACGCCGAGCAACGTCATCATCATGCGCGCCCGCAGCAAGATCGACTGCGCATCGTTGCCACTTTCCCATAGAAAAATGTCGGAAAAGAGAAAGCGGTCGCCACTTTGCCAGGCGGGGTGCTCAGTTGGCAGCGAGATCGTTGCATCGCCTAGCAGGGGCAGGCTTGCCAGCCATCCTGCCAACGGCGGATGGTTGGTGGCGAGACGGAAGTCGCCGGTGCGTAGGTAAGCGTAGCCTGCGGCCAGGTGATACTGTTCATCGAAGGCGGCGGACTTGTGCGTCGAACTCCAGCCCGACTGAAGAGCGAAAAGGAGCAAGCCGGCCGCCAGCAACAGCCATTGTCGCCAGGTCAAACGGGGCGCGGCGGTCATGGGTAGCTCCAGACTTCGAGGGCGTCGTCGGCGGTGGGCAGCACTGTCGCCGACACGGGCAGGCGCGCCCCACTTGTCGGATCATACATCCCCACCAGGACGCGCACCGGGTGTTGAGCGCCAGAGAGATCGAGGTTGATGCGGTAGTCATCCACCACAATGCGTCCCGGCGTCCAGCTGGAAGTCGGCGCGGCGCCGGCCGCAGGCGGCTGATCCCACTGGCCGATCATGCGGCCGCTGGCATCGACGACGTGTACAAAGACGGTGTAGTCGGCCTTTGGCGGGTCGGCGGTGCGCCAGAGCAAGGTAAGGTAAAGCGGGGCGCGCAAAGCATCGGGCAAATGGGCGGCGGCCAACTCAACACCGTCGTCGAAAACAGCCAGCGGCGTTGCCTGGGCGTGGCAGCGCCAGACCTGCACGGCGCCGACATCTTCGCGTTGTGTGCAAGCGCCGCTCGCATCCAGGTAAGCGACCACGTCGTCGGCATCGTCGGGCGTACGCACATAGACAAAAGGCTCTCCGCCGGCGAGCAACGTCGGCAGCGGGTCGACGCGCCCTGGCCGCCCCCCCGCCAGGATCAAGCGATCGGGCGCGGCAAGCAAGGGTCGCAGCTCGCGCCCCACCGGCAGATTCGAGGCAACGATCGTCCAGTCATGGGGCTGGGCGTTCAGGTAGAGGATAGCCGGGCGCAGCGGCGTGGTCGCCAACCGTCCGGCGCGATAGGTTTCCAGAAAGTCGGGCGTAAACCAGAGCAGCGCCGGGATCGTTGCCAGTGCGACGAGGAGAGGCGCCAGCCGCCGCGCAGGTGGGCGCAGCAGCAGCCCGCCGAGATCGACGGCGATGGCGACGAGCACCAGCGTGCGCAGGCTGACGATGACCCACAGCAGCCGTGTGTGGTCAAGGCCGAGAATCTGCTGCGTCGTCGGCGGGTAGTTGGGGCCGATCAGGTTGAAGTAGATAGGATGTTCCAGCAAGACAAGGCCGCTCAGCAGCAACGCGTAGGTGAGGCCGCGCGCATCAGGCCAGATCAGCATCAGGAAAGGCAGCAGGTAAAGCGCATATTGCGGATTCCAGGCCGGGTAGGCGAGCAGGAGGATGGCGTAGGTGAGGCCAGCAAACCCTACGACACGCCATGCCTCTTGGGGTGGCGCTTGACGACGACGCGCCAGCCACAAGAGGATTGCGCCCAGCGTCATCCAGCCGATCCAGATCAACCGCTGGGGTGTGCGCGGCTCGTATTGGCCGACGGTGGAGGCCGGATCGAAGGGGTCGCCGACAACTTTGCCCAGCCGCGTAAAGCCGTCAGCCAGCGCATACAGGGTGCTCCATCCGGTGCGCTCCACCAGCGAACGCAACGAAGCCAGCGTCATGGTGGGGCCGGTGAGGTAGGCGAACGCATAGACGACGGCCATGACGAGCAAGGCGAGTGCACCAGCCAGCGCCACGCGGCGCCAGCGCTGCGTGACCAGGGGCGTCACCGCCAGGATCGCCAGCGGAACGAGCTTGAGTGCACCGCCTACTCCCGCCATCAAGCCAGCCAGCGCCATACCCCGCGCCGAACGCATGGTGAGCATAAAGGTCAACGCCGCGAAGATTGTCATCACAGGCAGGGCGTCGTACCAGCCGTTGAGCATGGCGACGGGCAGAAACAGCCCGGCGTAGAGCCAGGCGACGCGTAGCGCCCGCTCACCCCATAATTGCTGCGCCAGCAGATAGAGGCAAAGAAAGGTTACGCTTTCAGCGACGACCAGGGCGGCGCCAAAGAAGAGGGCATACCAGAAGCGCTCATCCTCCCAGACGGGGAAAAGGCGCGCCAGCTTGTCGATCCAAACGCTGAACCAGGCGAAGAGAGGTGGATATTCTGACCAGTAATCGCGATAGGGTAAAAAGCCGAACTCTTGCCAGCTTGCGCGTGACCGGTAATAGATCAGGTCGGAGTAGTCGCGGATGTAGCCGCCCGGTCGCGTGAACCAGACTGTCCCCAGGCGGAAGGTCACAAAGGTCGTCAGCAGCAGCAAAAAGTCGCCGTGGGCGCGTAGCCGCCGCTGCCAGTCGGTCGTATGTTGCGTATTCGTCGCCTTTTGCGGATGCGTCACAATCTCTCAACTTTGCTGCGCACGGCAATTGCTTGCGCCTGCGCGTGATGCTACTATGCTCGGCGGCGCCGCGTGGTGCGAAATTCATTTCGCATTGCGACGGGCGACGCACTAAAGTGATACTGTAGCGCAGGCGTAAACGATCAACCAAACCTGTTGATGGAGCGAATGAAGGCAATTACTGGCGAAGCAAGAATGTCCCGAGCCTGGAGGCCGATCCCGGTCGCGGCGGCATTGGCAGGCGCGGCGCTGCTGATCACGGCAGGCGGTGCAACATGGGGATACACAGGCTGGTGGGCGTTTGCGTTTTTAACCTTTGTCCCCTTGTCGTTGCGCTGGGCGGCAGGCGTGCTAATCATGGCGACGGCAACTCCATTTGTCTTTGACTGGTGGCAGCGTCGCGCGGTGGAGATTGAAGCGCGCCTGCTGCGATGGGCGCCGTCATGGTGGCTGGCGATGCTGGCAGCGATGACGGTGTTCTGGCTCTTTCGCGAACGCACCTGGCACGGCGACGCGCTATACAAGCTGAGTTTGCTGGAAAGTACACCGCTGGCAAGCAATCCCTACATCTGGAAAGAACCGCTGGACAGTTTGTTGGAATACACCTTGACCGCCTGGTTGCGCCCGCTGGGCGCCGGACCAGAGACCGCCATTGGCTTGATGAGTGTGGCGGCGGGCGGCGTCTTCGTTGCGATGACGTGGCAGGCGGCGCACTGGCTGACGGGCAGCGCTGTGCGTCGCGTTATGCTCGGCGTGGGGGTGCTGGCGAGCGGGACGACGTTGCTCTGGTTTGGGCACATCGAGAACTATAGCTGGTCGACGGCGTTGGCGTTTGCCACCGTTGTGCTGGCGGTGGGGCATCTGCACGGACGCGTATCGTTGTGGGTGGTGGGTGTAGTCGGCGGGGCGGCGGTGAGTTTTCACCCACAGGCGGCTTTTGTGCTGCCAGCGTTGCTGGTGCTCTTGCGGCGCGGCCAATGGTTGCGTCAGGTGCTCGTATTGCTGTGCAGCGGTCTGCTCGTCCCTGCAATGACAGCGGGGCTGTTGCTGATGCTGGGTGCAGCACCGCCGGGCCTGAATGGCGGTTTTGCAGGCGACCCACAGCTCTTCTGGACGCCGGCGCAGGCGCTGTCTCCGGCGCAGCTCGTCGATGCGCTGCAAAATTTGTGGTTGATTGCGCCGTTGTGGGTGCTTTGGTTAGGGGCGACAGTGGCTTTGGCTCTGGAGGGGAAGGGATGGAAGGCGTTTCCCCAGGGCGCCAGAGTGCTTCTCCTGTTAGGAACCGCCGCTGCGGGCGTGATGGTTTACTTCTTCACCTTTCAGAATGATCTGCCGCGTCCCCGTGACTGGGATTTATTCGCAATCGCGGGGCCGCCGTTGACCTTGTGGGGCATCACGACGTGGTGGTGGCTTGGTGAACGGGCGTCGCCGCGCCGCGCCGCGATGCTTAGCCAGGTGTTGGCAGTGGGCTTGCTCTTCGCAAGTTGCTACACTGTGTTTTGGGTCGGCGTCAATCACGCCTATACGTTGCTGCGCCCCGACCCGGCGGAGCGGGAACGCTTTCTGCGCTATCGCTTGCTTGATTTGACAGAATTGCTGCCAGAAGCGCAGGTCACGCCTGCCACGCCAATCTGCGCCGAGGCGGTGGGCTGCGAGCGCGTGGCGCTGAGCGAGTTTACCATGCCCCAGAATGGCGACACGCGCCCGGTAATCTTTGCCCACGCGCCCGCCGAAATCACGCTTCCGCTCACACTTCCGCATGAACGCACCTTGCTGTGGCTCAGCCCGGCGCTCGATCCACAGGCATGGGATTGGGGTGGCGACGGGGTGACTTTTATTGTCAAAGTGCGCGCGGCCGACGGCGAGCATACGTTGTGGACGCAACATTTTTCGCCTGCTCGCGCTGCAGATCTCGGCTGGCAGCAGGCGTTTATCCCGTTGGATGCGTATCGTGGACAACGCATCGATCTGGTGCTGGTCACCGATCCTGGGCCGGCAGGGGACAATACCGGCGACCGCGCTGGCTGGGGGATGCCATGGTTGCTGCGCGGTGCATTGGCGCCCTCAATACAACATCCTTCTATCAGATAAATGTCGTATCAAATTCCATCCGTTGCGGTTGGCGGGTGACGATCAATTGCTATTTGAGCGTTTCCTGGTTCGGTGATACGATTTACTTACCTGGATATCCTGCACCCGACCCCCATCCAGACGCGTTGTTAGCAGAGTAAGAATCGACATCGGTGCAGACATGGATATCAAGGCAATGCAAGTCGCCTTTGCGCCACACCCCTGGCGCGGGAATCGACGCGACTTTTTGGCATGGGCAGGCGCCGGGCTGACGACAATGCTGTTGGGAGCCTCGAACAGGATGGTGGTACAGGCGGCGCCGGGCGCGGCGGCGGATACAATTTATCGAGAATTCAGTGGCGTCAACATGGCGGGGTGGAAGGTGTCGCTTGGCGATGGCAACTATGCCGCGCCGGGGCAGGAGCCGGTGTCGTTGCAGGATATCGAGACGCTGCACGACGAGGGGTTGAGCGAGGTGCGCGCCAACATCCGCAAGCGCGACATCATGGCGCACAACATCACCTATCGGCGCGAGCGCGATGAAAGTGCACTCGACTATACACACCGATTCACCTGCGAGTTTCGACTTCCCTATTTGCCTTCTGTCGAGAACACGGAGGAAAATGCACAGACGCTGGAGGCAGGTCTATTCGTGTGGGATGGGTTGTTGACCAAATTGGATTGTGGCATGGCGTTTCAGTGGGGGCTGAATCCGTATGAGCGCTTTGGGGAAGTGCGCTCCAGTATCGAGGGTGTCAGCGCGGCAGTCTGGGAGCCAGTTGGCTATCTGGCGCCGGACACCGAATGGCACACCTTCACAATGATGGTGGATTACCCGCGACAAACCACGCTCTTGCAGATCGACAACGTTACTTACACCAGCTACTTTGTTGGTTTTCCCAAACGATGGCCGCCGGCCATTTCGGCTGGGATACAGGTCGAAGCGATCAGCATCTATCCACGCGGTGCAGTGCATGGCGCCCTGCATCGCGTGGAGTATCGCAACTGGCGCTGGCAATGGCTGACGTTAGAGGAGCATCAACTGTATTTGCCTGGCGTCATGCATGAATTTAGCGCAAGCTCGAACATCTATCTCCCCTTTGTGACCGCAGATGCGCCGGTGGAGGCTGAGCCTGCTGATGCTGCGCAGAACCAGACGTACATTCCGTTTGTAGCGCGTGATGAGTGATGACGCATGGCGACAATTGCGCTTTACAGCAATAAAGGCGGTGTTGGCAAGACGGCTGCTGCTGTCAACCTGGCCTATCTGGCGGCGGCAAACGGCGCCAACACCTTGCTTTGCGATCTGGATGCGCAAGGTTCATCGACCTATTACTTTCGCGTCCAGCCGGGCATCAAGCGTAAAGCGCGTGGATTGGCTAAGGGGAGCAAAGAGATTCTCGACAGCGTCAAAGCCACCACCTATGCTGGCCTTGACTTGCTCCCCGCCGACTTCTCGCATCGCCGTCTTGATCTGGAGTATGCTGAACGCAAGAAGCCGACAGAACGGCTGGCAAAGGCGCTGGAGCCGCTGCGCTCCGAATATGATGTTGTGATTTTGGATTGTCCTCCCACGATCAACCTGTTGGCGGAAAATATCTTCATGACTGCCGACGTGCTGTTGACGCCGTTGATCCCGACGCCGCTCTCGGTGTTGGCGCATCGTCAGTTGTTGGACTTCTTGAGTGAGCATGAATATCGGCCAGAGCGTCTGTATGCCTTTTTCTCGATGACGGATCTGCGCAAGCGTCTTCAACGCGAGCAGCTCACCGATGCGCGTAAGACGTTGCCGCGCGTCCTGCAAACCGTGATCCCTTATCTGGCGACGGTGGAGCAGATGGGCGTTCAGCGCGCACCTATCGGCGCCTTTGCCGCCAATACGCCTGCCGCCGCTGCTTATCGTGATCTGTGGGCAGAGGTGCAGGCGCTCCCTCTCAAGCACATTCCAGCGTAAAGACCGTGATCTCCGGCGGGCAGTTGAAGCGATAGGGCATCGGCCAGGCTCCTAATCCCCGATTTGTGTAGACATAACGGTTGCCGACTCGGCGCAAGCCAATCGGGTAGCGTTCACCAAAATCAGGCACGATGGGTGCATAGGTGTAGAGACCATCAGGACCTGGCGTGAAACGCGGTAGCCGCACCTGTCCACCATGCGTATGACCGCTGAACTGCACAGCGACGGGGGCGTTGCGCTGCAGTACATTATCGAAATAGTCCGGCGCGTGCGCCATGAGCAGGGTGGTGGCATCCACCGGAATGTCGCGTAGCGCTGCCGGCAGGTCAGGGCGCCCGCCCCAGACATCCTCCACTCCAGCCAGCCACAGGCCATGCCCGATAGGTATGGCCGCGTTACGCAACAGCGTGACGCCGACCGCGTGCAACAGCTTGATCATTGGCTCAAGGCCGCCCCAATGGTCATGGTTGCCGGTGACGGCGACCATCGGCATGGCGGCCCGGCGCAACGGCTCCACCAGCGACATGAAGGCATGCTCGCGCAGGGCGAGGCGTCTGGCGCGGTCGCGTTCGCGCACGGTGGCAAAGTCGCCGGTCAACATCAGCAGTTCGACGCCAAGCTGATTGACCTGGTCGATGGCGTGCGCCAGTTGTTCGGGTGAATAGAAGGCGCCAGCGTGGATGTCGGAGATTTGCGCCAGGCGTGTGCCTGCGAGGTGTGGCGCCAGCCCGGCGATCGGCAACGTGATGTGGTCGATCTGGACTGATTGCGGCGCGGCAAAGCGCGCATAGGCTGCCGTCCCGCCCACGGCGGCGCTCAACAACCCGCCTGCCATCCACAACAACGTGCGGCGTGAGATGAGCCGATGCTGTCTGAAATGTTCCATTTCTAACTCGAAGGCGAGCCCCCGGCGTTCATCAAACTCGGCCTGGGCGTCGCCGGAAGGACTCTCGCAATGCGGCCGACAGGTTGCGGCGGTCAAGCGTTCGAACATGGCTGCTCCTCATCCCAGTGAACGCTTTTCCGCTACATAGACGTTCCACTCATCAGCATCGTAGAGCGGCAAGCCGTCCCAGGCTGGATAGAGCTGGACGGCAGCAAAGCCGACGTCATGCAGCATCGTCGTCATCTCGCCAATCGTGTATGTCTGGTCGCAGAGCAGCACCTCATCCATGACGCCGCTCTCCAGGTGGAGTGTGTAGAAACGCTCCAGTGACAGCGCCTGTGCATCGTCCCAGAAGCGTTCGCCCAGATGTAAGAACGGGGCGTCGCCCCATAAGCCAGCGTCGTCAGTAAACCACCAGGTGCTGTGCGTTTTATCCACCTTTTCCTGGTCGAGCAGTTCCAGGCAAAGCATCCCGCCGGAGCGCAGGCTGTTGGCGGCAAGTTGGAGGAGCGCCTGGGCTTCGTGGCGCGGAAAGACGGCAAGCTGGCCATAAAGAAAGAGTGCTGCATCAAACGCTCCCTCTTCAAGATGGACGGCGCGGACATCTTGCTCAATGAAGGTGCACGCTGCGGCAACGTCGCGCTGCGCGGCCAGTTCCCGGGCATAGCGTACCGATGCTGGTGAGAAATCCACGCCGGTCACCTGGCAGCCGCGTTCGGCCAATGCAACTGCATACAGCCCTGGCCCACAGGTCAGATCGAGTACGCGTTGGCCAGGTTGCAGCTTCAGGTGCGCCCAGAGCCACTCAAGCTGGCGCGCACGCTCCGCCGCCGAGCGCGAAGCTGCACCGTGCGAATCGTCGAGATGTTCGCGCAGCATCCGTTCCGAGAACGCCGGGTCATGCCACGGCAGGTTGCCGCCCTTTTCCCAGGCGGTTGGTCGCTCGGGTCGTTGGTAAAGGCGCCAGAGCGCCGCAGTCAGTCGCTTTGCGCTGTCGGAAGAAAGCTGGATTGCACCGCTCATGGTTGTTGCCTGGCGTCAAACTCAATCATCGTGTTGCGTTGGACAAGTCCAGTCTCTATTGTAGCGGTTATGCAACCCGTAACGAAGATCGAGGTAGGCGCGCGCGTCGGAGTGGCGCGCTTACTTCTGAGCAATGTGTGACATTGCAGTTGGCGTGGCGTCGCTATAGATGGGCGCCAGGCGCCGGGCAAAGGCATGTGCAGGCGCCCAGTAGGGATTGGCAGCAGCGTCCAGGATGGCGGAAGTTGATTGATGTTCGGCGGTCGCGATTGGGGAAGCGGCTACGGTGTTGCCTCTGTTGGCCTCGCCGAAGCGCGCGGCAAAAGCCAGCATAAAGATGATGATCAAGATCAAGAACAACTCGCGGTCGGTGGTTTGACTCCGGGCCATCATGACGCGTTCTCTCTTTCTGTGTGTGCATTGCCTGCACCCTCTCCCAGGCGGCTCTGTGTGTAGGTGAGCATCGCGCTGGTTGCGTTGATTCGGCGTTGATGGCGCACTTGATGCGATGTGAATCGATGCGCAGTGTGACGAATCCGGCGTTCCGTGCTACGGTAGACCTGCGATGCCTTTAAGATTCGATACCGGAAAGGTGACGTTATGGCTCGAATACTGATCTTTTATTCGCCGTTTGGTTCGGGGCACCTCAGTGCATCGAAGGCGTTGGCTGCGGCTTTTCGCGCTCATAATCCCGAACATGTCGTAGTGGTGGAAGACATCTTTGAACGCATCGGCTCCACCGTGCGGAGTACGGTGGCCAGTTTGTACACGCGCCTGAGCGAACGCGCCCCACTGTTGTATGAGGTGTATTACGAATCGACCGACGTGGATGAATTGTCCTTCGCCACCACTTCTAACTTGCTGACAGATGCGCTCTACACCCCCTTTCTGCATGGCTTGCTCAAATTCATCGAGCGCACCAACCCGGATGCGATCGTCTGTACACAGCAGTTTCCATTGGCGGCGGTCAGTTTTCTGAAGCAGCAGGGGCGTCTACGCCAACCGCTGTACGTGGTGGTGACCGACTTCATGGTGCATGCGTCGTGGATTGCGCCTGGCGTCGATGGCTATTTTGTCGCACATCCGCAGACCGCCTACGTGCTGCAGCGCCGCGGCGTCCCCGCGCGACGCATCTATGCCACTGGCATCCCGGTCAAGCTCGAATTGCTGACGCCGAAGCGCATGGAGGAGGCGCGTCGCGCCCGTGATCTCCCCGTCGATCGCCCCGTGATCAGCATCTTCGGCGGCGGCATCGAGCCAAAGCGCGTGCGCCTGCTGGTCGAGCGGTTGTTGGAGGAAGCGGATCGCCCCGCGCTGGCTGTGACGGTGGCGGGGCGCAATCACGAGCTGGCGAGCGCGCTGCACGCGCTTCACAGCGGTGCACACATGAAGCTGCGCAAGGAAGGCATGATCGATTANNGTGCATGCGTCGTGGATTGCGCCCGCCGTCGATGGCTACTTCGTTGCGCATCCGCAGACGGCCTACGTGCTGCAGCGGCGCGGCGTTGCGGCGCATCGCATCTACGCGACGGGGATTCCGGTCAAGCTGGAACTGATGACTCCGAAACAAACGGAGGCTGCGCGGCGCGCCCACGATCTACCCCTCGACCGGCCAGTCATCAGTGTGTTTGGCGGCGG
>DGFH01000059.1:47898-48165 GCA_002391565.1 Anaerolineales bacterium UBA3905
TGGAGGCATTGCACGGACTGCACAGTGGGGCGCATATGAAATTACGCAAAGAGGGCATGATCGACTATGTCGACGATCTGGTGGTGGCGAGCGACATTGTCATCACTAAATCAGGCGGGCTGATTGTGAGCGAGGTGCTGGCGCGGGGCACGCCGATGATTATCATCGATCCGATCCCAGGACAGGAGGAGTGGAACGCCGACTTTATCGCCGGGGCTGGGGCGGGTATTCAGTTGCGCATGCCTGAAATGGTGCCCACTGCGGTGC
>DGFH01000059.1:48400-48525 GCA_002391565.1 Anaerolineales bacterium UBA3905
TGAAATGGTGCCCACTGCGGTGCTCTCATTGCTGGCTGAATCGGAGCGATTGGCGCAGATGGCGATGCAGGCCGAACGCATGGGGCGTCCGCGTGCAGCGTTGGATATTGCAGAGACGATTCTGG
>DGFH01000263.1 GCA_002391565.1 Anaerolineales bacterium UBA3905
AAGAGACCGTCTCTCGGTGCACAACCTGGTGGACAATCTATTTGTGCGGGGCATTCTCGTTTATGTCGGCCTCTGGCTGGCGTTGGTTCATGTGGACAGGTATGAGGTAAACCCTTGTGTGCATTGCAGTCGCTTCCGATCAGTGATGTGAATCGCCGCGAAGTAAAGCGATTCGTCAAATTTGCGATCGTCGGTGTGGCCGGCATGGCGACGCATCTGACGCTGGCAAATATCTTTAATTTCGGCCTGCATTTTCCAGATGCGTTGGCGAATGCTATTGGCTTTATGACCGCCGTAATCCAGAATTATTTGCTCAATTATTCCTGGACTTTTCGAGATAAGCAATCTGCGCGCACGAAGTCGCGCTGGGTGCAGGCCGGTCAGTTCGGGCTGGTCAGTCTCATTGGTTTGGCGATCAATGCCCTGGTGCGTGAAATTGTCAGTTTCATCTTTCATCCCATCTGGCTGTCGGTGATTCCCAATCCAGCCCTGGCTGAGATCGTGAATTACAACTTCTCGATCATTGCTGCGATCGGTGTTGTGCTTTTCTGGAATTTTGGCGCTAACCGGCTGTGGACCTTCCGCAATCGCGCGTGAGGCGGCGTGACAGTCATCGCTATCGACTACACCCCTGCCATTCGTCAACAGGCGGGCATCGGTCGCATCGTCCGTGGTCAGATCAAGGCGCTGGTGAGGCTGAATCCAGGCTTTGATCTGCTCCTGTTCGTGGCCGGGCGCATTACGGACAGCGACCGCCGCGCAGCGCCATTGCCGCTCCATGCAACGCCTATCGATGAGCGCAACCTGGTGCGCATCTGGCATCGGTTGGATCTTCCTTTCCCACGCGTTGAATGGTTCACGGGCGGGAAGCTCGATCTTTTCCATGCCACCGATTTTGTCCTGGCGCCGACACGCGCACGGCGCAAGGTGCTCACGGTTCACGATCTGGCTTTCATTCACTATCCGAACGCTGCCATGCCCAGCCTGCATCACTACCTGAATGTGGTGGTGCCGCGCAGTGTGCATCGCGCCGATCATATTATTGCGGATAGTCATCATACGGCGCGTGACCTGACTGAGCAGTGGCAGACATCGCCGGAGCGTATTTCAGTTGTGCAGGGCGCCGTCGATCACGACCACTTTCGGCCCGTCGCCGATCCGGAGCGTCAGCGCGCTGTGCGGGAGCGTTATGCAATTGGCGACCGCCCCTATATTCTGGCGCTGAGCCGGCTTGAGCCACGTAAGAACTTTCCCCGCCTGATCGAGGCCTTTGCGCGGGCGCGGTTGGCTGCCAGTTTGCCGCATCGTCTGGTGATCGGGGGCGGCAAAGGCTGGCTCTATGACGAGATTTTTCGCCGCGTCGCCGAACTGGGCGTACAGGAGCATGTTCACTTTACCGGCTTTGTCGCCGACGCTGATTTGCCTGTCTTGTACAGCGCGGCCGAATTTTTCGCATATCCATCGCTTTATGAGGGCTTTGGGCTGCCAATTGTGGAGGCGTTGGCTTGTGGGACGCCAGTGTTGGCGGCGGATAATTCCTGTTTGCCGGAGGCAGGCGGCCCCGGCGCCTACTATGTTCGGGCAGAAGATGTGGAGAGTATCGCTGCCGGCATCGTGCAGCTGGCGACCAACGCCGGCCTGCGATCACAATTACGCACGGCAGGTCTGGCGCACGCTGCGCATTTCACCTGGGAACGCAGCGCGCAGCAGTTGTTGGATGCGTATGCGCGTGCCCTTGCCTGAGCGCCGAACGCCTCCACACACCTGACTGCATTGCGACGATGTAATGTCCACCTTGAAACCATGTATCAAGCTTATGCAAAGGAAGAAGTTATGAGTCAGGCATCAGCCGAAGACTTGCTCACACCCCGGTCGCCGGATGAATCCGCGTTGACAATGACCATGTTCATGCAACCGGAGCATTCCAACAGCCTGGGCAATGTACATGGCGGCGTGATCTTGAAACTGTGCGATGAATGTGGCGGCATCATCGCCAGCCGGCATTCACGCCGCCCTGCTGTCACGGTGACGGTCGATCGCGTCAACTTTCTTAAGCCGGTGCTGTTAGGGCGGCTGGTGCTTGTGCACGGTCGTATCTCTTGGGTGGGGCGCACCAGCATCGAAGTCGAGTTGCGCGTCGAAACGGAGCATCTGCTGACGGGCGAGCGCACACAGACGAACAGTGCGTATTTCGTGTATGTCGCCTTGGGCAATGATCGTCGCCCGACGCCAGTGCCGCCGCTGCTGCTGGACAATGACGAAGATCGACGCCGTTTTGCCGAAGGCGAAGCGCGTCATCGCCAGCGACTGTTGGAAGCGGGGCGCGGCGCATGAGCGTGGACGCGGCGCAACATGTCCGTGAACACGCGCCGGCGCTTGTACGTTGGCTGCTACCGATAGCGTTGATGCTCGCATTTGTGGGTTATGTTGGCGCGTGGGTCGATCACAAAGCGGCTGGGCTTGTGATCACCGGGCTAGACCTGGGCGAGTATGTGAAGTTTCTCACCCCGGTGCGGCGCAGTGAGGTGACGCTCTGGCGTGAAGGTTTCTACCTGCCACTGGTCACCGTGAGTCTGGGCGCCAGTCTGGTGGCGTTCCGCGCCGAACTGCGCTATGGGTGGGTGGTGCGAGCCTGCTTGCTGATCCTGGCGGTCGTGGCAGCGCTCAACTTGCTTCCTCCGGCCTGGACGCCGGCGCGCATGATGACGGATGAGTTTCGTCAGCAGGCGATGGCATTGCTCTTCTGTCTGGCGGCGATGATCTTTAGCCCACTACTGGCGTTGACGCCGCGTAAGATCACAGCCGCCCTGCTCGCTGCGCTCAGCATTAGCGCCGCCAGCGTGCCGATTTGGCAGTTCTTTGCCGTATTGCCCGCCATTGAGACCCTTTATAACCATCCACAGCAGCCGGGGTGGGGTTTGATTCTCTGCGCAGTGAGTCTGCTTGTGCTGATGGCGGCGGCATTGTGGTTTGGCTGGCGGAAAGAGCGTATGGTTTGAAGCTTATAATTTACGTCTGCGTCTCATGATATAATCGCAGTATGTCAGAAGCGTATGATGAGTTCGACAGTCCCTGGAAAGAGATTATCGAGCATTATTTTCCGGAGTTTATGCTCTTCTTCTTTCCGATTGCATATGCCGATATCGACTGGTCGCGCAGCGTTGAGTTTCTCGATAAAGAGTTACAACAGGTTGTACGCGACGCAGAGCTTGGGCGACGCTATGCAGATAAACTGGCGAAAGTATGGCGCAAGAGTGGTCGAGAAGAATGGGTTCTGGTGCACCTTGAGGTGCAAGGGCAGTCAGAGCGTACATTTGACCGTCGCATGTATAGTTACAATTATCGCCTGTTCGACCGCTACGATCGCCCTGTTGCCAGTTTTGCTGTGATCAACGATGAGGGCAGCAAGTGGAAGCCAGGACAGTTTGCCTATGAACTATGGGGGTGTGAAGTCAGTTTCACCTTTCCTGTTGTCAGGCTGATGGATTATCGGACGCGCTGGCAGGAACTGGAGCCGGACGATAATCCGTTTGCGACTGTGGTTATGGCCCATCTTAAAGCACTGGAAACGCAACATGACGCTGAACAACGGAGCTTGTGGAAGTTTTACCTGATTCGCCGCCTGTACGAGCGAGGATATGCCCGTCAAGATGTATTGAATCTGTTTCATTTTATTGATTGGTTATTACGCTTGCCGCGCGATTTGGAGTTGCGTTTCAGAGAGCAAATTGAGACGATGGAGGCAGAGAGGCAGATGCGTTACATTACCAGTATTGAGCGTCTTGCTCGCGAAGAAGGTCGTGAAGAAGGTCG
>DGFH01000206.1 GCA_002391565.1 Anaerolineales bacterium UBA3905
CTCTGGCAGGTGGCCGTCGCCCACCCTCAAGCCACGGCGCACGCAGGCCCGCACGCCGGCATCGGTCCATTCAATGTCGCGCCCCTTCACCTGTTTGCGGTCGCGGAGATACTCCAGCAGGGCGCCATCGCCACAACCGATGTCAAGCACACGGGCGCCGGGTTCGATCAGGTCGGCAATCGCCAGCAGATCGGCGCGCAACTGCGGCGATTGGGTCAAAGTAGTAGATGGTAAGCTCATGCCAGGTTGTCGGCGAGTTGTGTGCGCGGCAGCACATTGTTGCCATGCGAAAGCGGACGTGGGCGCGGCGTGTAACCTGCCGGTGCGGCCACCCGCTCCTCGCGCACGAGACGGTCGAGGAAGCTGCCCAGTAGATTGGTCATGGTCTCCACTTCGAGCAGGAAGGCGTCATGCCCCCAACTGCTCTTTACATCGAGGTAAGTCACATCGACGCCGGCGGCAGTCAGCGCGCTGACGAGCTGTTTGCTATGGTAGCTGGGATAGAGCCAGTCGCTGGTGAAGCTGATTACCAGGAATTTGACATGCGTCGAATTGGTAAAGGCAGCGGCCAGTGTGCCGGTGGGTTGGGTCAGGTCAAAGTAATCCATCGCTTTGGTTACATAAAGGTAACTGTTGGCGTCGAAGCGCTGTGTAAACTTGTGGCCGTTGTATTTGAGATAGCTCTCCACCTCGAACTCGGTTTCGAATTCGTAGCCATACTTCTCATGTCCCTGCAGGCGGCGTCCAAACTTGATGTGCATCGACTCTTCGCTCAGGTAGGTGATATGGCCGATCATGCGCGCCACGGCCAGACCGGCGTCGGGCTTCTGCGTCTTGTCATAATAGTCGCCGTGATTCCAGGCTGGATCGGCATAGATCGCCTGGCGCCCTACCTCACTGAACGCGATCAGCATCGGGCTATGGTGGGCGGTGGTGGCAATCGGGATGGCGGCGCGCAGCCGCTGTGGATGGTGCGCCGCCCACTCCAGCACTTGCATCCCTCCCATGGAGCCGCCTGCCACACAAAGCAGCCTGTCGATGCCGAGATGGTCGATCAATTTGACCTGGGCGCGCACCATATCGCCAATAGTCACCACCGGGAAATGCAGGCCATAGGGTTTGCCTGTCGCCGGGTCAATGCTGGACGGCCCGGTCGAACCATAACAGGAACCGATGACGTTGCTGCAGATTACAAAGAAGCGGTCGGTGTCGAAAGCCTTGCCCGGCCCGATCGTCTCTTCCCACCAGCCCAATTTTGACGGGTCGCCCTCCAACTCACCGGCGGCGTGGGCGCTGCCGCTCAGCGCGTGGCAGATCAGGATGGCGTTGGAGCGATCGGCGTTGAGCGCGCCGTAAGTTTCGTAGGCCAACGTCACTGGCTGCAACGTTTCCCCACTCTCCAATCCGAAGGGTTCCTCTTCGGCAAAAGTAAAGAATTGCGTATAAACGGGCCCAACACTGTTGGCGGTCATCTACTAACCTTTTTGAACAATTTCAGATGCAATGTCTATCAACGGCGCACCCGCCAGATGCATGGCGTTGACTCCGCCAGCCGCACAAAGCCAAAGCGCTCGACGATCGGGCGGCTCATCGGGCTGGCGTCGATGGTGAGATAACGCCGTCCGCGCGCAATTGCTTCCTGCACGCGCACCGCCAGCAGCGCCGTATAGAAGCCCTGCTTGCGGTGGCTGGCCAACGTGGCGCCGCCCCACAAACTGGCAAATGGATTCTCCGTTGGGAAGTATATCCACCCACAGGAAACTGGCAACTCATCGGCGTAGGCAATATAGATGCTGATGCGCTCCGGCGACTGGGTCAGCGTCAAGCGCAAAAACTGTGCGACGAAGTCGCGCTCCTCACCCCAGACCTCCGCTTTGATGCGCTGAATCGCGTCGAGTTCGTCGGGATCGTGGATGCGGCGCACATCATGCGTCACCGGCTGAAGCAAGGCAGCAGGCGCCTGCGCCAGCGGCAGCGCCATGATGGTCTCACTTTCCTCCAACTCGAAACCATGCGCCGCCAGCCGCGCCTTGAGATCGGGCGGTGTGTCGTAGTCGTAGTGTTTCCACTCGAAATCACAGCCGAGCTGTTGGAAGTATTCGATCTGCGCCTGAATCGTTGCGTCGGCGTTGGTCGCGTCCAATCGCGAGTAGATCACCGCGCCGCGGTCGCCAGCCTCCACCGGAATCAGGCGGATGAGGTTGGGCAGCACCTCACGGCGCACGTCGGGCGATGCGGCCTGGATGCGTTCGTATTGGGTATAGAGCTGACAGAGGGCGTCAATATCGGAGTTTGTCACACAGGTCTTCTCACATTCATTGCTTGACGCCTACCGCCAGTTCTCCCAGCGCAGGCCAGGAACAGCGCGATAATCGCTATCAGTCGTCAACAAGATAAGGTCGTATCGAAGCGCCAGCACGGCAATAAGCGCATCGACGGTAGCAAGCTGTATACCTCGTTGCCTCAAAGCGATCTGCAAATCAGCGGCCAGCGCAGCATCTGTCTCATCTGGTATATAGCACGGGAATCGGGGTTGCAGTAAAGACCACTCTGCGCGATTGGCGGATGCTCTCGGCAGGATACTGATTCCGAATAGCGTCTCGGTCAGGACAGGCACACAAATCGCAAAACTGTCGCCTGCATCAAGATACTGCAAGACGCGTTTGCGGAGGGGATGTTGTAGAGTAACCAACGGTGAAGCATGATTCGTATCAAGCAGATAGGCGGGCATGTAAATTCATCAACGGCTTTCTGCAAGATCGTTCGCCCGGTTGATTGCCTGAATTTCTGCCTCAACCGCGGCCCATTCTCGATTCCACATATCGAGATCAAAATCGTCGTCTTCAGATTCGCGGCGCAGCACATCCGCCAATGCACCGTGTGGTTTCCGAATATTGTGCGGATTGGGTGGTGCAGACTTGATTCTAGCGACGACTTCATCGACATCTGCGATGGGATGCTCTGTGAAGGCGCTGCGTAAGATGTCAAGGACAATATCTTCTGGAGGGCGACGCCACAACCTGGCGCGTTCCTGCACTTGATGCGCCAGTCCATCTGGGATCGTAACAGTCATTGTCATGGCATACCTCCTGTTGTCAGCTCCGGCGACTTTGCAGCCCACTTTTATTCTATCACGTCTGCCCGTCGTTGCTGAACCAGGTGAAAAATCTTGGGCCTACTTCTCATTTCGGGCAAGCGTTCGTCACGCAGGTCATCGCCTCCGCCGTGACGGGCTGCCGTCGTTCTGTCTCTCGTTTCTGTAGATGTCCCACAGCAAAATCGAGCCGGCGCAGGCAACATTCAGCGAATTGACGGCGCCGGAAATCGGAATTCTCACAAGCTGGTCGCATACTTCTTTTAAGGCGACGCTCATCCCCTTGGCTTCGTTGCCAAGGATGAGCGCGACCGGTCTGTGCAGCGCAACGTCAACCAGCGAGTCGCTTCCTGTCGAATCGGTGCCGACGATACGAATGTTGTTGCGCGCTTTTTCCTGTGCGATCCAGTCTTTCAATGCCTGCATCGACTGTATCTGAACGATGGTGGTGTGAAAGACTGCGCCCAGACTGGCGCGAATCACCTTTGGCTCGTGCCAATCGATCCCGTGCCCGACTACGAACACCGCATCCACGTCGAAAGCATTTGCCGAGCGAATGAGCGAGCCGAAATTGCCGTGGTCGCTTGGCCGGTCGAAGATCAGCACGACAGGCTGAGCGGGCAGGGTAAGCTCTTCCAGGCGCATCGGCGCAACCCTGGCCGTGATCAGGAGTTCGGAGGGTTCCTCGCGGTCGCAAAGCTCTCGGTACAGGTCGAAAGACATCTCGATCAACGGCGCCTGGCTGGTTTTGACCAGCAGCTTGCCCCAGTCTGATAAACCCGCTTCATCATGAACGACGATGCGCGTGATTTCGAGGCCAGCGCGGATGGCCTGTTTGATCGACTCGATGCCTTCGACGAAGATTTCCCCTAGTTGATGGCGCTTCGACCGATTGAGCTTGAGCGACTGAATGATCTGAAACTCCGCATTTTTGACGCTAATGAGTCGCTTCTTCATGATGAACCGCTTCGCAGACAGTACTGGAATTACACCTGGCGTAGCCAACAACGCTTCACTTTCTATCACAAAGAGTGTAAAGCCGTGAATCCAATCGCCCATGTAGAGCGCGCATATAGCCTGCTGCGGTTCGGCGCGCCGTCCATCCTCTGCTATAATGCGCTTGCAGCCGTAGAACACCGGTTCTGATTATGCAAAGTAGTTCATAGCAGGCGCAACCACCATGGCCGACGATTTTGTACATCTGCACGTCCATTCCGAATATTCGCTGCTCGACGGGCTGGGGCGCATCAAGTCGCTGGTCAAAGAGGCGGTCAAGCTGGGGCAGCCGGCGCTGGCGCTGACCGACCATGGCGTGATGCACGGCGCCATCGAGTTCTTCCGCGCCTGCAAAGATGCGGGTGTGCGCCCGATCATCGGCATCGAGGCGTATCAGACCGCGTGGGGAAGACCGATGGGCGGTCGCGACCCGCAGCTCGACCGCGACAACTATCACCTGCTCCTGCTGGCGAAGAACATGACCGGTTACCGCAACCTGCTCAAGATCGCCTCGCACAGCCAGATCGACGGCTACTATTACAAGCCGCGCGTTGACCATGATTTTCTTGCCGCGCACGCCGAAGGCATCATCGCCAGCACCGGCTGTCTGGGCGCCGAGGTGCCGCAACTGCTGAGCCAGGGCAAGGAGCGCGAAGCCTACGAGCGACTCGGCTGGTATGTCGATGTCTTCGGTAAAGAGAACTTCTTCATCGAGTTGCAGGAGCACTCGATCCCAGAACTGGTCAAGGTCAACAAAATCCTCGTGCCCTGGGCGGAAAAGTTCGGGCTGAATCTGGTTGTCACCAACGATGTGCATTACGTGCGCGAACAGGATGGCGGGCCGCATGATGTGCTGCTCTGTGTGCAGACCGGCGTCACGCTCGACCAGCCCAACCGCATGCGTATGAGCGACGGCAGCTACTTTCTCAAGAGCCGGGCGCAGATGGAGGCGACCTTTCGCCCCTTCATCGATCTGCCCGCCAGCGCCTTCGACCATTCGCTGCGCATCGCCGAAATGTGCGAGGTCGATCTCGAAGACCCGACTTATCATCTGCCCGACCTGCCGATCCCAGAGGGCTTCACCTACGAGACCTATCTGCGCCACCTGACCGAGGAAGGCTTGCAGCGACTCTACGGCGCGCGCGCCAATGATGCCGACGTGCAGGAGCGCAAAGAGCGCGAGCTGCGCACCATCCACCAGATGGGCTTCGATGTTTACTACCTGATCGTTGCCGACCTCTGCAACTTTGCGCGCAGCCGCAACATCTGGTGGAATGTGCGCGGTTCCGGCGCCGGCTCGCTGGTGGCGTACTGCATCGGCATCACCGGCATCGACCCGCTCAAGAACAACCTGATCTTCGAGCGCTTCCTCAACCCGGGACGCGTCACCATGCCCGACTTCGACCTGGACTATCCCGACGACCAGCGCGAAGAGATGATCCGCTACACCGTCCAAAAATACGGTGAGAGCCAGGTCGCCCAGATCGCCACCTTCAACCGCATGAAGGCAAAGGCGGCGGTGCGCGATGTGGGGCGCGCTCAGGGCATCGAGTTGTCCAAGGTCGACTACATCGCCAAGCTGATCCCCGGCATTCCTGGCAAGCCGGTCACGATCCAGGACTGCCTGACCGAGGGGCACGAGTTCTACAGCCAGGAGCTGGTCGATCTTTACACCAAAGAGGAGTGGGTCAAGAAGCTGCTCGACACCGCCATGCAGCTCGAAGGCGTGGCGCGCAACGCCGGCATCCA
>DGFH01000347.1:0-6935 GCA_002391565.1 Anaerolineales bacterium UBA3905
ACTGGACTTTGGATCCGTCAATCGGGGTTCGAATCCTTGCCCCCCAGCCAAAACACGGGGCAGGGCAACCTGTCCCGGTTTTTTTACCAACCTGTCGATAATCGTGGCGGCCATAGTTCAGCGGTAGAACACCAGATTGTGGCTCTGGGTGTCGTGGGTTCAATCCCCACTGGTCGCCCCAAAAGGATGGTTTTGCTTCAGAGCCCACAAAGAAACAGCCCTGGCCATCGGCCAGGGCTGTTTCTTTGGTGTCCGGTAGCACCTAGAGAGTATATCCCTGAGGTGATGCTACCGGACGCAGACTAAAACGAGTACTGTCCATGTACACCACCTCCTTATATTGGGATAGCGGAGTCAGGCTGGGCTTCCGCGTTCGCCGGTCACCTAGCTGGCGCAGAGTATCCCATATCGAACAGGCTTTGTCAAATGCGCTTTTTCTCAATCCAAATACTGCAGGAAATATGTCGCTAATCCCAAAAACAGCAGAAAGCCGAAAACGTCCGTAAAGGTTGTCACAAAGATGCTGGATGCCAACGCCGGATCGACGCGCACGAGCTTGAGCACCATCGGCACGAATACGCCGGCAATCGCCGCAATGATCAGGTTGCCCAACATCGCCAGCCCGATGACCAGCCCCAGGTAAGGGTTCCCTTGCCACAAACCGGCAATGATGGCTACCAGAATCCCCACCGAGACGCCATTGATAACGCCGACGCGCGCTTCATGCCACAGCGCCCAGAAAGTGTCGCGCGGGGCGATCTCTTTCAGCGCCAATGAGCGAACAACGATTGTCATCGTTTGTGTGCCGGCATTGCCACCCTGACCGGCTACAATCGGCATGAAGGCTGCCAATACTGCGGCTTGCGCAATCGTGCCCTCGAACAATGTCACTACACTCGAGGCCAGAAACGCAGTGGCAAGATTCACCACCAGCCAGGGCAGACGGTTGCGCACAGATTCCGGGATTGGGCTGTAAATCTCCGAATCAGGGCTCATCTGCGCCAGCTTGTATATGTCTTCGGTCGCTTCCTCCTCGATCACATCCACCACGTCATCGATCATGACGATGCCGATGAGCCGCTCTTCGTCGTCCACCACAGGCAAGGAAACCAGATCGTAGCGTTGCAAAAGCTGCGCCACTTCCTCTTGATCGGCCGTGGCGCGCACCGAGATGACGTTGCGATCCATGATCTCTTCGATCGTTTGCTCCGGCTCCGCCAGGATCAACGCCTTGAGATCGACCAGCCCAATCAGACGTGCGTACCGATCCAACACATAGAGGGTGAAGAAGTCTTCTTCCTCGGCGTAGTGGGTGCGCAGGAAACGGATCGATTCTGTGACTGTCCAGAAACGGCGCAGTGAAGGCGGCGCCGCCGTCATGATGCCGCCAGCCGTGTCAGGAGGATAGGTCATCAGCGCGGCGACATCGGCTGGCTCCTCCATCTGCTCCAATACTTCGGCGGCCTGCTCCGGCTCCAGCTCGCCCAACAGGTCGGCAGCCATGTCTGGCTCCATCTCGTCGAGCACGTCGGCCAGCATCTCCACATCCAGATGCTGCGCCACATCGGCCATGTCTTCCTCATCCAGTTGCTCGAAGACTTCAGCCAGCTCAGGCGCCTGCAGCCGGTCGATCACTGCGGCCTGCTGTTCCGGTTCGAGTTCGGCAATCAGTTCGGCGCTATCGGCGGGATGCAGTGTGCGCAGGTAGGCAACTGCCCCGTCCAGGTCGTTGCTCTCCAGAAAGGCGTGCAGCCGTTCCAGTGCATCATTCAGTTCAATCGGATCGACCATTGTCCACCTCCTTGCGCGTCTTCAGGCGACTGGATATGTCGTTTCACACGCAGGCGGTGTTGCAGAGAAGGAGGAATCGTGAGCGGCAAAAAGAAACCGCCTGACACGATTCCGGTCAGGCGGTTCGCAGATAACTACGGCGGTCATCGATCACGGACGGGCAAGCCCATGTCCTCTCGATCAGGCTGCTTGCCTCCATTGATGATCGTCTTGACCGCGCAGATTATCGGCGCCGCCAGTCAACTGACCACGCACCGGGCGCGCAAAACGACGCTTCGTATTGATTTGTTGGCGCCGCGCCATGCGCGCACCAATGGTTTTGACAGTAGCAGCGCCCACCGATCGCTGTTTCAGCGTACGCTGACCAGGCTCGGCATCGGGCTGGCTACTGTCTGGGTCCGACTGCACCGGCAGCGGACCCATCGAAGGTTGTTCAGGATTCATTGTCTTTCCAGAAAACCGACGCACTTCTCGATCGGCAGCCATCGGCTGCAGCGATCGGCAATCTTGCACGGAGTGCACCGGGCCGTTGCAATCCGTAACAGAATAGCACTCAAGTCGAGGGCTGTCAAAACAATGGGCAAATGCCCCTGGATGATGGTTGGTTGAGCCAGCATGACGGGAGGCTTCACCGGCTGTGCGTGGGTTCATTTATTCATGCCGAAGGCAACATCGCGAACTACTGCGCTTCAGCGGGGTTCCCGATCTCGATGCGGCCAACCTGCACCTGTCCATCTCCGCTGGGCAGCGCGCCCGCCGCTGTCACCGGCAGGCGCAGCGCGCCGGCGCTGGCGGATTCGTACAGCCCCACCCAGAGGGCATACGTCCCGGCGGGCAGAGGGTGCTCCGGTGCAATCTCGAACTCGCTCAGGACGCGGTCGCCGGCGCGCCACAGTCGCGTGGGGAAACGCTCCCCTGCCGGCGCCCGGTCGAAGCCCGCCACCCGCTGACCTGCCCCATCGATGACATGCACGAACGCAGTGTAGTCGGTGGCAGGCGTCCCCAATGCTTCCCACAGCAAGCTGACCTGTAGCGTCTGCGTATCGGCATTGACGGTGACCGCTGCCTGCTCCAACCGAATGACGCCGCCGAACTCGCTGCTCGCTGTGACGACATCGGGCGCTGTAAGCACGGGCGGATTGTGTGGCGTCACCACCACTGCGCCGGCAAAGGGCGTCACCGGGGCGCCGGCGGCGTCATAGGCGGGCAGAGGCAGAAATTCGCCGCGCTGACCGGGCGCGCCTTCGGTGGCCGGATCGATGAAGCCCACGTATAGCCGCGCCGCCAACGGCGACCACTCCGCCACCGGGCCTGTCACCGACAGCAGATAGTGATCGGCATAGATGGCTCCCGCTTTCCAGAAGGTGGTCGGGTTGCGCCCCCAGCCGGGGTGTGTGGTGAGGTTGGCAACTTCCATGCCGTTTTCATCAAGCAACTGCACGAAGAGTTGATAATCATGATCAAGCGTTTCAGGCGCCTGGAAATAGAGCGTGACCGGCAGCGCATCTCCTGCCTGCACTCGCTCCTGGGCGATCTCCACGGCCGCCAGCCGGATAATCTGCCCGGCGCCGTAGCGCAGATCGACAGGCTGGGCGCTGGTCGGGATCGTCGCCACCGGCGCCGGCGCAGCGTAAGCGCCGGGCAACAACCAACCAGGCGTGTAGATCGACATCCCCACCAGCAGCGCCAAAAGTCCTGCCCACACTGCATTGCGCATCTGCCTGGGTAGCCAGCGTACCCAGAAGTCGATGCCCGCCGTCAGCAGCACGGCGAAGGCGCCGAGCGCCGGAAAAAGCAGACGCCCCTGGCTCCCCGTCGCCTGCGCCGTCCAGTACAACAGCAGCGCCGCCATCATGACAAGCCAAATCCAGAGGAGGGCGAGAATACGCGGGGCGCGGGGCGAGGGGCGAGGGGCGAGGGGCGAATGACGCCTGACAACGCTGATCGTTGCCAGCCCTGCACCCACCAGACCGATCACGGTCACGGCGTCCATGGCGCGATAAAACCACTCTGGTAGCAAAATGTTGAACCAGCCGAAGACGCCCCACGCCGAGTAGCGCAGACCGGCAAACTCCGGCCAAAAGTCGCGCCAGTCGATGCCGCCCTCGCGTCGCCCGTTGATCTCCATCAGGTGCGACAGTCCGCTCCAGTCGCCATAGAGGGCGATATTGCGCCAATACCACCAGCCGGCAATTGCAAGTGCAGGAATGCCGACAAAAAGCATGGCTTCTGGCAAGATACGCCAGGTGCGACGTCGCCACGCCAGGAAGAGCACGACCAGCCCGCTTAAGGGGATCAGCCCCAGCCCCTGGAGTTTGCTCAGGGCGGCGACGCCCAGCGCCACGCCGAGTACGAGCCACTCCCACCAGCGGATAGCGTCGTTGTCCGCCTTCGCCAGCAGCCGCGCCAACCAGAAGAGGGTGAATGCACTGGCCGCAATCACGGCGTTGTCGTTGGAGAAGGAGGCGCTGAGAAAAAGGAACTGTGGGATCGCCGCCACCAATGCCATCGCCAGCAATGGCAGCCCCTGGCGCTGTGGGAAGGCGTAACGCGCCAGCCGCCAGGTCGCCCACAGGGTCAGCGCGCCCAGCAGCAGCGAGAGCCAGCGCCCAACATGCAGCGCCAGATTGCTGCCCTGGAGGGGATGCCAGCGCCCGGCGTAGAGCATGAAGTTCTTGTTGCCGGGATAGAGCGGATCGCCAATATTCGCACGCGGATTGCGCACGGCCAGCTCCGGGAAATCGCTCTGATCGATCCAGCGCGTCGCCAGCCCGGCGAGGAGATAGTACAGCGGCGCCTGACTGCCCTCCTGGGCCCAGGGGCCGGGATTTTCCGGGTCTTGCACCGGCAGGCCATGCCCCTGGGCGATGTGGCGCGCAAAGCCATAGTGGAAGGGTTCGTCGGGCGTTTCGAAGGGTGGAACGACCAGGCTGTAGGCAAAGCCGCCCAACAGAAAGAGGCCGATGATCAGCCATGCCCAGCGCCGCCCCTGGCGATCTGTTGAGGTGGGCGGTGCAACAGCAGCGGATGTCGAGGATTTCATGGCGTCTCCACCGGGAACAAAGCCGTCACACCGTCGGCTGCAATCTCGCCGCCCTCGATAGCTGTCACAGGCAGTTTTTCCAGCGTCTCGGCGTCGTACATCTCTAGCGCGTAGAAGTGTTTACCCGGCGCCGGCGCAGCTGCGAGCGGCGGCATCTCGACGTATTCCAGGATGATCCTGTCTGGGTCCCAATAGAGCGTGGCGGCGTCGCCTTCGTAGGGTTCGCGTTCCACGGCGCCCAGCTCATGGAGTGCGCCATCCGTCGTCTGCACCACCCGCCGCCAGATGTAGCGGTAGCGGCGATCAGGTCTGGCTGTGACTTCCCAGTACAGCCGTGTCTGCGAGGGGAGATCGGCGGCTTGGGGCGGATCGGCGGCGTAACCCACCAGCCGAATTCGTTCGCCAAATTGCGCCAGCACCGGGTGTGCAATAGGGGGCGGCGCGCCTTCGAAGACAGGGAGTGTGGGCAGATAGAGTTTGGCGTGCAGCGACGACTGGCTGAAAAATTTCACGTCGCGCATCAGGATGAAGTGCTCGTCCATCCAGCGCTCCATCTTTCCCTCCGGGTCGAGGGTGATATGGTTGCCCGAACGCAGCAGCCAGATGCGTTGATAGTGGGGCGCCTGCTCCTCCAGCCAGCGGATGGTGTCGTCCACGCTGCGGTCGAGCAGCGGCGCGCCAAAGACGCCCAGCGCCGCGCCAGCGTCGATGGCGGTGTAGACGCGCGTCAGCGGTGCGTAATATTCGAAGATACGTTTCGTCGCCGGCTCGTCGTAAAGGATCAGGTCGCCTGGCATCATGCGCGCCGCCATGTATTCGCCGAGTCGTCGGTAGTCGTCTTTCGCATAGCGTTCGTCGGTAAAGTAGTTGAGCGTGCTGTAGCCGACCGCGGCCAACAAAAAGAGCATGAGCGCCGCTGCGACGAAGCGTTGCCGCATCCAGATCACGCCCAGCCCAATCGCGACTGCTATCAGAAAGCCGCCGAGCAGCTGGCTGAGATGACGCGCCGTCATGTAGAGCGGGCGATAGGCGTTGATCGCCAGCAGCAGCGCCAGCGCCAGGATGAAGAAGGCAGGCAGCAGCCAGCCGCCCGCCGCCAGTCGTCGCCGATCCAGCAGCCCCCACGCCAGCCCCACCAGCGCCAGCGCGCCAAAGAGCAGGTCGATCCACCAGACTACGCCGTAATCGACGCTCAGCCCCAGGCTGAAGGCGTTGACCAGGTCGGGAATCAGAATCGCCAGCGTGATCTCGGAAAAGTTGGCGCCGCCGCCCTGTCCGATGAGCAGCCACGCTGCATAGAGCGCAACCAGGGCGCCCGTAGCCAGCAGCAGCAGCGCTGCACCCATCGCCCAGAAGCGTCGCCCGCGCCACGCCCACACCATGATCACCAGCACCTGGAAAGGCAGCAGAAAGACGGCGAAGTAGTGCGTCGCCAGCGCCAGCAGCGCGACAAGCACAAAGCCAGCTGCCGCCGGTCGTTGCAGAGCGGGGGCTTCGGTGGCGCGCAACAGCAGATAGACGCCGATCACCGTCAGCGTCGCCCACAGTGCGTAGGGCCGCGCCTCCTGGCCGAACCAGAGCAGGAAGGGGCTGGTCGCCGCCAGCAGTGCTGCGAACCAGGGCGTCGCCGGTGGGGCAAGCTGCCGGCGCACAAACCAGCGCGCCAGCCCCCAGATCGCCGGGACGAAGAGTGTGGCTGCCAGCGCCGACGCATAGCGCACGGCGAACTCCTCAATGCCAGCGCCTGCCATCACCGCACCCTGCACCAGGAAGTAGAAAAAGGGGTGCTGGTCGATGGTGCGAATGCTGCTGATGCGGTCGCTGATCCACAGCGCACCGGCCAGCAGATCGAGCAGCGGCTGTTCGACGCGCTGCACGCTCAGGCTTTCATCCCACCATAGCGGCTTGAGGTCGAGCCAAAAGATGCTGCGTCCATAGGCAAGCAGCGTCAGGCCGAGGAGCAACACTCTCCCCGGCGGTGTAAGGCGCTGTGATTGTCTGGACGGCGATGCTTTCATCATCGATCAACCTTTTGACGCATATCGGCGCCGATTGTGCGGCTCCCAGCCGCAGGTTATGGCGGAAAGGCACGTCACGCCGG
>DGFH01000347.1:7153-11151 GCA_002391565.1 Anaerolineales bacterium UBA3905
CACGTCACGCCGGAGGCGATGGCTTTAACCCCACCTTCAACACCGCCAGCTCGACATCCTCCCCTGCCGCCGTCATCACCGCTGCGCCGGTGGCGGGATCATACAGGCGCAGCGTCAGGCGATAGGCGCCTGGCGACAGGTCGGCAGGGAGCAGGAAGCCGCGTTGGTCACGCGCTGGCTGCCCTACGCGCCAGATGTTGGTCGGCGCAAACCAGTTCTGTGGCGTATAGTCTACACTCTGCACCACCGTTCCCGCCGCATCGGAGAGGCGCAGGCTGAATTTGTATTCTGGCGCAGGGGCGCGGGTGAACCAATCGGTGCTCACGCGCAGCAGATCGCCCGGCTGCGGCGTCAGTGTGTCAAGTGAGACCTGTTCCAACCGCAGCGCGTCGCCGAAGTCGACGCCCAGTGACAGGGTGATAGGCGCCGTCGGCGCCAGGCCGTAGCGTGTGACACGGATGCCGTTATGATAGGTTGGGTCGGTCGCCCAGCCCTGCGTCGCCAGCCAGACCTGCACGGTGGCGGGTGCATGAAAATAGAGCAGCTCCCAGACATGGGCTGCGCCCGCCGTCAATTCACGCAGCCTGACGTCGGCTTCTTCCAGCGACGCATGTTCCAGATCGGCGACGGCGATCACGGGCGCAGCGCCTTTGTAGTAGTGCAAAAAGACCTTGTTGGGGTCGGGGCCATCCACCAGCACGACGTCGCCCGGCTGCAAGCCAGCCATGATTGTCTGTGCGGCGCTGCGAAAATCGGGTTTGTGCAGGGTTGCGTCGGTGTAGAGGCGTTGCACGGCAATCAGGTTGGCGCCGGCCAGGAGAAGCGCAGCAATCAGCGGCAGCGCCGCCGCGCCGGCTGGCGTTGCAGTGAGTTGCGAACGCCGCCACGTGCGCCAATCCAGCCAGCCCACGCCGCCAGCAGTCAGCAGCAGCAACGGCGCCGTCACCGTGATGGCGTAGCGTTCGTGATAGTCGGGATTGCGGAGCGCCAGTGCGATCACAGCCGCCATCGGCAACAGCACGCCGGTCGCCAGCAGCAGCGCCGCCGCGCGGCGTGTGCGCCACCAGAAGATCAGACCGGCAGAGGCCAGCAGCGCATAGAGCCAGACCAGCGGTGTGCGCCAGGGAGCAGGCATAGCGTCGCTGACGGTAAAGGCGGCCAGGTAGCGCCAGGGAATCTCCGCCGGATCGCCCGGTTCACGCCAGCCGCCAAAGCCGAAGATACCCACCACGCGCGGCAGCCAGGGCAGAAAGAGCAGCAAGGCGCCTGTCGCAGCAATCAGCCAACGTCCAAAGCCTTGCCGATTGCGCGTGAAGATCGCCCAGATACTCACGAAACATGCGTGCGCCAACGGAACCAGCGCGCCAAACAGGTGCAGGTAGACGGTGGCCGCCGTCGCCAGTGCGTAGAGCACTCCCCAGCCCCAGCGGTTGCGTCGCCGTCCGTCCACCTCCAGCAGCCGCCACAATGCCACCGTCGCCAGGAGCGAGGTCGCCAGCAGCCAGGTGTACATGCGTGCTTCCTGTGCATACCAGAGCTGAAAGCCGCCTGTCGCCAGCAGCAACCCCGCGACAATGCCGGCTGGTCGATGACCCAAATCGGCGCCAAGCCGGTAGATCAGCGCCACGCTCGCCACGCCGGGCCACAGCGAGAGGAAGCGCAGGGCAAAATCGGCGTCGCCCGCCCCCGGCAGCCAGAGATGCAGCAGAAGAAAGTAACCGGGCAAATGCTCGACCGGCAGCTCCGCCAACATCTGCGTCAGCGGCAGCGCTGCACGTTGCAGGCTGATGCCCTCATCGCTCCACAGGCTCTGAAAGTCGAGGTGGTAAGCGCGTAGACCGAAGGCCAACAGCAGAATCATCAGCATGCCCAGGCGGTGTAGCGTGCGTGCGCGCAGCATTGCCTGGGGTGCAGGTGTGGATACACTCATACAGGTCACTGATTGTACCACGTTACGGTGCGATCTCTATTTCGGCAAGGGGGATCGCTGCATCTGGCAGTGCGGCGCCGGTGGCATCGTAGGTCGGGATGCGTTCGGCGCCGGCGGCAATGTCGTAAAAGCCCAGCAACAGCCGCGCCGCGCCGGGCGCCGCGTCCGGGCTGACTGTTAGCGTCACCTGATCCTTGATGATCTCACCGGTGCGCCACGCCCAGGTTGGGTTGAGGCCGTCGGTGGGCGGGCTATCGTGTTGCGCCATCATGCCGTTCTCCGGTGCATAGAGATGCACGAAGCGCGTCAGGTCGGCGCTGGTTGGCGTCAGGCTGCGGTAATAGAGTGTGAGCGTCACCGATTCGCCGGGGTGTACGCGCCGATCGGGCGTGGAAATATCGTAGCCGAGCACCTCGAACGCATCACCCACGCGCGCCGAGATCGCATGTTGAGGCGATGGGCGGCGCGTCTTCCCGACCACCTTGATCGGCGACAGGCGCACGGCGTCGGCGCCAACGCCAGCCTGCTGATCGGCGGCGTTGGCGTAAGCTGGCAACCGTTCTTGATCGGCGAAGGTGTACATGCCCACCGTCGGCCAGTAGACGCCGCCGGGCGCATCCGCCGGGATGCGCAATAGATAGGCGTCGGCGTAGCTGCGTCCGGGCGTCCAGCCAGCGGGCGGCGCAAAGAGTGGGCCGGGGATGTGATCCTCTTGCGCAAGTGGTCGTCCGCTGCCATCCACCAGGTGCACGAAAGCGTGGTAGTTTTCTGCCAATGTCTGTGTGGTCGCCCAGTGCAGCGTCACCCACAGATGGTCGCCAGCCGCAACGTAGGGCAGTGACGAAGCGTTGTCCGTGGTTGCGCCCCGATAGTCATACCCCGTTAATTGGATAGCGTCGGCGAAGCGCGCGGTTGCGCTCACAGCGGGCATAGGATCGACCGGCGCTGCGGGCAGGGTGAAGTCGCCGATGACGATGGGTGACGTAAGATCGGTCGCAGCGGCGTCGATGAGCGCTACGGCCAGGCGATAGTCGCCCGGCGGCAGACCTGCGGGCACAGGTGCGGCAACGACATCGTCCACGATGGCGCCGACGGGCCACAATGTCGTTGAACTGGCGTTGTAGAAGGGGCGTGTCGTGACATCGCCGACGACTGCGCCGGCGAGCGTCAGCACCTGCCAGCGCAGCCGCAGATCGTCCGGGGGCGCCGTGACCGCCCAGAATGAACGCACGACCGGCCGCCGGACATCGGTCGTGTCGGTTTGGAAGCCCAGCAAACTCACCCCGCGGTGTTGCACCGGCGCTGCGGGCGGCCGGGTCGGCGTCATTGGGCGCGGGGTGAACCAGCCGATCAGCCCGCCGGCGAGCAGGAGAGCCGGGAGCAGCGCCAGCCAGCGCGTGCGCCGGGGGCGCCAGCCGACGCCCACCAGCACCGCCAGCGTAAGCAGGCTGATCCATGTGCCGACCACCTGTGCTGGCGTGTGCGTCCACTGCTTGCGGATGACGTGCTCGCCTGGCGGGAGATCGATCGTGAGCACACCCAGCGAAGTGGAAGGATAGGTTGCCGCCGGTGCGCCGTCGAGCGTAACCTGCCAGCCAGGAAAGTAGAAATCGGTAAAGCGCAGCGGCGTCGTCACCGTGACATGCGCCGTTGCTTCCAGGTCGAGCGCATTGGCGCGCGTCACGCTGATCGCCGGGGACGGTGAGAGCGCCGGCGGTTGCTCCTGTAACGCCAGGGTGGCATCGGCCCAGCGCGGGCGAAACTCCTGGATCGAGCTGTTGCCTTCGCCGCCTTCCAGCACACCTTTTTCCAGTTCGATTTGCGCCATCACGCCGGCGGAGAGGTCAGGTTCGTGGGGGGCAAAGACGTCGATCCACGCAAGCTGGGGGCGCTGAGCGATGATGATGAGTGTCATCAACCCGGCGGCGGCGACGCCCTGGCGCCAATCCGCCCGGAGGTGGAGCAGCCAGCCGCCGCTGAAGATCGCCAGTGGCAAAGAAACGATGCTGAGCAGGCGCCAGGGGAATTGGGCGATGGTGAGGATGTCATTGCTTTGCCAGAGCGGCAG
>DGFH01000347.1:11264-38076 GCA_002391565.1 Anaerolineales bacterium UBA3905
TTGCTTTGCCAGAGCGGCAGCGCCCAGGCGCCGATCAGGGCGCCGGCGATCAACGCCACGGCGCCCAGATAGAGCCATTCGGCATCGCGGCGTCGCGCAGCCAGGAAGCCGCCCACACCCAGCGCCAGTTGCACAAGCCCCAGGCGGTTGGGGCGGATAAACGTATGGGTGAAGGTGAAGCCAGCGTCGAGAAAATTCTCCCACGTCCACACACTGCGCGGCAGCCAGACCTGGCGCGCAATCGTATATGCCTGGTCGGAGAGATAGCCGCGTTCAGCGATTAGCGGCAGCCAGAAGAAGGCGCTGACGCCCATTGCTGCGGCAAGGGCGGCCGCAGGCCAGGCAAGTCTCGTGATGCGATAGCCGGTGCGCCGCCAATGCACCAGCAGGTAGCCGATCAGCAACGGCGGTGTAAAGAGCAGGGTGATGTTGTGTGTGATCGCCAGCAGCGCCAGCGCAAAAGTTGCCAGAAAAAAGGGTGAGCGGTGACCGGTGGCGTAGAATAGACGCCGGAAGCCAAGCAAAATCCATGGCAACGCGGCCAGCGCCATCGTTTCGGCCAGTCCGCCGCGAATGTAAACATTGTCCATGACGTAGGGGGCGTACATGTACGACACGGCGACTGTCAGCGCCGGCCAGGGGCGGTCAACGCCGAAGATATCGCGGGCGAGCAGGCCAGCGCCGTAGCCAGCCCCGATCACGGCGACGACGAAGCCCAGAGTGAAGGCTGCTTGCAGCCCCAGACCACCCCAGTGCAGCACTTCCGCCAGCCAGTAGGAGCCAGGGCCGTAGAAGTTGAAGGCCGGGTAGCCAAAGCCGAGCAACATATCGGGCGCCCAGCGCGGCAGAAAAGTTCCACCCGCTACGGCGCGATCCAGCACGGCCAGCCGCAACATGTGGTAGCCGCCATCGTAAGAACGCGGCAGCCCTTCGGTGTAGAGCGGCGCCAGCGCGGGTAAAGCAAGCAACGGCATCAGGAGAAGCCAGAGTTGACGCTGCAGCAGTGGCAGGATCAATGCCGGCCGCGTGTGCAAGTTATTCATAGAGGGCAAGATGGGCGCGGGCAATCTCCGGCCAGGTGAACAGACGGCTGCGGGTGCGGGCATGCTCACGCAGCGACGCCGCCAGCGCGGGGTCGTCGGCAAGCCGCCGGATGGCGGCAACCAGGCCGTTGACATCGCCAGCCGGTGCAAAGAGGAGATCGCGCCCATCCACCAGTTCGGGCAATGGAGACTGGGGTGAGGTGGTGACGATGGCGCAGCCGTTCGCCAGCCCGGCCATCAACGTGCCGCGCCGCAGGCTGGCGCCATCCAGGAAAGGCAGCACCAGAACATCGCAAGCGTTCAGGTCGGCGGCGACTTCGTCGTCAGGCTCGTTGCCCGTCCACTGCACGCGCGCCTCCAGGCGGTGTTTGCGGATGAGGTGCTCCACTTTCTGAACGTACGCGTAGTTGGTGGCGTCGCTGGCGCCGACGCGCTCGCCGATCATCAGCAGGCGCGTGGCGGGGCGAATGGTGATAAGTTGGTGCAGCGCCTTGAGCAATTCAACGACGCCCTTGCTCTGGTTGAGAAAACCAAAGTAAGCCAGGACAAAATCCTGCTCGCTGTAGCCGCGCTGTCGGCGTCGCGCCTGGCGCTGCGCCGGCGTGAGCGCACGGCTGACGATATTGCTGCCGATCGGGATAATGGCCGCGTCGATGCCGCGTCGACTCAGGCGTTGGCGATCAGCCTCTGTTGTAGTGATGACGCGTGTGGCAAAATAGGCCGGGCGCTCTGTCACCCAGGTGCGCAGCCGACCGGCTTTAGGAAAGAGGTACATGGGCAGCAGGTCATGATAGGTCCAGGCGGTGCGGATGCCCCGCCGGCGCCACTGCCAGGGTGCAAAATTGATGGCAGGGTGCATGGCGAAGGCGGCAGTCTGATATTGAACATGCACCCAATCGACGCCCAGTTCTGTCGCCAGTGCTGGCGCCGTGCGCAAGATGTGCCAGTCCCAGCGCTCGATAGCGGGCAAGACGCGGATACAGCCGTCAAACTCGGCGCAGTTGGGCTGGGCGGCGCGCTGCGAAGTCAGCACAGTAATACGCACGCCCAGGTCATGAAGGGCGCGCGCCAGTTCGCGCGTATATGCGCCGACGCCACCCTGCATCGGAGGATATTCACCGGTTACAAAGAGCACGTGCATCGGTTACGCTCGCAACTCCTTTTCCATGACGTAGCCCCGAAAAGCCTGTTCGACGAAGCCGTGTTGCGCCAGGAGGTTGATCGCGGCAGCCTGCTGCATGCGCACAAACACGATCATCTGCGCCAGGGACTGCTGCACGGCGTCGTTGACCATGCGCCGCAGCAACCAGCGGCCGATGTTCTGGTTGCGCCAGCGTTCCTCCACCTCCCAGTGGACGATGTGCGCCAGCGGGAATGTTTGTCCGTCCTGTTCGACGACACACTGCACTACGCGCGCGTCGGCGATCAGTTCGGTGCGCCGGAAGAAGATCTGGTAGCGACGATCTTGATTGGCGCCGCGCATGACCAGCGTCAGCGCCGAGTGCGGCGCCTCTTCCTCGAAGAGTTCATTGCGCAAAGGACAGGCAAAGCAGTAATAGCGCTCTACGTAACGAAATTCATGCGCGGCCAGCGCCTGGACGGTCTCCGTCCAGTCGGCTGGCAATAACCCAATGCCGGCCTGCCACACCGGGTAGCCGGTGCTTGGGTGGAATGCCTTGATGCGTCCCACGCGATGGCGCCGCCAGAAGGACTCGGCGGCCGTCAGCAATCGGGTCATCGCCTCTGGGACAGCGCTGACCTCTTCCGGCAACGCCAGCCAGCGCAGCAAGCCCAGCGGTTGATAGTCAGGTAGATCGAGCGAGTCGCTGTCCAGACCGACGGCTGCATCGAGCAGGCCGATCAGGTCGCCAACGCGCAGCAGCGCCAGCGTGGTGCGTTGCTGCCAGCGCACAGGGTAGAGATCGGGGGCTGCCGTGCCGAAAAATAGGGCTTGCACCTCCGGCACGGTCAGCATCCGGCTATAGATGCTCTTTGCCAGCAGACGATTCACAGTGGGTGTAACGGCCTCGATGTCGGCGGGCGTCAATGGTCGGACAAAGAGCGTGGGCGTAAAGGGCAACATGTCGATGCCGAATTCATGCTACATGCGAGCGTCTTGCCCGCAGCTGTTCCAATAACGTCTGCTGCCGCCCGACTGCAGGCAGGGTGACGCTGTGCAATTCATCCAGGTTCAGCAATCCATTGGGCATCAGCGGGTGGTAAGTCACCACAATGCCGCGCACGATGCGTCCGGCTTCGGTTGCGTCGTCGATCTGGCGAAATTCGATGCGTCGATGGCGCCATAGTGAGCGCAACCAGAAGCCCTGGCGATCAACTTCGACGCGTGCAGACCATTGCGCAGCAAATGAAAACGCAGCAAACAAACAACCTATCATGAAGATCAGGGTGATCCAGTCGAACTGTCGCCACAACGCCCATGCACAGAAGATCGCCGCGCCGACGCCAAATGCTGTCAGCAATCCATAGTGGCTGGTGGGTTGATACGTGGTGATTGCGTCACTTGTCATGCGTCACTCGTCAAGCGTCACTCGTCAAGCGTCATTCGTCAAGCGTCATTCGGTGTGCGGTGTGCGCCATTGTTGGGTATTGTACCCTATTGGAACGCCTGCCGCAGCAATGCAGCGCCAAAGAATGCCAATAGTAAACCACTGAACACGAGCAGGCGGCGATACCAGAGGTCGTTGAGGAAGCGCCGCCCGCCAGCGACCCCGAAGGCGACCAGCACTTTACTCCCCACAAGCAACCCATAGAAACCAGCCAGAAAGCCCGCCGCCGCCCACACGCCTGTCATCCACGCGTCGGTCAGGAGTGGCGCGGCCACGCCGATCCAGAACAGCCAGGGGTGCGGGTTGAGAAAATTGACCAGCATCCCACGCCAGAGATCGGTAGCAGCGGCTCCTGGCGCATCCGCACCGGTGCTTAGTTGCGCGTGTCGCGCATCACGCAGAATTTCCCATGCCAGGTAGAGAATGAACAACGCACCGGCGACTGTGAGCATGTTTTCCAGCAGCGGCGGCAGCACTGTGAAAACCACCATCGACGTCACAATGATCGGTAAGTCGGTGAGCAGTGGCGCCATGGCGACGCGCACACCGGCGCCCAGTCCGCGTTCCAACGTGCTGGTGATCACGAGCGTCAGCAATGGGCCGGGGCTGACGCCAGCAGCAAGACCGAGTGTGAGGCCAGCAAAGAGGTAGTTCATGGAGTCGCGTGAGATAGGATGGTGTGATAGGTGGATTCGATCATGGCGACGTGTTCGGTAAAGTGCAACGACGGCGCCACGCCACGCCGTAGCTCATCCAGTCGCGACGGCGCTGCGACATACTCCTGGATGGCCGCTTGCCAGGCTTGCGGGTCGCCTGGGGGCAACAGCCGACCGTTCACGCCGTCAACAATCACTTCTGTCAGCGCGCCCATGGCGGAAGCCAACACAGGGACGCCCGCCGTCAACGCCTCATGCGCAGCAAAGCAATAGGTTTCGTGCCACAGACTGGGGACGACAACCAGATCGGCGCCTGCCAGCGCCTCCCAAACCTGTTGCCGGGTCAGGCGTCCTAAAAAGGTCACGCGTGGATCGGCCAGGCGGCGCAGATCGGCAGCGTAGCCTGGCTGCGCGCTGGCGTCGCCCGCAATGGCAAAACGCAGATTCCCCGTCACCCCGCGCAAAGCCTCCAGCACGATGTGCACACCCTTGTTGGGCGCCAGCCCACCGAGGTAGAGCAGACGCAGATCGTCGTTGCGCTCGCCTGCGTGCGGAGGCAATCGGGCGGGCGGCGTCACACCCAACGGCGCAACGCGTAAGAGGTGCGTCGGCGCGCCGTGGTCGGCGTACCAGCGGCGCACGAACTCCGATGGCGTCAGCAATGCGGCGGCATGGGCAAGCAGCGGTTGGAGACGCCGGTTGCGATCCGCCATCAGGGGCCACAACAGCGGTGCGGCGCCCCACGCCGACGGCGTCCCGGCGCGTGCGATGGCGCAATGCGTGCAATTCAAGTACGCACGCGGGCCGTCGCACGCCTTCTCGGCGTAGTTGGTGAGCAGGTTGGCGTTGGCGCACTGCCACCAGTAATCGTGCAGGGTGATCAGATAGGGAATTCGGCGTGCGCTCACGTCGTGGAGCAGCGCAGTGGGTAGACCCATCAGGTGCTGCACATGCACCAGATCGGGCTGGAAGCGCGCCAAGACCTGACGCCAATGGGCGAGCAGCGTCGGTTGCCGCCAGGTTGCCAGGAAGCGTTGGGTGGGCGCCAGCGCGCCAGCGCCAGCCGCAAACACGGTGACATCGCCGTCACGGCGCAAGGTCAGTTGCATCCCGACGTCGTAGGCGCGGTGAAACACGGCGCTCTCCCAGCCCCGCTGCACCAGAGCGCGTGCCAGAGACTGGGTGTAGTGCTCGACGCCGCCGATAAATTCAGGCGGATATTGATGGACAAGATGGAGCACCTTCACGGCGCGTGGCTCGCTTCCTGGCAAAGTTGTGTATAGATTTGGCGAACACGCGGGTATTTGTGATCCCAGGTGTGCTGGCTGTGCACTTTGCGTCGCCCGGCTTCTCCCAGGGTGCGCCGCAGCTCAGGGTCTTCGGCCAGTGTGCGGATGGCTGACGCCAGCGCGTCGATGTCGCCAAAGGGGGCGAGCAGACCATCCCGTCCGGCATCGATCACGGTCTTGACGCCCCATGCCTGAGCGCCGATCACCGGTTTGCCGTAAGCCCAGGCTTCTAGATAGACAATGCCAAAGGAATCGGTGCGCGAGGGCAGCGCCAGGATGTCGATGGCATCCAGCAGATCGAGCTTGGTCTGATGGTCAACGGCGCCCAGTACAAGGACGCGGTTGCGGTCGGAGGCGGGTAGTGTGTTCAGGTAGTGCTCGAACGGTTGCAGGATCGTCCCGGCCAGCACAAGCTGCACGGCGAAGCCGCTCCGCCACAAGGCGCGCACGGCCTCCACAACGTGCACAACGCCTTTGTCATAAGACAGCGCTGAGAGCACACCAACGACGACGCCCGTGAGCGCGTACTGTGCACGCAGGCGGGCGCCGTTGCCGCCTGCCAGGCGAGCAAGCTCTACGCCAGGGCCAACGACGGCAATGTGGGACGACGCCAGGCCGCGTGCGCGATAGAAATCGGCTTCATCGGCGCTGTTGGCGATCAAGAAGTCGCTATGGGTGACGATGTCCACCTGATGACGCATCGTATAGAAGCGGCTGATGGCGTCATTCCCAGGGCTGGGGCCAACGCCGAGGTGTGTTAGCGGATAGATCACAAAGGGGCGATGGTGGCGGCGTGCATAGCGCTGCGCCGCGTCCAGCAGTGGCTCAAAGACAATGGTCATGCCAGCCACCAGGTCGAACTCTTCGGAGGTGTTTGCCAGCCAGTCGTATAGTTCGGGCGTCCAGGGCGTGAAGCGTGCTAACCACTGCACCCAGTTGAGCGGCGTGATCGCGGAGCGCGTCAGCAGCCAGAGTAGACGACGCATGGCCGGATAGGCGAGTTGCGGCGCAGGCAGGTGGCGCACCGGGAAGCGCAACACGCGCACGCCATCAATGAGGGACTCTGTTTCGGTGATCCGGCGTGCACCTGCGTTCCAGAATAGCTCGAAATCTAGCGCATCGGTGGTGACGACAGTGACAGCGTGCCCATCGGCTGCCAACCGGGTTGAAAGCTCGGCCAGATGAAGCTCGGAGCCGCCGATGGCGGGCAGGTAACGTTGGGTGACGTGAAGAATGCGCATGAAGGTTCAATGCCGCTCATCCGGCGCACACGGCAAGTAGCTCACGTTGCGGGTGAGATGTCGTCATGCGGCCTGGTGGCAACGGTTGGTTGCCCAGCTGTCAGCTGGAGAAGTTGTGCGCGCAACTCCTGGATTTCCCAGGCCTGCGCCTGACTGGCAGCGACGAGCTCTTGCAGTGCGTTGCCGTAGGTGCGATTCACTTCGGCTTGTTGTCTGACTACTTTGTTGGCGTAAAACAGAACCAGTTCGTGCAGTTCTCTGCGCACGCGGTTGACCAGACCGCCGAGTACGGGCGTCTGACTTTGACGCACATCCATCTCCAGCAGCGCCGGCTCATCGGTGATGAATGCGTCTAGCGCTGCAGTCGCAAATGGAGCATCATCAAAATGTATGGCAGCGGGCGTCATTGCGGCTGGCAGTGAAGTCAACGCGGGTGCAACGGCGCCACGCGCGCGTCCCTCCTGGGCATCGTCTGGTTGTGCGCCTTCCGCTGGCGCCGCTCCCGTTGGAGTGGCGCCATGTTGCTGCGCAAAGGCGGCGCGGCGCAGGTCCTGCTGCAATGCCGCGCAGCGTTGGTCGATGACTTGCAGCAGCGTCAACAACATCTCGGTTGTGTTGAACTGTGCATCGATGACCGCGTTCAGGGAAGGGTTTTTCCCGTGGCTCAACAATTCATTGCGGGTCTGCAACTGATAGGCGCGTAGCCGCTGAATCCCATCTGCTACATCATCTTGCAAGAGCGTGTGTTGCATCAGCTCGAACTCGACAGAATTGAGAATATCGGTGACGGTCAGTCGTTGTTTCATAGCGAATTCGTTGCCTTACTTCTGTTGAGCCTGTGCATTGCGGTGCAGCACCTGACGATAGACTTGCTCGAACCCGCGCGCCATGTGCAGATAGGTGAAGCGATCCAACAGGCGTTGCCGTCCAGCCAAGCCATATTCATACAATAGATGCGGAGCGCGCAGCAAGTCAAACAACGCCTCGGCTAACTGATCGGCGCTTTGTGGATCGACCAGACGCCCGGTGACGCCATCGTCCACCACTTCGGGAATACCGCCCGCCCGACAACCTACAACGGGTTTGGCGTAATTCATGGCTTCCAGATAGATCAGCCCAAACGATTCATAGAGCGACGGCGCCACAAAAAGATCGCAACTCTGATAGAGAGATTGCAGCTTCTCCTCGGACACCTCACCCAGAAAAGTGACGGCTGGTGCGCACTGGGGATAATGTTTTTGGAAGTAGGCTGGATAGCTCAAGCCGGTCTTGCGTTTGAACCCATCGGACGCGCTGTTGTCGGCGCCAGCGATGATGAAGCGCACATGGGGCAGGCGCGCGTGGAGTTTGCCAATGGCGGCGAAAAGCTCCTGGATGCCCTTGCGCTTTTCCAACCTGCCTACGTAGAGCACGGTTAAGTGCGTTGGTGGGTTGTGCAGTGGGAAAGGGCGCACCGCTTGCTCATCCACCGGCTGAATGCCATGCGGGATGACCTGGATCGGCGCATAGGCGCCAGCAATTCCATAAACTTCTGCTAAAGCTGATACGGTTGCATTGGAATTTGCTGCAATGTATGCCGCTCTGCGCAGCAACGACTCCTCGATTTCGCCCACCAGTCGGGTGTCGTCATCGCGAACGCGCTCGATCTGGCCGATCTGTCGTTGCGCAGTTTGCGGCCGCACAACCACGGGCAGCATGCCAGAGACGGCGCAGACGAATCCATCCGCCTGCCAGACAGGCGTGTCCACCAGCTGGATGTCATCGTTAAGCACCAACCGTTGCAAGCGCTCGAAGACAGCGTGGCTGTAATTGAGCAGATGGTGCACTTTATGAAGATGCCGCAAGTGTGGATAGCGGTTTAGCCGGTAAGGCACGTGGTGCACGTACGCGCCATCATAGAAGCTGACATTCTCTCTGGCGCCATGTGTGAGCACGTGCACCGTGTGGCCCAGTTCGAACAGCCCCTTCGCCATCAGATTTGTATGCCGACCCACCCCTTCGTAATGTTGTGGCGGGTAGTGATGGCTCAGCAGGGCAATGCGCAACGGCGGCTCGACGAGCGTAACGGCAGGCTGGCGCCCACTAACCGGATCTGCCAGCGGCTGCAAGGGGGAAGTCTCATCCTGGTAGGAATGCATTGATGGTGGCGTTTGACTTTCCTGGCTGGGTGCCGGCGATAACAACTTCGGTGGAGAAAAGAGCGCCGACGCAGCGCCGATGGCGGCCGCCTTGATCTCTTGCGTCTGTAGTTTTAGCATTTGACCAAACGAGATCGTGCCTTCTCGATACAGATGATGCTGCCAAAGCATGTGGCCGTGAACAAAATAACCAATGCGACGTAAAATGTCGCGGCGTGGAACGCCAACCGCCCGACCGTTGCGAATCGAGAAGTAGACGGCGGCTTTAGTCTGGATCCACCAGCGCCCCTGGTATGTGTAGGCCACGCGGTTGCGACTCGATGCAGGGGCATGGTAGACGCATGCTTCGGCGCCAGGCTGGATGAAGTGACCAGCAGCGGCAAGCCGCACAGCCAGATCACTGTCGTCGTAAACCCATTCGTAGAATTCGTCGAATCCACCGATATCCAACAGCGCCTGTCGCCGGTAGGCCATATTGGTGCCCATCATGCGCATCGTCCAGAAACGCCCCATGCCAGCAGGCGGAAGTTGATCGAGGAGACCTGAGCGCACATCATATTGTTCGGCGAGCGCAGAAATGATGCCAAGCCGGTGTTGGACGACCGCATGATGGGGATGGACGAGATAGACGATCCCGCCGGTGGCGGTCACGGACGGATCGGCAAATAGCCGGTTCAGTTGTAACAGCCAGTTGCGTGCAGGCACGGCATCATCATCGATATAGGCTACAATCTCCCCGCGCGCAGCTTGCAACCCGATGTTGCGCGAAACGCTCAAGTTGGCAACCGGACAGCGACGTATACTTACCCGACTGCCGTACTTCTCCAGGATTTCCAGTGTATTGTCATGCGTCGGGCCGACGACCGCAATCACCTCGAAGTGAGGATAGGCCTGTTGCTCCAGGGCTTGCAACAGTGTGCGCAACGACGCGGCGCGATCCGTTGTGTTGACAACCACCGAAAAGGTGTGCTCAACGGTGTGCATAGATGACTAGTTGATCGTGTAGCCGGCGGCGGTATTCCTGCAAGGTTAACTGTGTTTCCAGTAGATTCATGCGGTGCTCCAGCGCCTGCAAAAGTTCCTGGTGTTGCGATAGTTCATGCACGACGTTCACGAGCAGGGCAATGTGCTGACCTGTGGCAATATGATATGCCTGCCTTAGTCTGTTCTGCAGCGAGGAATGCGGCGTTGCGCCAATTCCATGCCCGGTGATCTTCGTATATAGCTCGTCAATTACCTGCCATTGGGTGGTCATGCGCATGTGGAGTTGCTGAATTTCCTGATGCAGCATGGCCGATTGCGCCTGCCAGGTTGCAAAGTCGTTTGCGGGTGCTCCCTCGACGGGCTGTGGCAGGGCAAGCTGCTCGGTACGCTGGAGCGCCGTCCGATAAATGTCTGTAAAGCCGACAGCCAACACACGCCTGAACGCGGGTGACAGGGCATTGTTGCCGTCGGTATGGCGTCGATGGAGAATTTCGTCCAGGTGATCCAGCGTGTACGAGGCGGCCAATACCCGTCCTAATGCCTCATGAAATGAGGTTTCGTGGGCAGCGGCGCTTGTTTCTGCTTCGACAAACGCCAATAGTTCGCGATCGACGAATTGCTTGCAGATGAAACGATAGCGCGACTGGTGCTGATTGGCTGTATGGCGGATCGGATCGCGCTGCCACGCACGGCTGCTGAAGAGGTGACGACCGTGCGCTCCGGCGGACAGAAAGGTCTCGAAACCATGGCGGCGGGCGCGATAACAGTAGTCGCTTTCCTCATAGTAGGCAGGATAAAAATCTTCATCCATGCCACCGATGCGCTCCCAAACCGGGCGGGAAATGGCAAAGATTGCCCCTGTAACATAATCGACCGCTGTGTCCTGCGTTGGGGGCTTTTGGATGTGCTCACCATAACCGAGTGGACGGGTAATCAGCGCACCGGCGTGGTTGATCGCGCCTGCGTCATCTTCGAGCACAGCGCCAGCGATGCCACAGGTGGGGTTGGCGGCAAAGGTCGCCGTCAGGCTCTCCAGCCAGCCCGAAGACACCAGGCAATCTTGGTTGAGCAGGACAAATAGCTCTCCGTTGGCGGCGGCCATGCCAGCATTCACACCGCCTGCAAATCCGAGGTTGACTGGTTGAGAAATCAACTGAACGTCAGGATGCTGCGTGCGCACCAATGCAGCGCTATCGTCGGCGGACGCATTGTCAACGCAGATGATCTCTGTTTGTTCCGGGTTGGAATATTTCTTGAGTGCATTCAGGCATGCCGCCAGCACCGTCGCGCCATTCCACACAGGAATGATGACACTGATCTTCATGGAGGCGCATTATATCACCAGCCGCGTCTTGCCTGACTATCTGAGGGGACGTTGGTGGGAATTTGCGTGTGCGTGGGCGCAAAACTGTGCAATAGAGGCGACGTCCCGGCGTTCGACTGAGGAGTCTGGTCGAACACCGGGACGCTCCTGGATTACAAAGTGGGTGATTTGTCGGCTCAGCTTGCCAGGCGACCGCTTAGCGCGTGACCAACGGCGTATACACAAAGATGTCGGTGGGCATGGCTTCGCTTTCATCGGCAAGGAGGGCGGCGCCATCAGCCCCATAGGCTGTGACGGCGATGTCGTAGCTTGCGTAATTGGTCAGACGCGTCAGCCAGGCGCCATCAGCGTCGCCAGGATACCTCTTGGGAACATTGCATTCGACTTCCGCCGGGCGTTTGGCGCCAGGTGGACAGGTGACAGTGAGTTGATAATGGTCGATGCCACTCTGCGTCCCCCAATACGCGCGCAGGGTTTCTGAGGCAACCTGCGCAACCCAAACCTGGAACGGCGCCGACTCGTAGGCGCCAATATCGGGGACGCCATTGCGAGTGTTGCCGGCGATGTCCTCAACTTCGCTGCTGTCAAGCGCCTGGTTGACCGCAGCTGAAGAGGTGGAGATCCGGAAGTTCTCGACGCTGCCTCCCGCCGCGCCTCCGATGAAGCGCGGGTCGCCCAGAACCGAGGTGTTCATCCCGTTGATCACGCCCACTTGCGACGTGTTGACGTTGCTGGAGTTGCCAAAGAAGAGATTGTAGGCGAGATTGGCCGTGTTCGATGGTTTGACATGCACGGCAGCCACGCCTGTCTCCGCATGGTTGGCAATGATGTTGTAGCGGATATACGCCGGTTTGGGCGCATGCGTGATGCCGTCGCTCAGGACATCGATGGCGGAGCCTTGCAGCGGGCGAGTCAGCATACGGTTGCCCACAATCGTGTTGTGCGCAATCGTCGCTTCGATGCCCTGCAGCCAGATGCCGCCGCCACCCCCGCCGACCGCCGGCCCGCTGCCCGCGCCAACGCTGTTGTAGGCAATGACAGAATTTTTCACCGTCGCCGTAGGATCTGCATAGAAGATGTTTTGCAAATAGATGCCGCCGCCGCCGGCTGGCCCTTGCGCCGAAACGCCATTCCCGCCCTGCGACTTGTTGTTCTGGATGTTACAGCGTTCCACCAGCAGAGTGGAGTGAATCGTCTCCAGTGCCCCGCCGGCAGAGATGCCGCCCACTGCAGCATCGCCGCCCTGCGCCAGGTTGTCGGTTAAATCGCAGCCAAAGATCCTGAGCGTGGCGGTTTCGTTCACACCATCGCCGTTGGCATCAACCGTTGGAATGCCTTCCGCTTTGATCGCGCCGCCAAATGCACCGCCACCGTTGGTCGCGGCGTTGCCGCCGATGGTGCGGTTGCCACGCGCCACGACGTTGTATAGATTGATATCGGCGTAGCCCATGATGGTGACGCCAGCGCCAAACGCGTCGCCTCTTTGTAAGTCGGAAGTTTGTCCGTTGCCCTGGGTGCTGCCGCCTTGAGATGTGTTGTCATAGAACTCCAGATTCGAGCCATCCATCTCGGCCCACAACACATAGAGACCACCGCCGAGTCCATAGCCGCCGCGCGTGCGCCCGCTTCCACCCTCGGCGCGATTCGCCACGAAGACAACATTCTCGAGTGTGGCGCGCCAGGGCGTCCGCCGAATGGCGGCGCCGCCGCCCGATGCGCTGCCGCCGTAGGTGTTCTGGCTCCCCCCGCCGAGCGCAACGTTGTTTGTGAAGCGCATATTGCGCAACACCACACCCGCATAGTCTGTCAACATCCCGCCGCCAAAGGCAAATGTCTGCGTGTCGGAACCGGAGGCTGCGCCCTGGTTCAGGCCATTCTGGATGGTGAAGCCTTCCATCTCGATGCTTGCCTGCGAAGGTTTGTTGGGGTCGGAACTCAATACGTAGACGCCGCGCAGGCGATTTTCGCCATCGATGATCGTGGGATTGGCCGATGGATCCGACCAGCCCCAGTTGCCGGAGGGATAGCCGCCACGTAATGTCAACTCCTTGTTGATGATGCAGACCACCGCCTTTAGGCCACCCAGATATTGGTCGCATGGATTATCGGTTCCTGCATACGTATACTTCCCGGCGGCCACCAGGATGGCGTCGCCGCTTGCCGCCTGATTCACGGCGCGCTGGATGGTGCGGCAAGGCGCATCCGGATTCAGACAGTTGTTGCCACTGTCGCTGCCGGTGGCTGTATTGACATAGCGGGTGGCGCCAAGCGATTCGGCCTGCAACGGGTTGGTCGTGAAGCCGGCGCTCATCGCCAGCAAACATAGAAAAATTGTGATGAGCCAGTGTACACGGTGTGCCATGTTGTCCTCCTTCAGTGACACTTTTCCCATTCGCTGAGGATGGACCTGCAACCTCAACGTTGTCTGACATCAAGCGAAAACTCGACCTTCGTGAATGCAGTGAATTGAGCTTGACTTGATCTGTCCGACATATCGATAAGGTTTGGTTGAGATTTGTAGCCAAAACCTTTCTTTTTGGGTTGACTCTAGCATGAGATGACGGCCAGATTCAACGGTTGCTTGACGGATTCTCGCAGCGTTTGCTATGGACATTTATTGATCATCATGGCTAAACCTGTTGAGAGCCGGTGATGAGCGTGATTCATGCCGGTGATAGAAATAGCTGGTTATGCAACACTGCGCTCATAAAATGTCAACCTAGAAATCAGTAGTTGCCGTCAACCTGCAACATACAACATGCGCAAGCCGCCCCATTCCACGCGCGGGTTGTCCTTGCTTGCCTGCACCGTGATCTCACGCGTTAGCAACCCAAAGTCGATGACCTGTGCGCTGTGCTCATCGACAAATTCATCGATGGCGCGGCGCACATCCGGGAAAAAGCTGTCGTGGAAGAGGATGTAGCCTCCCGGCGCTACATAAGGGAGTACGCCCGTCGCATCGCGCCTGGCGCCCTGATAAGTGTGATCTCCATCGATCAAGACCAGATCAAACGGTTTTCCTGCTTTGGCGGCTACGGTTTGCAAAATGTCGGGCGAGTATCCTTTGAACATCTCGGCGCGGTGGGCGATCTTCTGCCAGTTCTCCGCTGCAATCTTCGGTTCGGGATCGACCAGGTACATCCGACCATCGCTTTTCAGCGCATCCAGCGCACTGCCTACTAGCAGCGCTGAGCCGCCTTGAAAGGTGCCGATCTCCAGATAGCGCTGCGGGCGCAGACAAAAGGCCAGGCTAAACATCATCAACCGCTCGGCGCGCGACATCCACACCGGGGCGCTGATGACAGGCGTCAGCCAGTTCACGTCAAATTCACCGGCAAATGCTGTGACGTCGAAGCGCTCGATATTGGCCTGGCGCTGGCGAATCTGGTGGGCGGCTTGATTGCCCTGTGCGGGCGTCCCTGCAAAAAATCTGCGAATCGAATTGAGCATGTTCTACTTCCCTCAAATAAAATTGCTTAATGTGACGATGTCGATGACGCCGGCACAATTTTGATCCAGTCGAGCAAGAACCCCAGACGACGCTGGTCGTTATTGAGACCCACCTCGGCAGGTACGAATGTGTCGGTGACAAATTCAATTTCCACCGCACCGGCGTCATTCGCAGGCATAGTGGGCATGGGAAATACGTAAGTCTCCCAGGTTTCTTCGGGCACGAACGCCCCGACAGTCTGTCCATCGACCTTAACAAGCACCTCCGCTGGCGCCACGTTGGCGGGGCGATAGATCATGGCGCGCACCTGCAGTTCCCATGCTTGAGCGTCGTCCGTCGTGGTGGGCAACGGCGCTGTGAGACGGGCTGCCTCCTGTGTCCAGCGCATGGTCGGAGCGCCAGGGATGTATTCTTTCCCGTAGAAGCCGCCGTCCACATAGGCAGCGTCAAAAGCGCCAATGTCGATTTCCACATCGTCAGGGTTGGGCTGCTTCGTCTGGGTCAGCGCAACATCGTAGATTTCGATGCCATAGTGGACGGTCTGCGTGACGGATGGAAAGTGATCATAGGTGTTCATGAGCATCTGCGTCGTGAACGCATATGTGCTGGATGGTTGCAAGGTCAGGTGCTCACGCACGATGGTTGGGATTGGTTCTACAGCCAGCAATTGCAGCGGGCGCCCTTGCGCGGCGGCGTTGGCAATGAGCGCTTCCAGAAACGCTGTGATCCGCTGTTCTTGCTGCGCCGTCGTCACCTCGTCCTGCGCGTCTGCACCTGTATTTGTGCGGATCGTGGCGATCGGGTGGTCGAAGATCGCCTGCAATGGCGCGCCAAAAGCATCGGCAAAGAGCGCCTCGGTGGGTTCGGCGAACAACAGAATGGCGCCCGGCTGCAGTTGCTGTTGCAGTTCGTTGAGCTGGCGCAGCGAGCCGGCGAAGTCTTGGGCGGGCGCCACATAGCGATCTTGATAGATCAACCCGCCGACCAGCAGCGCGATCACGATGCTGCGCACAAGTGGCGTCGTCCAGCGCCCCGGCAGGCGAGGCAGCGCGCCAATGGCGTAAGCTGCAAACATCCACAACATCGGGATGACGATCGGCACGTAGCGTCGCATGGCGTAGATATGATAGGGGGTGTTGAGGATGCTATGGACGTACTGAATGGTCGTGAGCACGCCGATCCCCACCACCACAGCCAGACGAATCAGCCGTTCCCTCACCAGGATCATGGCAAGGCCGGTCGTCGCAAGAGCGAGTCCCAGTGGCGTCAGATACCACCCCAGGCGCACCCAATTCTGCCCGTCGAGAATGGGGAATTGTGCGCCGCTCGGCCAGGAAGTGGTCAGGCGAGGCGGTTCCAGGATGGGGCGCAGAAAGTAGGCGTAAAGGCTCAGGCCGACGACGAAAAGCGCCAGTCCCCAGCGGGTGACCGGCGAGGCTGTGATTCTGCGCGCGTGCAGCTCGAAGCGTTCAGCTCCCAGGAGCGCAGCTGCGACCAACAGCACAACGCCGCCGACGCCAGCGGAGCCAACCAGCCAGGGCAGTCGCGTCGCCAGCGAATAGACCGCATAGTAGACGTTCCAGACGTAAGGCCAGGAGACCAGCCAGCCAACCAACACAACCTGCGTCAGAAAAAACAGGAACGTCAGCGTGAAGGCGCTCCATGCCTGGCTCCAGCGTCGCAACCAGCCACGCAGCGCCAGCGCCGCCAACAGCACGACAACGACCAGCGGCATGTCGATGCGCGTTAACATCGCGGCGCCCAGGGTGGCGCCACCCAACATTCCCCATGCTGGCGCCGCGTGGGGTTCGTCCCACATGATCTGGAACGCCAGGAAGCCGGTGAAGAGCAGCAGCAACGTCAAGGGTTCGGTTGTAGGATAGCGCGCAAAGAAGACCTGGGTGGCGGTTACTGTAAGTAGTAGCGCTGCAAGCAACGCCACTGGTTTGCCGAACAACTGGCGCGCCAGAAAGTAGAGTGCAGCGATGTTGAGCACGCCGATCAACGGCGTCACCCAAAAACCGGCCTGCACTCCGCCCAGGCTCATTGCCACACTCAACAAAACAGGGTGAAAGGGGAAGAATTGCGGTCGCACCAGCGCGGGATCGTTGTCGTCGAAATACCAGCCGACGAACTGAAGATAGTGAGTGCGCAGGTGGGGTGGCTGGGCGCGCAAAGCAACATCGGCGTGTTCGGACAGGAAGCGATTCCATGCGCTCGCTTGTAAGTAGGCGCCTGTGCGCGCCGTTGTTGCCGCCGTATTGATGTAGCTGCCTGCATCACTCCCGCCCAAGAGATACTCATGTGGTCGTGCATACACAACGGCGGCGATGATCAACAGCACTGCCAGGCCAAGCTCATATCTGTCACTGCGTACACCTGGTTTGGGGTTGGCGCCCAGACGTTGGGTGTATACGACGAGTGCGCCGCCGATGATCAGCAAGAGCAGGGAACTTCCCACCAACGAATAGCGCCCGAACAGCGCCAGGACGACGGCGCTCCAGCCTGTAGCCAGCAGCGTGACGACGGCCGCCAGAAACGCGCGCAGCGGCCAGTCGATCTGCCCACCAGTGTGCAACAGTCGTGGGATGATGAGCAGGTTTGTGCTGAAGAACACCAGGGTGACGACGCCAAACAAGGTGATCTCACCCAACGATGACTGTACAGGATTCATGTAGGCTCGACGGTGCAATGCGGCGTCGCAACAGGCAAGTGGCGCCAGGTGGCGGGAATGTGAACGACGCCTTCCTCACTTCGACCACGCGGCTGGCTGATCTCGAAGGGATACATACGATGGTGGTGGTCGATTGCCACCGTTGCATTGTGATTGTAGATCGCCACCGTCAATTCGTAACGTCCAGGATTCAAGGGTAAATGGTCGATGCGATATTCCATGACGCCTTCGCCCTCGATCATCTCCAGGTGATAACCTTCATCGACCGAGTTGGGGCCGTTGACATGCGTGCCATCCTGCCGATAGATCGCCAGCCCAAAACGCGGGCGCCGGATCGGTTCGCGGCAGACATAGTGAATGCGCACCAACAGAGCCCCGCCTTGTTGAAAGCGATCGGCCGGACGATTCTGTTCATCGCACAATTCGACGCGCACGATTTCGGCGCGGTGTGTGCCCCAACGCCGCGCATTTGATTCCGTAGATGCCTGGGTTTCTTCTGCGGCCGCCGCCAGTTCGGCGCGCCGCTTTGCATAATATAGTTCGTTGGTGTACGCCAGATAGTCGTCAGCAATTTCGCTGGCGGCGCCATCGGCGCGCACTTCTCCATCTTGCAGCCAGAGCGCACGCTGGCACAGACGCCGAATGTCCTCCAGGTTGTGTGAAACCAGCACGATAGCAACGCCAGCCGACTTCATTTCCCAGATGCGTTGCATACATTTCTGCTGAAAGATCTGATCGCCAACTGTCAACACCTCATCGACGACCAACACTTCCGGTTCGGTGTGGATTGCCACAGCAAAGCCGAGACGTACGTACATGCCAGAGGAGTAGTGCTTAACCGGCATGTCGATGAAGTCGCCCAGCTCAGCAAAGTCGATGATGCTTTCCAGCTGCTGTTGCATGGCCCGCCGCCCAATGCCGTACACGGAGCCATTGAGATAGATGTTCTCCCGTCCGGTCAGTTCAGGGTGAAAGCCCGCACCAAGCTCCAGCAGCGCGGCTATGCGGCCGCGTGTGTGCACCTGCCCAGAGGTTGGCTGCAGGACGCCGGTCAAGATCTTGAGCAACGTGCTCTTGCCAGAGCCATTTTGCCCCAAAATGCCGATGCTCTCTCCTGCATGCAATGTCAGTGAGACATTGCGCAGCGGCCAGAATTCAGCAGCCGGTTCGCGGCGGCGTCGCCAGAAGCGTACAAAGCTATCTTGTATGGAGCGGTGGTGCTCGGTTTTGAGTTGAAAGCGCTTGGAAACTGAGACCAGTTCCAGCAACGGTGCTTGCTGATTCAAATCAGACATATTGGATGCCAGCAAAAGTGGATGAAGCCCTCCTGATGACGACCTGCTTCATGGCGCCAACGCCAGGCGTAGCAGTGTTACACCTTCGACGGTGACCGGATCAGCGATGAAATGCTCCTGCAATCGCTCCGGCAGGCCGGTGATGAAGTCACTGCCCGTCAAGACATAATACACGGGTTTGCCCGCTTCCAGTAATGTGGTAATGACGAAAACAATGGTCGATATCGCGGCGTCGCCCCGATGTTGCTGCGCTCCAGCATTGGTTGCTGGCACGCGGCGAAAGTTGAAGACGGATCGGCCGCCATAGACCGCCAGCAGATCGTTCCAGGGATATGACATAAAAACAGCATTCGCAGGTGTGGTGGCAGCTACTTTGGTGATCAGCGCAACTTGGCGAGCATTCTCCTGATTGCGGTGCGCCACGGCGTCCAGATGCGCAGGAACATGCCACACCGCCAGCAACAGCAGCCCCGCTGCCAGCGCCATGCGCGGTGCGGGCGGCATGCGGGCGCCAATGGCGACAAGCGCAGCGCCTGCACCGATGGCGATCATGGGAAAGGTTGGGATCAGGAAGCGTGCGTTCAAGCCAGTTGGCGCAAACGCATAGACGGCATAAATGCTCAGGATCATGAGCGTGCTGCCAGCCAATATGGCACCCGCACGTTGTAAATAGAACCAACCCAAAGGCGCCAGGAATAGCAAGACGCCAAAATTGCGCCAGAGCGTGACGCCAGCTTCGCGTAAGCTGTAACCATCGATGAACGACGGCCCAAGCGCATACTGCACGGCAAATGGCGGCTGCGAATACCAGCCATGCGCCGGGCTGTAGCTGGTTAGATTCCAGCCGCCATAATAGAAGTGGTTGAACACAGGGACCAAAATGACTGTCACACCGGAGAGCAGCCACAGTGGCCAGTGCGTCGCCAATCTGTGTGGCTGTCTGCGAATCAGCAAGGCATCTGCCAGCAAAAACACTGGCATAACCACCAAATTGGTGTAACGTACAAAGACGCTATAGCCCAACAACAAGCCTGTGACGGCGAGCAGCCCGGTTTCCGCCCGGCGCGGCCATGTGCGCTGCTCGGCTGCCAGGTAGAGCGTCAGCGCGGTCGTGATCAACGCTGCGCTTGGAAACTCTGACCAGATCGCGCTTCCAAAGCGCCACAGTTCTGGGGTTGCGGCAAAGAGCAGAACGCTCCAAAACGCCGCCCAGGGGCGCCCGGTTAGCTTCCAGGCGAGGGCGCCGGACAGGCTGAGAGACACGAGCGCCGTTGCTGGGATCACCCAATACACCAGCCCGGTATGGGGGGCGATCAGGATTGGCAACGCCAGCAAGTATGCTAGACCCGGCGGGAAGCCCAGATACATCAAATCCGAGTCAGGTCGGTTCACCTGAAATGCATAGAGCGAGAAATATGGGCCGGCAAGAGAGTTGTTCGCGTCGGCGTAGGTTGGCCCAAAACCGGCGGCAATCCGCTGCGCCGCGTACAGATAGCCGATTGAGTCACCGATCAGCGACTGCTGTTCCACCAGCCGCACCAGCATCACTGCCGTCAGAAGTGCAAGGCTGGCTGCACTTACGCCAGCCAGCCAGGTCGATGAAAGAACAGTGTGCAAGCGCTCACTCCAGGAGCGCCATAGCGATGCGTCGGCGCGGATCATAGGGCGTTCAACGGCTAACTGCTGGCAGCATCACGTGATCGGTCACACGGATCAGCACGTATGCAGCCGTGTTGTTGCCGCTGTTCGTTTCCTGCGCAGTTGTGCTGACGACGGCGTAGAGGGCGTAGTCGCCTGGCGCTACGTCCGGCCAGACAACCGTCGCCGTTTGGACGTCGCCACATCCACTCAGCGCAAGCGGTGTATCAGCGCCGATCTGCTGACCGCCTGCCGTTGGGTCGCCGTTGTAGAAACGCACGACAGCATCCGTACGCGCCGCCAGATTGCCCGCATTGCCGATTGTGGCGGTCAAGGTCACGGTGACGGGGCCGGCGTCAGCCAACAGCGTAGCCGGCGTTGCATGCAAGGAGACGGCGGTGAAGTCAATCTGTTGCGGTACAGCGGCGGTGTAGTTCTGGTAGTTGCGCCCCATCGCAGTGAGCTGACGACTGGGCCAAAAGAGAAAGCCATTGTAACTCTGATCGGTGGTGCTGAACCACGACAGGCGCTGGACCAGCCGGTAGTCATCTGCAGGCAAGCCGATGGCGGCGTCGCGCGCCGTCAACAGGTAGTCGAAGGTGCGGTTCATGAACGCGTTGACGCGCGCCGTTGTAAACGTCGGGAAGCTGCTCGGAATCAGGACGCCGTATTCTGACAGTAGCAATGGCGTCTGCCGATAACCATTCTTTGCCATCCACTGCCGGAAGCGCACGATGTTGGCGGCAAAGATATCGAAATCGTCGTTGCGCTCGATCCAGTCATGTGGTGGTGTATCAGCCGGGTCGAGCACCATGCCGACAGCATCGTCGATGCCCGGCGGAATTTCGGCGCCAGAGCAGCCAAGATGCTCCGGGTCGGGGTTGCGCTCACAACTCACCTCATTCAGGACAAAGCCGTGAATGCTCCACGCATCGACCGGCATTTGCTCGCCGTATGCCTGCCTGTAAGCGGCCAGCACCATATCCAGGTAGCGCAAGCGCACTTCTGTCGCCTGTACGATCGACCCGGCGAGGATACGCGCCGTAGGGTCGGCGGCCTTGAGTTGCATGTAGAGATCATGATAGGCAGTGGCGTAGACCTGTGGCTCCAGGTCATCTTGATAATAGCGACGGTCTGGCTCGTTGCCAATGAGCCACATGCTGCCGGGGTTGGCGGTGGCTATCTGTGCGATCTCTGTCGTAGATGGCGAAACCTGATAGTTGGTGGCGCCTGTCTGTTTTAGCCGGATCGTCTGGGCGAACTGGACATCGGCGGGTGGGGTGGGCGTCATCACGGTGGTGTAGCGTTGAAACCACCCCACGCGTAGCTGCCCCAGGTCGGCGTCTGTAACCGCGTCGTTGGCAACACCATTCACCCCAAAGCGGCAGAGTGGCGCCGCGTTGTCGTGCGCGCCGGCTGGCGCTGTTGGCGCAGGTTCGGCGGCAGACGCACGTCCCGTTGCCATAAACGCCACCCAGCTCAGGCTGAACACCAGGATGACGCCTGCAACACGCCAGTGGCGCCGATGCAAACGATGTAGCGGGAAGCGTTGAGATTCTTGTATCATCATGGTTGCGGGTAGATATAGGCTGGCTGTGCACCGATCTGGAGTGTAATCTTACCATCGGCAACGCCGTCATCGGCATCCGCAACGACTTGCCGGATTGCCCCGTAGATGTCGTGTACGGTGGCCGTTCTCCCCGGTACACGCAGCGGCGCCGTATCGGTGCGCGTGATGGGGCCAAGCCAGGCGACATACAGCGGCGCGCCATCTTTGGTGAATTGATAGGTCAGCAAGTCGGCATTGCCGGTCTGCGCAGCCGTCCATGCCTTCACGAAATTAGCCTGCGACAACACGTCAACCGCCGTGCGATAGGCGTTGAAGGAGAGTTTGCGCGTGGGACGAGCATTGCTGCTGGCTTCGGAGACAAGACCATTCTTGTAAGGATAGGTTGCCTCTGGATCGTAGAACATGAACCAGACCATGAAATCGACATTGGCGGCGAACACCTGGGTGTAGAGCATTGTGACATAGCGTGCTTGCAGTTCTGGCGTCATGGGCGAGCCGACGGCGTCGTTGCTATGTGCGCCGGACTCAGTGATGACCAAAGGTTTGTTGACGCCAAATTCCGCCAACTTGGCGCGCACTGCGTTGGTTTTTTCGATCAGCCCCGGCCCGTTGGGCGCGCCCCAGCTTGCAGCGAAGGGTGGGTACTGGTGAAAGTTCATAATGTCGAAGAAGTTGCCCCCACCGTTGGCCAGGACAGTGTCCAGGAAGGTGCGCACGAAGGGGCCATTGTCTTCCTCGAACCAGTCGTAGGCAATGCCGCCCAGCAGGACTTTGGCGTTGGGATTGGCGCTCTTGATGGCTGGGTAGACGGCCGCTAACATCTCGGCGTACTCTTTGCCATAGTTGCCCCAGCGTTTATCTCTGCCCAGGTTGCCTGCGTCGGGTTCGTTGTAGAACTCGAAGTATTCCACCACCGGGGAGCCGGGCGCATCGTCAATGCCGTCGCCGTCGTAGCGTTCTGCCAGCGCACCGACAAAATCAGCAAAGCGGGAGAGCGGCGCCTTATCAATTGGCCCGCGCGCACGCGTGGCGGCCCAGGCAGGATTGCCGTTGATGGTGGCTATCATGTTGAAACCACCCTCGCGCGCGGGCGTGAATACCGAGTCGATATAATCCCATTGATAGACGGCTGGCGACGCATCGACAGGCTCGACGGAACCCCATGAGATTTCGTTGCGCACCCAGGTGGCGCCGCTGGCGATCAGCTCGCAGAAGTAGGGGCTATCTTGCCCGTGATAACCGTACATCTGCACGCCAAAGCGGTTCGTGACGTGCTTTAGATTGTAGCTGCAGTTGTAGTGGGGAAGATAGGGCAGCATGACTGTGTTCGTCAGTGTGTCACTGACCGTCGCCTGGTTGGTCAACTGTGGGCCATAAGCGGCCGGCATTGCGTGCGCGGCCGGGCCACTCATCAGCAACGCCAGCATTGCCAACCCCAGCGCGACGCAGAGGCCGCCTACAGTATGGAATGCCCGCTGCAGCAGCCTGCGCTGTGCCGTCGTGTGCATGTTGTTCACCTTGTTCTCCTCTTTTAGCGCGTGACCAGGGGCAGATACGCGTCCAACGCATAGGGCGGCAGCCACAAGAGTACGGTGTTGGCGCTCCCGCAGGAGAACCAGCCGCGCCCGTTGTCCTCGGCGGCAACATCCAGCGCAGCACAGAGATTGCCCAATTTGAGTGGATGAATGGCGCCGACAGCAGTGTCGTCGGCAATGGCGATGTGCCCAATGGTCTGTGCAGCGGCGTGAGCGTAGAATAGATGCCAGGGGCCGACGCCGCGCGTCAGCGCGATCTGTTGCGGCCCGCCGTCGCCAGCGCTGTCGGTTGGCAGTTGCGTCCACCGCCACAATGTCAATGTGCCAGGGGCGTAGCGCCCGATAAAGTTGCTGCCCTGAATGCTGATCCAGGGTACGTCGCTCTCTTCCACCGCCAGCCCCACAGGACGGGTGTAGGGTAGGGTTGGCACGTTGATGAACTCGTTCTTGACAGGGTCGTAGTTAACCAGTCGATTCACATTGGGCGCCGTCAACCAAATTGAACCCGGGCTGACGGTGGCGACTTCCTCCAGACCGCCGGCAGATAGCGTGTAGGTAAATGACTCGATCGTGCTCGTCACCGGATAGAGCCGCCCCAGACGATTGGCGTCGCGTTGCGCAAACCACACGACGCCGTCCGGCGCCACTGCGATCCCGGTGGGGCCGCTGTTCGCCTGCGGAATCGGGTAGGCGTCGACCACGCCAGTGTCCGGCGTCAACCGCCCGATCCAGTTGCCGGCATAGGCGGTGAACCAGACATAGCCGCCGTGTGTCGTCAGGTTGTAGGGCTGGCTGCCTGCCGCCAGGGGATAGGTGCGAGTGATATACGCCGTCACGGTCTGGCTCGTCGCTTCTGTCACCGAGATGACGCCGATGGCGTCGATCCCCGGCAGTGTGGCCCACACGCGGCCAGGCGCCTCTACGGCCAGGTTCGTCGGGACGCCTGGCAGGTCGAATTGCCACAAGAATGGCGAAATGGGAACAGGCGCCACTGCAGTTGACGCTTCGGCGGCCGGCGCGTTGTTGTCCTGCGCCGCCGCCGACTGATAAGTCAGGAGCAGACCTATCAGCACGAATAGTGCAACCAGTGGGGAAGCTTGTTTCGACATTGGTTGACCTCCTTTTAAATTTCCTCGCCAAAATCGCCGCTATGTCGGGTGAAGACCCAATAGCCGATGGCGAGGATGCCAAATGCGGTAATGGACGTTCGCCAAAAGAAGTCCGGATCGGTGCGATAACCCCAGTAGAGGATGTCACGATACATGTTAATCAGCGACGCCATCGGGTTCAGCGTGTACATCAAACGACTTACGGGAAGTTCGACGCCCGCCACGGTGTAGGTGGCAGGCAGGATGCTGGTGGAATAGAAGACTGGCGTCAAAAAGAACCAGGCCAGCAGCACCACATCCAGCACGATCAGCGTGTCGCGATAGTAGACCTGCATGGTGCTGAGCAGAAACACAATCCCCAGGGCAAAGGCAGTCTGAATCAGGATCACCACCGGCAGCAAGAAAAGCCAGGGACTCCATGGCATTCGAAAGAGCAGAAGCACCGCAAACAAAACGACCAGCGCCAGCAGAAAGTTCACCAGGTTAGCGAGCACCGTCGCCAGCGGCAACACCTCGCGTGGAAAGAAGACCTTCTTGACCAGATTGCCGTTGGCAACGATGCTGTTGGTGCCGCTCATAATGCTGGCGGTGAAAAAATTCCACGGCAATAACCCGCAGAGCAAGAAGATGGGGTAGTTTTCAATCTGATTGTTGGGCATCAGCACGCTGAAGACGATCGTGAAGACGATCATCATTCCCAGTGGATTGAGCAAACTCCAGACGAAACCCAGCACGCTGTTGCGATAGCGTGATTTGAGATCGCGTACGACCAGGTTGTAGATCAACATCCGATAGCGATAGAGAGCGCCAAAGCGACGCTTGCCGCGTTGCCACAGGCGGTGCAAACCAGAGGCGCCATCGGATAGTGCTGCGGATTGGCTGCTCATCGTTTTCCTGACGTCCTATCCATGATCAACCGGGGAGACCCGGTGTGACGACGTCGGATAGGGCGACGCCGTGCCTGTCGCTTCGGCGTAGACATCGACAATCTTATGCGCCGCACGTTGCCAGTTGTACAGGTCGATGGCGCGCTGACGCAGTTGTTTGCCCAACGCTTGCCGGCTTTCGTCGTCGTCAAGCAGGCGCGTGAGCTTGGCCGCCAGGCTTTCAACATTGCCGCGTTCGGCATAGACGCCAGATGCCCCCAGATACTCACGTGCGACGGACGTGTCGAAAGCAACGGTTGGTAAGCCCAACGCCATGTAATTGAGCAACTTGCCCGCACCCTCGGTCAGGCTCAACTTGGGCGCAGCGGCGATGTCGCCGATGCGGAGATAGGCAGGCGCCTCTCCATAAGGGATGCGCCCGGTGAAGATGACGCGCTCGGCAATGCCCAGTTGCTGCGCCATGTTCTGATAATACTCCACGCGGGGAAAACCCATCAGCAATAAATAGGCATTGGGATGCGTTTGATAGATGCGTTGCATCGCCTGCAACAGTAGATCGGTGCCCTGATATTCGGCCAGCAGCCCCAGATAGGCAATCACCTGCGCGTCTACGGGAATGCCCAGCCGCTGGCGGTCAGCGAGGCGCTGTTCCATCGTTTCGGCGCTAAGCGGCGCAAAGGTCGTTGTGTCAACGCAGTCCGGCAAAGCGCGAATTCGGTTCGGGTCGCAGCGGAACTCCTCCACCAGAATGCGTTCAGCGTTGCTTGAACTGGTCAACACCAACGGCGAAGCATGATCGATCCATTCTTCCAGTCGGCGCAGCGGTCGGTAAACGGCGCTGTTACGACGCAGGAAGTGATGGTCGATCATCTCCTCGGTCAGACTGCCCTGGAAATCGAAGACAAGGGGCAAGCTAAAGAGCCGTCCCAGCACAAGACCGATCAGGGCGCCTTCGTGTAGATGCGCATGGATGACATCGAAGCGCTGCGTCGCCATCAATTGCAGCGTTTTGAACCCCAACAGGGCGTCAAAGACAACTTTATGGCGACTAGAGCCGACTTCATAGTGCTGGCGCCATGGGATCGGCAGCGTGCGGCGAATGTCGAGATCAGGGACGTTGCGTCCATTCCGATAGGTCACAATGGTGACGCTGTGTCCCAACTGTTGCAACGACCGCGCCTCTTCCAGTATCCGCACATGACAACCATAATCCGAGAAGAAGCTTGTGGGGGCAATCATCAGCACGCGATAGTGGCGGCTACTGATTGGGTTTTCTTGCTGAATGTCCATGATCCTGCCCGTCGATGCCTGCTTGACACTACGCTTTCTATCTTGATCCAGCGCGCGATTGTAGTCCACGCATCTACCCCATTCCAAATCATTCTGTGCGCGAAGTCAAGAGGATTCGACG
>DGFH01000316.1 GCA_002391565.1 Anaerolineales bacterium UBA3905
CGGCTGGCCTATGGCGCCATCGCCTACCAGGTTGACACCACCAATCTGGCGCCCGCTGAAGTTGCCGATCAGATTATCGAAGCGGCGGCAGGCGACCAGGAAGCGCGCGGTCTCAACCGCATCTCCGTCTACTCGCCGGCGGGTGATTACGACTTGCTGCTGGGCAACGGCATTCTGGCCGACGCCGGACGGCTGCTGGTGAACCGAGGGCTGCGTCCGGGATTGGCAGCGCTCGTCACCAACGACATGATCCGTCCGCACGCGGAAACAATGGCCGCCAGTCTGACTGTAGCTGGCTTCACCCCCACGATCTGCACTGCACCGGAAGGGGAGCAGCACAAAACGCTGGCAAGTGTGGCTTCGCTCTACGATCAATTCATCGCCGCCGGTCTGGATCGCCAGAGTGTGGTGATCGCTGTAGGCGGCGGCGTCATCGGCGACATGGCGGGCTTCGCCGCCGCCACCTATCTGCGCGGTGTGCCCTTTGTACAGGTTCCCACTTCGCTGCTGGCGATGGTGGATGCTTCGGTCGGCGGCAAGACAGGCGTCGATCTACCGCAAGGGAAGAACCTGGTCGGTGCGTTCAAGCAGCCTGTCGCCGTATTGATGGACATGGCCGTACTCAGCACGTTGCCTTCGGACGAATTCCGTTCCGGGCTGGCCGAGGTGGTGAAGCATGGCGTCATCGGTGCGCCGCGCCTCTTTACGCAGCTAGAGGAAGAAGGCCCCGTCAACCTGCTGCAACTGGTGGCGGACGCCGTACGCGTCAAGGTGCGCGTCGTCGAGAGCGATCCCTACGAACGCGGGGTGCGCGCCACCCTCAACCTGGGCCACACCTTCGGCCACGCGCTCGAACAGGTGAGCCACTACCAGATGCGCCACGGCGACGCCGTGGCAGTGGGCATGGTGGCGGCGGCAAACATGGCCGTTGCGTTGGGGCGCTGTGATGCGGCGCTGGCTGCGCGCATCCGCAATCTGCTGGAACGATTAGGACTGCCGGTGAGCGTCGCCGGTTATAGCGTCGCCGCCATCCACGCGGCGATGGCGCAGGACAAGAAGCGCAGCGGCAAGAAGCTACGCTTCATCATCCCGCAGGCGCTGGGTGACGTGGTGATGATCGACGACCCTGGCGACACCGTAGTGCAGCAGGCGATTGCGTCGGTGGTGACGTCCGCTGCCATGTAATCGCCGCAATTCGTTACGCCGATCCGGCATGATATAATGGCTTTGTAAAAGAAGTCGGGGTGCGAAGGAGATAATATGTTCTAAATCGCCACAATGAAACCTGGACGCACGCTGGAACTCCCAGAAACAATCGCGAATCGGTTTCAACCTAGCGATCGCTTTATCGTCTGGATTGAGGATGACATGGTGCTCCTGAAGTATATTGAATCTGCATCTCTACTCCGTGCTGTTGCCGACTTACCTGATGGTGATGAGCCGATGACACTGGACGAAATCAGCGCCATTGTTCATGAGGTTCGCCAGCGCCATCACACCCGAGTAAATCATGCAGATTGTCATTGACACCAACATCTGGGTGTCAGGTTTGCTGTGGAATGGCCCATCCCGACGTCTCTTGCAACTGACCGAGTCTTAGATTTTCACTCTTTATGTCGCCTATCCGATGTTGCTGGAACTGGAGGAAGTGTTAGGGTACACGAGCGACTTAGTCACCGGCTGGCAGTGCTGAAGCAAACACCTGCACAATTGGCGGCATTTGCTTTGACTCTTGCCACCGTGATTGATGTCTCACGACTTTGGCCGCCAATCGCTGTCGCTGACCCTGATGACGACTTGTTTATTTTGTGCGCTGCTACAGCTCATGCCGATTACCTGGTTACCGCAGATCGTCATCTGCTTGCGCTGGGTAAATACCAGGGTATTCCTATCGTCCAGCTTGATGACTTCCTACGACGAATCACTGCTTAGCTCAATCTCAGAGAGCTTGTACCGAAATGGCAAAAATTGCACTACTTCATGGCCCGAACCTGAACCTGCTCGGCACGCGCGAGACGCACATCTACGGCGCGGTGACGCTGGCCGACATCGATGCGCGCGTCGCTGCGGCGGCGCAACCCCATGAGGTGCGCGCCTTCCAGAGCAATCACGAAGGCGCCTTGCTCGACTTCATCCACGATGCGCGCGCCTGGGCAAACGGCATCGTCATCAATCCAGGTGCATTCACCCATTACTCCTATGCCCTGCGCGACGCCGTCGCCGCCGTGAAGTTGCCCACCGTCGAAGTCCACCTGAGCAATATCCACGCGCGCGAGGAATTCCGTCACACCTCGGTCATCGCGCCGGTGTGCGTGGGGCAGATCTGTGGCTTTGGCTGGCGCAGCTATCTGCTGGGGCTGCGCGCCCTGCTCGACCACCTTCAGGATCACGCATGAGACGCTTGCCAATTTCGATTCTCCGTTCTGTCATCCTGATCGGCCTGTTCGTCATGCTGCTGGCGGCATGTGAGGAGACGCCGCCAGCCAACGAAGCTGGCAATGTCGCGGCCACGCCCGCCGTTGACGCATCAACGACCACGACCGGCGGCGTACCAGCGCCGAGCCTCCTGCCCACCGCCACGCCTACGCCTACGCCGCTCGCCGGACGCATCGTGCTCTGGCACAGTTGGGCGGAGGGAGATGGCGACGCGTTGGCCGCGATCCTGGCCGCCTATCAGCAAGCCGAACCCGGCGTCACGGTGGATACGCTCTTTGTCGCCTATCCTGACCTGGCGCAAGCCTATGCCGACGCCGTCCTTGCCGGCAGTGGCCCCGATCTGGTGCTGGCGCCGAACTGGTGGCTGGGCGACCTGGCGTCCGCTGGTGTGCTACAGCCGCTCGACAACCTGCTGCCTCCAGAGGCGCGCGACTCATACTGGCCAGCGGCGCTGGGCAACTTTGTCTGGCAGGGACAGTTGTACGGTCTGCCCACCAACTACGAGCTGGTCAGCCTCTTTGTCAACCGCGCACTGGCCGACCCGGCGGCGTTGCCCCCCACGTTGGATGGTTGGCTGGCGCAGGCGCAGCAGGCGCCAACGTTGGGCATCGGCCTCTACAACAATCTCTACCACCTGGCGTGGGGATTATCCGCCTATGGCGCCCGTCTCTTCGATGAAAATGGCGTGGCTGTGGTCGATCAGGGCGGCGACGCCGCAGGCTATTTGACCTGGCTGCGTACGCTCAGCGAGACGCCAGGCAGCTACGTCGATCCTGATTACGGCATGTTGCTCGACCGCTTCAAGAAAGGTGAATTCGCCTATTTTGTCGACGGCCCATGGGCCATCGAGGAGCTGCGCGCGGTCTTCGGCGACAACCTGGCGGTGACGCCGCTGCCTGCCGGACCTGCCGGGCCGGCGCAACCCTGGCTCAGCGCCGACGGCGTATTGATGAACCCCAATCTGGCGCCTGAACAGCAGAAAATTGCGCTGTCGTTTGCGCGCTTCCTGACGACTGCCGAAAGCGGTGCGTTGATTGCCGGGCTGGGCAAGCGCCTGCCCGCTGCACGCAACACCGCGTTGGGCGACGATCCGTTGCTCACCGGCTTTGCGCAACAGGCGCTCAACGCCCAGCCGATGCCCGCGCTGCCCGAGATGTCACAGGCATGGGGCTACGGTGGCGACATGTTTGTGAAGGTGGTGGACGGCGACGCCGACCCTGCCGCCACTGTGCGCGAGACCGCCGCCCTGATCAACGACGCCAACGGGAAATAGGCTGCGCCATGCACCCGCAGCAGCGATCCTGATGAGCGAGACCTTTCAACTCTTCAACCTTGCCACGATGTCAGGCGTCTTCCCTGGCACGCGCACGATGGTCTATCAACGCGTGCGGCTGGCGCCGATGACTCAGGCCGACGACGAAGCCACGCGGCGCTGGGCGCGCATCTTGTGGTACGCCGCGCCGCCTGCGTGCGTTGTCGAGTTGGAAGCGCACGCAGGCGGCGCGGCGGCGCCACTCGTGCGGATTGTCGCACCGGAGCCGGCGACGTTAGGCGTTGTGCTGACAGAGGCGTTGGCGGCGACAGGCTGGCGACCGGTCACCTGCGGTGGATGCACCCATTGGCGCCCGCACGCCGCCCGCACACCCGATGATCTGCCCACCGGACTTTGCGCATGGCGGCATAGTGCAGAGTCTCTCCCAGAGGCGCTGACGGCGCAATCGCTCCTGGCGCTCCCCTGCGACCACTGGCAAATCGCTGACGCGCCTTCGCCGACAGGAGTCGCTGCGCCAACAGGTGCGCCCGCAGCCGTGGCGCCGATCCGTAAACGCGCCGAGCAGGAGAGTGACGAACGTTGGACGCTGGCCGGTCAACTGCGGCGCTGGCTGCACAAATCTGCCTCATCCGGTGTCGCTCCAGCGCCAACGTGGGAGCAACGAGTCATCGAACGCAGCGGCGTGGGGGCGGGCACCGAGCCATGCTTTGCATGTCAGGGACGGATCGCCAACCTGGGCGCCCTGGCAGTGGCGACGCCCGAAGGCGACAAGCAGACCTTCAGCATCTGGCGTTGTCGCACTTGTTACACTTACTACCTCAACGACTGGATCGACCGCTGGGAGCGCACCGATAATCTGGAAACTGAGGAACGCTACTACCGCCTCAGCCCGGCGGAGGCGCTGGAAGTGTTGGCTGTCATCGACCAGGTGGTGCATGCCGAACACCCGGCGCGGCGTCACGAACGCGACGCACAACGCAAGTGGATGTTGGAATTCATCAAAGGACGCGCTTTGCTCAGTCATCAGATTCGACAAGGGCGCTGAACAGAGGAGCAAGCAATGATTCTGGAAAGTCGGCCGCCGGTGGTGGTGGCGGCCCAATATACCGAAATGCCCTTTCCAATTTTGCAGCCGATGCAAGAAGTGGCGTTCGATCTGGGCGTCACTGCCACCGACCGCCCGCTTGAGCTGCGCGGCGTCGTCTTTCAAGGCTACCACGACCATCAACTGATCTTCGAACAACAGTGGCCGGCGCGCATCATCGCCCAACGATTGGGGTCTTCAGACTTGAGCATTGCGCCGGGCGCCGGCATTGCGCTGCGCGGGCTGCACTTTATGGCGCCCGCCTACGAGACCTTGACCCACATCGACGTGACGGTGATCGCCCGCGCCGCCGGGCGCGCCACAGATGCACAACACTCGCTCCAGATTCCGGTGCGCTTTCACGAGCAGAAGACCGATCTGCACTTCCCGCTGCGCGGCGCCTGGTGGGCGATCCAGGGCGCCGACTGGAGCGACCGACACAAGCAGGAAGTCTTTTCGCAGGCCTACGCCACCGACTTCGTGCGGCTGGGGCCGGACAATCGCTTCTTCCAGGGCGATGGTATGAAACTGGAAGATCACTACAGTTGGGGCCAGCCGGTCTACGCGACGGCGGGCGGCAAGGTGGCTGCCGTCATCTATGACATGCCCGATCTGGCGCCCGGTGCAGCGCCCGACCCGCGCCTCTTTCGCGGCGACCCGCGCCGCTTGCTGGGCAACGCTGTCGCCATCAGCCACGGCAACGGCGAGTTCAGCTACTACGGCGCGCTGCAACAGGCCAGCCTGGCCGTCAACGAGGGGCAGATCATTCGCCGCGGGGCGCTGATCGGGCGCGTGGGCAACAGTGGCATGTCGCCGGGACCACATCTTCATTTTCACCTGGCGGAAGGCCCCAACCCCTTCATCGACCAGGGGCTGCCGATGCGCTTCAGCCACTTTGAAGCGGGCGGTCAGTGGTTTGAGCAACCGATGACGATTCCAACGCGCATGATCGTGATTGCGCCTGATGCCGAGGAGTGAGCCATGCGAGAGGCTGACAAAGAACTACCCCTATTGACGAGCGTCGATGATGAAACCTACGACGAGCTGGCAACCTTGATCGGACAGCGCATTGTGCACGTCGCCTTGTGGGACGATTCACTTGCCGATGCGCTGGCGGCGCAGACGGTCGATCCCGCTGCACAGACGACCTTCGACCTTGATCTTTATCTGGAAGATGGCGTCTACTTCGAGATGTACGGCGTCGCCTGCTTTGATGATCCCGACGCCTCAGCCTGGCGCGGGTTGGAGCAAACCGGCGCACGGCTGAGGGCGTTCGTCGGCGCGCACGCCTACCTGGGCGATGTGGCAGTGGATGACGATGATGGGCTGGTGCTGGTGATCACGACGCCTGCCGGGCGCAACAGCTATCTCGTCGTCGGCGCCTGGCTGCTGGCGGAGTGGGACGAGCTGCCCGACGCGTGAATCGACTTTTTCACAGGTTGCGCGTCGCACGATTTTCGTCTATCATGCGGACACCTGTATTGAACGCCTTTATCTCCAACGTCAAGGAGTGATGACCATGACCAGTACGATGTCGACCTCGTCCGCCGGTGCGCGTCCTGCCGCCAGCCCGCTGATGGCTTCGCTGTATGGGGGCATTGCCACAGGGTTGATCGGCGCCGCCTTCATGATGTTGTTGAGCGCCAAAATGCCGATCCTATACGGTCTGGCGTTCATCCTGACCGGCGCCGGCCCGGTCATCGGCTACCAGCTTGCAGCGGGCAAACTGGGACAGGATTGGAAGACGTTGATTGGCGGCATTATCGGCTTCATCCTGCCGTTGTTATCGCCGATCATCATCTGGCCGTTGCTGGTGTGGGCTTTCAACCGCAGCTTTGGCCTGGGACGCATCTGGCTGGGCAGCCTGCTTGGTTTCATTCTCGGCGTCGCCGGCTTCTTCCTGATCGGGCTGATGATCGGTCAAGACCCGGCGTGGGTGGGCTTCGGCTGGGCGATGCTCTGGGCGCTGTGGGGTGGAACTGCAGCGGCGTTCATGGCGTCCGCTGTGCGTGAGTAAGGACATAGTTCACGCCTTGTCCTCTTCAGGGCGGTGTTGAAATCCTGGCGGAACCTCATAGCAATTCACATCCAAACGATTTGTCTGGTTAAACGGCGGTTAGAAACTTGACCGCCGTTTTTTTGTTGTCGCGTTTCGGGGATTGGCAATGAGGATAGCAGGCATGAAAGCGCCATTCGTGCAAGTTGAACAATCCACATGGGCAGTCGGCTTTGCCTTGTGTCTTTAGTCGGTTCTATAATGGCTTCAGTGCGTTGTTTTCGGCGCAAGATGAGAAATTATGTACAAAAGCACGGCGACATTAGGTGACGTTTATCATTTAGCGCTTCCCCAGGAAACTCGTTTGCTGGTGGGGAGCGAGTTTTTGAACCGCCCTGTGAGTTGGGCGTGCAGCCTGCGCCCCAGCCCGCCAGCGTTTCCCAAACTAGATGGCAACGAGCTGGCCCTGGTCGATATGGAGGATTTGCGCCTGCTCGACCCTAAGGCGCGGCTGGAGCGCGTTGTCTACAGCCTGCGTGCACCGGGCATCTCTGGTGTGGCGGTGGTGGGGCCGGTCGCCGATGCCGCCATCGCCGCCGCCAATGAGTGCCGGATTGCCCTCTTCCGCCTGCCCGACGGCGTGTCGTTGACTCAGGTCGAGCGCGCTATCATTCGCCTGATCGTGGATCGTTCGGGCTATATCGCACAACGGTCAGCCGAATTGCAGCGCGAGTTGAGCCGGGCGGCGTTGGATGGCGGCGGCTTGCAGCAGATCGCCCAACAACTCTTTGCCTTTGTGCAGCAGCCGGTCGTGCTGGTGGCCGAAGACGGTCGCGTCTCGGTGACGGCGGGGCTGGAGCAGAACACACCAGATCAACAACAGGCGCTGCTCGATGCACTACCCAACCCAACGATGCTACGCAGTTGGATGGCAACACAACCACCCGGCTCGCTCCTGCAAGCTGTGGGTATACTGCCGTTGGGCGCTAATGGTGCAATGCACAGCTTTCGTGAATCCACAGTATCGGCGATCTGCGTGGGCGATGTCGTGCGCGGCTATTGTCTTTTATTGCGACGCGCCGCTGCCACCGGGCAGGAGATCTCTGCTGTCGAGGAGGTGGCGGCATTGCAGGGCGCTTCGGCGGCGGCGTTGGAATGGGCCAAGCAGAATGCTGTCGGCATCGCCGAAGAACGCATGCGCGCCACCTTCCTGGACGAGTTGCTCGCCGCCGAGATCGCCGATGAACAGGCGTGGATTCAACGCGGCGCATCGCTCGGCTACGATCTGACGAAACCGCACGTCGCCATGTTGATCGAGGCGACGAATGTACCCAACTGGCCTGCACCACTGTTGCGCTTCATCCAGCAGCAAAACGTTACTGCGCCCTACGCCCGCCGCGAGGAAGGCGTGCTGGTCTTCTGGCCGGTCGATGATCCCAAGAGTGGCCGCTCACTCAAGATTGTGGCGCAAGAATTAACGACGCGACTGCAAAGCACACACCCCAAAGCGCGCGTGGTCATCGGCATTGGGCGACCTGGCGTGGGGCCGGCGAACTGGGGGCAGAGCCAGATGCAGGCGCGCGAAAGCTGGCGGCTGGGCAAAGAATGGGAAACCTCGCCCGTCACCTATTTTGGCGATCTGGGTCTCTATCAACTACTCACCGGGCTGGGCAGCAACCCGGAAGCGGCGCGCTTCTATCGCAAGACGCTGGGCAAATTGATCAGCCACGACGACAATCGCAACGCCGAACTGGTGCAGACGCTCGACGCCTTCTTCAGTTGTCACGGCAACCTGAGCCAGACGGCGGCGCGCCTGCACATCCACCGCAACACTTTGACCTATCGGCTGGAGCAGATCGCCCACATTACGCAACTGGATCTGGATGACGCCGATGCACGGTTTTCCTTGCAACTGGCGCTGAAGCTGCGTCCTGTCATGAAATAATCAACCAACAGCAACTCAAAAGGAGCAAATGCAAATGGAAGACGTGAAACTTGGGCCAAGCGGCGGCGATGGCGGCCTGCCTATCGAAGGGTATGTGATTCCATCCGGTGCGCGCATTAGCGAAATTGAAGTGACAAGTGGCTGGTACATTGACTCCATCCGGGTCATCTACACCGACGCCGAGGGTGCTATCCATGCGCTGCCCGGCTTTGGCGGCAATGGTTCATACGCCCATCGCTTCACGCTCGAACCGGGCGAATATCTCATTGGCGTCAGCGGACGCAGTGGGCGCTATGTAGACAGCATTGCTTTTCACACCAACCTGCGCGTCTCGCCCACTTATGGCGGCGATAGTGGCGAGGTCTCTTTCTCCTTTCTGGCCCCGGAAGACAGCGAAGTCGTCGGCTTCTTTGGCCGAGCTGACTGGTATGTCGACGCCATCGGCATCGTGACGCGCCCCCGACCGGACGCAACGGCAGCGTCCGTCCCAGAGGCGCCTGTTGCCAAACCCAGAAAGACGGCGAAGAAAACTGCAGCAGTCCCCGTGGAGACGGCGGAGGCTGCCCCTAAAACCAGGAAAGGTCGAAAAGCCGCGCAGCAACCGGCAACTGCTGCGCCCGCCTTGACCGAGGCCGCACCCACGACGGAAAAGCCTGCCAAGAAAAGCAAGAAACGCGCAGCGGCAGCATCGGCGCCGTCCGTGAGCGAGAGCACCCGCGCCGTGGAAGTCGCCGCGCCGGTGACGCCGGACAATCTGGAGCTCATCGAAGGCATCGGCCCCAAGATTGCCGAATTACTGGCGCAGCATGGCATCACCACGTTTGCAGGGCTGGCCGCCGCTTCCGCCGAACAGTTGCGCAGCCTGCTGCTGGCCGCTGGGCGTCGCTTCGCCGTCAGCGACCCGACCACCTGGCCGGCGCAAGCTGCCCTCGCCGCGCAGGGCGACATGGACGGCCTGAAGGCGATGCAGGCTGAACTCAAGGGCGGACGCAAGGCAAAATACTGACCCCACCGTTTCGCCCTTTCCGCCATTCTCGCTATGACAGGGAGGCCGTGCAGAGCGCGCAATCGATGAGAAAATGGGAACTGAGATGATACGCACGGTGACAGCCAGTCGGTATATCGCACCGCTGCGCGAAGGTGGGTCGCTGCCTGCCGTCGTAGAGGCGGATGACGGCGCGCTCTATGTGATGAAGTTTGTTGGCGCCGGACAAGGCCCCAAGGCGCTGATTGCCGAACTGATTGCAGGCGAGATCGGGCGCGCCTTGGGGCTGAATGTGCCCGAACTGGTGTTTATGGAGTTGTCACCGCTGCTGGCGCGCACCGAACGCCACGAGGAGATTCTCGACCTGTTGCGCGCCAGCGTCGGGCTCAATCTGGGGATGCGTTTTCTGCCAGGTGCGTTTGCCTACAACCCGCTGCTGCAGCCGCCGCCCCCCGCCGACCTGGCCTCCACTATCGTCTGGTTCGATGCCTTCGTGACCAACGTCGATCGCACCGACCGCAACGTTAATCTGTTGCTATGGCAGCAGGCGCTATGGCTGATCGACCACGGCGCCGCACTCTACTTTCACCACGATTGGGCAACCTATCACGAGCGGGCGCGTTCGCCTTTTCCGCATATAGCGCACCACACCCTGCTGCAACTGGCGAGTGAGCTGGAAGCAGCAGACGCTCACGCCCATCGTCTGCTGGACGCTGCACGCTTGGCAGCGATTGTGGCGGAGACGCCGGATGTGTGGCTGGCGCTCGATGCAGCGTTTGGCAACCCAGCGAAGCTGCGCGCGGCCTATGTCGCTTATCTGACCGAGCGACTAGAAAATTCGGCCATCTTCGTCGAGGAGGCGCTGCGTGCCCGCAGAGTGTTCGTATGACTACGCAGTGATCCGCGTCGTGCCCGATGTGACGCGCGAGGAGTTTATCAACGCCGGTGTGATCCTCTTTTGTCGTACACGGCGCTTTCTCGCCGCGCAAATCGAGCTAGATGAAACCCGGCTGGCTGCGCTGGCGCCGCAGCTCGATCTCGACCTGGTGCGGCAGCATCTGGCGCTGATCCCGGCAATCTGTACGGGTGAAGGGCCAATTGGGCGGTTGGGACAGGCGGAGGCGTTTCACTGGCTGGTGGCGCCCCACAGCACGACGATCCAATGTTCGCCAGTGCATAGCGGCCTGACCGATGACCCAACGCGCACGCTGACGCACCTGATGGATATGCATGTGCGGCGCAGCAAGCCTGACCGTGGAAGCAATTTGTAACCACATTTTCGGTCCGCCCTAGCGCCTGAACGGAAGCCGATCCGCTTCATTGCTCTTGAGCCATGTTTTACACGTTGTTGAGTGCATGAACCTGTGACGGCAGTTTGGGAAACAATACTTCGAGCAGGCGCGCTGACGCCGCTCTTGCCCATACATCCGGGAAGAAAGCGCGCAGTTCCGCCAGGCTGCGGTAACAGAAGAGCAACTGCAAAAACACCGGCGCCGGGCAACCGGCGTCGGCCTCATCACCGTAAGCCGGCGCGCACCACGGTGCAACTTCGGTTAACTTGCCCGCGCCGAAGACCAGACGCAGCCCACCACGATAGAAATCGATCGTCACCTTACCGCTGTAGCCAGCCAGAACGGAAGCAGCCAGTCGCGCTTCCAGCGCCGGGGCGATGCGTTGGATGAAGGCGGGAATGTCGGGCACACGCAGATACCAGGCGTAGGGAGGAATCGTGCGCAGCGGCAGCGCATCCTCCATCATCGTGTACAGTGGATGGGTGCGCCCCAGCATGAACTCGATCGTGTTGAACGGTTTGGCGTTGTCTTCGACCGCCGGAATCGTCTGACCGCATGTATGAAAGGCGCGCAGCAGACAGGGCGCGGCCACCTGCCAGTTGACGCCCGGCTCCAAGTATAGCCCCCAAACCTGCAGCTTTTCGCTCCAGCGTTTGGCCGCCACGCGACTGTAGCCGACCGTTGTCCCCTCGCGAGTCACGATCATGTGTAACCGACCATGCAGGATTGTGCGCAGCGGGTCGTTCTGTACAGAAGGGTCATCCCAAGCGGCGATGTGGTGACGCCAAAAGGTCTCCGGCGCCTCATTCCAGACCAGGCTATCGCCGCGCGAGCGGGTATAGAAAGCCATCAACTGTGGCACGTCGTCCAACGTCGCCAGGCGCAACTCGAAAGGTTCTGGGGCGTCGCCGCTCTTTTCAGGAATCGCCGCCACCGGGACAATGCGGCTGCCCTCCAGGTCGAGGACATACTCGTAGCCGAATTGCCGATAAAAATAGGGAATGCCGGTGATCGCCTGGACGAGATGCCCTTCGGCGGCGCTGCGGGCGTGGATCATGGCAAAGAGCGCCCTCACCAGCCCGCGATTGCGATATTCGGGCCGCGTGGCGACCATCTCCGGCTGACCGACGCCAAAGTCGATATCGGCGTAACGCCAGCGCAGCCGCCACAGACAGGTGTAGGCGACGACTGGACGATCGGGCTTGCTGACATCCTCCACCAGGGCAAAATCGTTCGGCCCCATGTATGGGAAATCGCCGGCCATCAGCGCACGCGCAATATCCATTGCACGCGGGCTGGCGGGCTGTTCGGCGTGGTCGCGGTAGATGGCGCCCATCGCCTGGGCAATCTTGGACATGTCAGCGGCAGTCGACCACCGACAGATCAGCCCGTCGCCCAGGTCGCTAACATAAGTGGATTCAGCCAGAGATTTGTCCATGATCGGCGCCTTTCATTGTCACTGGAGCGGTTGGGTTCACGCCACACCGGCGCGCCGACTTGGCTGCGCATCAGACGTGTGAGGTCGCAAACTGCGAAAGTGGTGTGCCTGCAGGGAGATTGTATCACGCGGGCAGGCCAGATGCGAATAGGAACGCTACGCAGGGGCTTACCCAAACTGAATCACCTCATCAACAGGCCATACGTTCCTGCCATTATGTCGTCGCCTGGCGTCCAATATAGCGCGCACGTGGGCGGATCAGTTGTCCATTGGCGTACTGTTCGCCGGCATGACCGATCCACCCAATGGTGCGACCGAGCGCAAAGATCGCCAGAGCAGCCGCAGGCGGCAGCGCCAATGCCTGCGCTATCACCTCCAACGCCAGGTCGATGGTGGGGTGCAGGGCGAGCGTTTGCTGCACCAACGCACATAGCGCCTGCGCCAATTGCACTACAGGCGCATTGGGGCGGTGCGTTGCCGCCAACGTCAGCAGCAGGCGGGCGCGTGGGTCGCCGTCGGGGTAGAGTCGATGGCCAAACCCGGGCAGCGCCTCGCCGCGCGCCAGGAAGCCTTTCACTGCGCCGGGGAGATCAGCAGCGGCGGCGTGCAGCAGCGCAGTCACGCGTGCAATGTGACCGCCATGTCGATGCCCATGCAGCGCAGCAAGACCGGCAATCACCGCGTCATAGGGCGTGGCGCCGGCTGAGGCCACACTGCGCACCGTAAACGTCGAGACATTCAACTCATGGTCAGCACACAGGATCAGCGCCGCCGACAGCAGCGGCGCCGCGTCCGGCTGTGTCGGCGCCCAGGCGTGTTGCAGGGCGTGCACCAGTGGCAACGTCACCGCCTGACCGGTCGTGCACGCCACCAGCAACGTCAAAATGCGCGCACCAGTCGCCGCCACTGCCTCCGGGGTTGTGAGATAGGCGGCCACGTCGTCGAGCGCTGCGCGCGCCAGAGCCATCTGATAAGCAGCAATGGGATGTCTGCCGGCGTCCACTGTTGGCGTCATAGTGGGCGCCTGCGCCACTGCACGCACAAACAGATCGCCTGCATCTAATCGGTCGAGCCAGATCAATGCTGCTGTAGCTTCGACGCTCTGCTGCTGCGCCAGCGCCAGGGCGTCATATCCCCGATAGTAGAGTCGCCCATCCTGGATCAACGTAATGGCTGATTCCAGCACCGGGGCGCCATAATTCAAGGCGCTTTCGGCGACGCGATGTGGCTCACGTCGATATTCCTTACGCGCCAGCAGCGCCTCGACATCCTCTGCGTAGTAGCGCCGTGCTCGCCTCTCGCCTGCACCTTCCTCCGAACGCAATAAGCCACGGCTGACATAAGCATAGAGCGTCGCCAGGCTGACGCCCAAACGCCCGGCAGCTTCACGGGCGCTGAGATAGCGGTCGGAAGTCTCCATGTACGTTCTCCTCGACAAATAGATTGATTTTTGAATCAAGATTGACAATGTTGATTATCTTCGCTAGAGTGTCATCGTGTCAAGTTGATCGTCATGGCGGTCGTCGTCAGTGGCGGCGCCTGTCATGGCGCAAGAATCGCGTTGAGGTTCACGGCGAAGGGAGATAGGATAATGAATAATGGGCAGGGATACGTCTCCGGGTTGGAGGGGGTGGTGGCGGCGCAGACGCGCTTGAGCCATGTCGATGGCGCGCACGGTGAGTTGATCCTGGCAGGCTATCGGGTCGAAGAGATTGCCCCTGTTGCACCGTTCGAAGCAATGGTGTTTCTGCTATGGCATGATCGCCTGCCCGCTGCGGCCGAACTGGCGCAGATGCGCGTCGAACTGGCGCAATGGCGAATGTTGCCCACCGCTGCGTGCGATCTATTGCGGGCAGCTGCCGCTGCGCAGCGCCCGGCGATGGATGCGTTGCGGATGGTGGCTGGCGTGTGTGACATCGATCTGCCTACGGACGACAGCAACGACCGACGCCGTGACATTGCATTGTTGGCGCGCTTACCAGCGGCAGTAGCGGCGTACTGGAGGCTCAGCCAGGGCAAGACGCCGATTCCACCTGACCCGGCCTTGGGACATGCAGCCAATTACCTGTACATGTTGACCGGCGTTGCTCCCACGCCCGCGCGCGTACGCGGGTTAGAGACCTATCTCAACACAGTGATCGATCATGGTCTTAATGCGTCCACCTTTGCGGCGCGGGTGATCATCGCCACGCAATCGGATATGACCTCGGCTGTGATCGGGGCATTGGGCGCGCTGAAAGGGCCGCTGCACGGCGGGGCGCCCGGCCCAGCGCTGGAGATGGTCTTTGCCATCGGCAAGGCAGAGCACGCCGAAGCCTATCTGCGCGCCCGGTTGGCGGCAGGGGAACGACTGATGGGCTTTGGACATCGCATCTACAAGGTGCGCGATCCACGCGCTGAGGTGCTGGCTGCCGCAGCAGAGGCGCTATATGCGACGGATGGTGATCGCTCGCTCTTCGAGCTGGCAAAGCACGTGGAGGCGACGGCAGTGCGGCTGCTTGCAGAATACAAACCCGGACGCGCCTTGCAGACCAACGTGGAGTTTTATACGGCGCTCTTGTTGCACGGCCTGGGGCTGCCGTCGGCGTTATTTACCCCAACCTTTGCCCTGGCGCGCACCGCGGGTTGGATTGCGCACGCCCGCGAACAACTCGCCAACGGTCGTCTGTTACGCCCGGCGTCAGAGTACGTCGGCGCCACGGGGCGCAGGTGGCAGGCAAACGCCACGCCAACTCAACTCATTTCATTCCCGTCGTGGCAATTCCCGTCGTGATGAAACGCTGCAGCACGGCAAAGACTAGCGTGATCGGCAGCAGCGTCATCACCGTCATTGCCAGCACGTAATTCCAGGGGGTGTTCAATTCCCCCTGGAAGGAAGCCAGCCCGACCTGCAGCGTGAAGAGTTCGCTGCGGCTGAGCACGATCAGCGGCCAGAGAAAGTCATTCCAGCGCCACATCACCGAGAAGATTGCCAGCACCGCCAGCGCCGGCGCCGACAGCGGCATGATGAGTTGCCAGTAGACGCGCCACTCCGACGCACCATCGATGCGCGCCGAGTCGAGCAGTTCGTCGGGAATGGTCAACATGTACTGGCGCAGCAGGAAGACGCCGGTCGGCGTGGCCGCGCCGGGCACAATCACGCCCCACAGGTTGTTGTTCCAACCGATGCCGGTGATCACCAGGAAGACGGGCACCAGGATCACCGAGATCGGGATCATGAGCGTGCTGATGATGACAAGGAAAATAAACGTGCTGCCGCGAAATTCGTATTTGGCGAGGGCAAAGGCAGCCATGCTGTTGATGAGCAACGTAATGACTGTGGCAGCGACGGTGACGACGACGCTATTGCGCAGATAGACCAGGAAATTGAAGCGCTGCAGCGGCTCCGTGTAATTCTCCCATGCCAGGCGCACTGTGCGCACTTCTTCGCGGTCGTTGATGCTCACCTTGATGATCTCGCCGGGGTTGGCCGGGTCCACCATCTGCCCTTCCAGTCCCACGCGGCGCACCTGCGCCAGCTGGCGGACGCTCCCATCGGGCATGGTTACGTTGAAAAGCGGGAGAGGCTGGTCATAGCCTTCCACCATGACCGACTTCTGGTCGTAAGGAAGGAGGTCGGGCGGGAAGCGCAACAGGGCGGCCTGCGTCTTGAAGGACGAGAAGACAAGCCAGAGCACCGGCAGAAACATGAGCGCCGTGCCAAGCGCCAGATAGGCGTAGGTCAAGATGTCGCTGCCGTCGAGCCGCCCCCGCCCGCGCGTGCGGGTCAGAAATTCGCCGATGCCGGTCATGTCGCACCTCCAGAGCAAGAAGAATGAAATGCCATACGTCATCTGTCAACCGCCACGAACTGCCTGATGTGTGGCGAGTGACGCGTGACGTGCACCTCACGCCATTACGCAATATCTGATTGTCGCCCGGCGCGCAGCTGGATCAAGGTCAGCACGAGCAGGACGATGCCCAACACCACCGACGCCGCCGACGCCATGCCAAATTGCCGGGTTTGATTGGCGAACGCCGTCTCGTAAATGTATTGCACCACATAAACGGTGGCCGTGCCAGGGCCGCCGCCAGTCAACACCCACACCTGGTCGAAGACCTGCACCGCACGGATCACAGAAAGCACCAATACCACCAACAGCGTTGGCATGAGCAGCGGTAGCGTGATGCCGCGGAAACTCTGCCAGCGATTGGCGCCATCCATGTCCGCAGCTTCGTACATGTCCCTGGGGATCGACTGGAGGCCGGCGAGCAGGATCAA
>DGFH01000035.1 GCA_002391565.1 Anaerolineales bacterium UBA3905
GTGTATAAGAGACAGTCGCCAGTGTGGCTCTTGGCGGTGCGGAAGCTGCTGCCACAGCCACAGGAGCTGGTCGCCTGCGGATTGTCGATATGGAAGCCGCCGCCCATCAGGTTATCGACGTAGTCAATGCTGGAGCCGTCGATGTAGAAGAGGCTGGTCGGGTCGACGATCACACGCAGACCGTGCATTTCGTACTGCTCATCGCCATCGCGCGGCTGGTCAAAGGTCATGCCGTACTGCATCCCGCCACAGCCGCCGCCCTTGACAAAGACGCGCAGCGCATGAGACTCCTTCAAGCCCTTCTCTGCCATAATGCCGCCGAGCTTGCTGGCAGCGGTTTCAGTCAAAGTAATCATGGTTCCCTGGTCTCCTTGTCTTAAAAAACGTGTTGCGTATTGCGTGGTTCGTGTTGCGTATTGAATGTTATGTATGTATCGGAATTGCTTCACCACGCAACACGAGTCACGCAACACGTTGCTCACTTATCCGCCGATCTGGTTCATTGCCCGGTTTTCAGCGAATTTGCCTGCCGACAGCTCATGCCCCCACGGCTTGTGATAGGCGCCGTCGCGCATCAGCGCCCGCAGCTCGTCCCACGAAGCGCCTGCGCGCAGCGGCGTCAACAAGTCTACTTCATCGTCGCGCAGCAGGCAGAGACGCAGCTTCCCATCTGCCGTCAGGCGCACGCGGCCACAGCCCTGGCAGAACGGCTCGGTCACGCTGCTGATGAAGCCAAGCGTGCCCATTGCGCCTTGAATGCGAAACGGCCGGCTGGGATCGACGTAGTCGTAGCTCGCCTCCTCCAACGGCCCGAAGTGCGCTTCGATGCGCGCCTTCATCTCGGCGTAGGGCACAACGTTGGTCTGCTGAAAGTCGCTCACCTCGCCAAAGGGCATCATTTCGATGAAGCGCACTTCCCAGTCATTCTCGACCGTGAGCTGCGCCAGGTCAATCATGTCCTGACCGTCGTTGAAGTGACGCACGATCACGGCGTTGAGCTTGATCGGCGTCAGCCCGGCGGCTTCCGCAGCATGGATGCCGCGCCACACGTCGTCGAGATGCCCCCAACGTGTGATGCGGTGAAATTTCTCGGCGTCGAGGGTGTCGATGCTGATGTTGACGCGTTTTAACCCGGCTGCCGCCAGCGACGCCGCCAGTTTGTCGAGCAGAATGCCGTTGGTCGTCATCGCCAGGTCTTTGATGCCGGGCGTTGCAGCAATTGCACGCACAAGGTCAACAATCCCTGGCCGGATCGTGGGTTCGCCGCCCGTCAACCGAATCTTGGTCACGCCCAGGCTGGCTGCGATCTTGACAAGATAAAGTAGTTCGTCATCAGACATCAATTCGCTGCGGTGGCGGAAGCTCATATCTTCCGGCATACAGTAGACGCAGCGCAGGTTGCAGGCATCGGTCAGGCTGATGCGCAGGTAGTTGATGCGGCGCCCATAGCGGTCAAAGGTTGGGTCAATAGGAAATTCACCGGGCAGCGACGCCATGGTGACTTTGCCATATGCAGTGGAGAAGAGACTGACGTTGTTGATCACCGCATCCTCGTTTACCTGAAGTTCAACATTTCTCATCAAGCCGCCAGTACAACTTCCTGATTATACAATGCAAACTCGATTGGCGCCGTGCGCATTGGCAGGGTAGCCGGCGAGACAATTTGTTCCTCGACGCCGATCTGGTATGTGCAACAACGATCATGGTTGGCAACCGATGCTGTGCGATCGCAATGCACCCCCACCAGGCGATCGATCAGGAGTTGATCCATCTGGCACAATTCGCGATGTTCGCCCGACAGCCCGGCGTAAGGGCAATTATGTTTGTAGAGCACAAACTGAGCAGCGCCATCCGTTGTGCATGGCTCCCAGCGCGCCAGATAGCCGCGTGCGTTGAGAAAAGCCGCCACCTGATCCAGCCGTTCAGCCAACGGCAGCGTTTCCAATACAGCCAGGTCAGCTTCCGCCGCCATCTCCGCGGCTAGCGATGCAAAGACAGCTTCCACCTGGTCGGGCGGCAACAACTGTTTGAGTTGACGCACCATGCCAGCTGCCAGCAGCGCAAAGTTCTTGGGAAAAAGCTCGGCTGCGTCGTCGGTGAGCTGATAAATTTGTTGTGGGCGCCCCACGCTGCCTGTGCGTTCAATGCGCCCGATCTTAATCAGGTTGTCGCCCTGGAGAATGTCGAGGTGATGGCGCACCGACACCGGCGCCATGTCAAGGCGCTCGGCCAGTTCAGCAACGGTGGAGCCACCCGACTCTTTGAGTATTTCCAAAATATGCTTGCGAACTGCGTGCACGGTGATGCGTTTCCTTGTGGCGGCGCGCCGCCCAAATCAACATTTCCTGCGTGTGCGGTTATATCACGACGCCGACGCCATGTCAATTATTCTCAAATTTATGAGAATTATTTGGTTTACCCAAAATTGCGCGGACCTATTGGCATCTGTGGGCTGCCGGTGAGCTTTGCAGCGGCGGCGACGCCTTGATCGGTAAGTAGAAACGTTGCAACCGGGAACTTCATATTGCTTTCGATCAGCCCGTTGCGCTCCAAACGGGCAACGATGGCGGCGTCTACAACGATGGCATCCGACTCATCGCGACGATGGAGCAAATAGAGCTTTTCACCGTCCATGGTTCGATGCACCTTGAGCCGATCTCCCGCCTGCAGGGCAATGAGTATCGCCTGTTGCCTGTCACTCACCCGCATCTCAGCCCAGGTCGTTTCAGCCCAGATCATTGACGTATTGCTGCAACTCGCGCTGGTTGATCTTGATGAACTGGTCGGTCAGAATCTCGCTCATCTCGGCCTCGTTCAGCCGGATGCGCAGAATCTCCAGCGCATCCTCCGGCGATTCGCCATACGCCAGCTTCTTCTTGCCGTTTTTAAGGGTGAAAAGATACATATAGTGCGGATTCGAGAAGCTGCTCATAAATCTCAATCACTTTGTAGGTAGAAGGGAGATAGGAGAGGGAGAGAGAAGGGGAGACGAGGAAACGCTAATCTCCAATCTCCAATCTTCTGATCTCCAATCTCCAAATCTCACGCCTTCACCAACGTCCCCTGATATAACTCCGCCCCGCGCGTCACCTGGTCGATGCCTTTGTTGATCTCGGCGTCGTATTTGCCAGCCAGCAGATCGCGATAGAACTGGTAATCAACGCCCTTGACCTTCTCGTCGTCTGGGAAGCGGTGATAATTATCGTTCGACATTAAACTCTTGCCCTCAGCAATCAGCTGAAAGCCCAACGCCGAGCCAGGGTAGGGCGCATAGTAAGAGATCGATGGGAAGACGCGCTTCATGTGCTTTAACATGCGCATCGTCTTGAAGGCATCCTCGTGCGTTTCGCCGGGGATGCCGAGCATGATGTTCGACCAGAACTTGGGTGGTTGTTCGCCCCTCGCCTCCAGCTCATCACCGATGCGGTTGACCAGGTCGATGGCGAAGTAGTTGTCTTCCTCGGTGCACTCCTTGTTGAGCAGCTTGAGGATGCGGTCGCTGCCCGATTCAAAGCCGATGGAGATAGTGCGCCAGTTGGTCTCTTTGACCAGCGCTTCGAAGAGATCAGGCCATTGGCGCACAGTGTCGGCGCGACCTGCCGCCCAGTAAGTCCAGCGTTTGGTCTGGCGCGGGTATTTCTCGATCCACTCGCGCAGCCATTTGGGATTCTGGAAGAACATCGAGTCGTGAATGACGACCGAGCCAACGCCGTATTTGCGGTCAAGATAGTTCAACTCGTCGATCACCTGATCGACTGGCTTGCGCCCCATATTAGGGATGTAGGAGTTCTCGTTGCAAAAGACACACTGCCACGGACAGACGCGGCTGGTGATGATCGTCGCCACGGGACCTGGCCCCCAGCCGCACTCCGGTTCAAGCGGCCATTTCCATTTCCAGCGCCGCTGCATTCGCCAGCCAACCGGCTTGGGCCACAGCTCGCGATCCATCATCGGCCACTCCGCCATCGAACTTGCGCCGACGCCCTGCACTAGTCGCGGATATGCCGCCGGGTCTTTAACCAGGTCAAGGATAGTTTTTTCGCCCGGCCCTTGCACGACATGATCGAAGGCATTGATGGCGAGCATCTCGTGTGGCGCCACTGTGGCATGCATCCCACCCGCGATCACGATGCCGTTGGGGTTGACTTCCTTGAAGACTCTCGCCGCCTTCTGCCCGGTAGGAAAGGTGTAGCTGCGCACGTTCATTAGCAGCATCTCGTAGCCCTGCATCTGCCGCGCCAGTTGCTCCCACGCTGTCACTGCGCGTGTCGAGACGATGTCGGTCATGACGCCGTCGTTGTGCATGATCGTGCGCAGCAAGCCCAGGCCGTGATCCTGCCATTGTTCGTGTGGTCCGCTAGGATTCACCAGGTCACCCAAATCACCCAGGTCCACCCACAAAATTTTGTGTTTGACGGCTGATTTCTTCTTCCACGGCCATGTAAGTCCCACGATATTCTGCTCCTCACATCGTTTAGCGTCACCGCATAGGGCGCCACTGCGTAGCTGGCGGCAACACGAAAATTGGTGCGAGTATAGCACTGCCTGCCGCGGGTGTCAATTATTATGAAAATTGTGAGAATTATTGGGCGCATTTGTCGCCCGAAGGAGGCGACATCATGAAAGACAGCAAGGGAATGAATTTTGTCGGCGGTTGATGCCTGATTTTATCGCCAAATTCGCAGGAAGTTGCCAGATGTGATCCGATCATGTAGAATTTTGCACAATCCAGGTGGATTAGCTTTTTTGGGGGCGATCCGACCTGCCAGAAGCGAATCTTCCTCGCTGACGACAGGGTGCTTTGAATGTGCTTTAACATGAAGCTATGAAAATGGCAGCGGCGTAACGCCCCTCGCAATTCGCCCCTTGCCCCATTGTCGAAAAGAGGGCAGCCGCTGCGTGGGCGCGCTGCAAGCCGCAACAAAGGAACAGTTCTATGACGACGACTCCGGTGGTGAAGTTTAGCGAGTTGAAGCAAGAACAACTGAACGAGTTTCTGCACGACCGCATCCAGGTGCCGGAAGACCTGCAAGCCAACGTCATGGTCACGACGCTGGACAAGGTCTACAACTGGAGCCGCAAATCCAGCATGTGGCCGCTGCTCTTTGGTCTGGCCTGCTGTGCGATCGAGATGATCGCCACCGCCGCCAGCCGTTATGATCTGGCCCGCTTCGGCATGGAGGTCATGCGTCCCAGCCCGCGCCAGAGTGACCTGATGATCGTTTCCGGCACGGTCACGAAAAAGATGGTACGAGCGATCGTGCGCATCTACAACCAGATACCCGAGCCACGCTACGTGTTGAGCATGGGCGCCTGCGCCACGGGCGGTGG